>CAZXMP010000328.1:0-1003 GCA_964641575.1 uncultured Chitinophaga sp. | reverse complement strand
GATATTTTGCCCCAGACAATTCAGGTCGTCTGCTTTTTACTTCTATAAAAAATCAATTACCCCTCAGCGACAGGATCTTTTCCGATGTATGGGAATTGGAAGTGGCTGGTAACGACGTTTTCTTCCGTACAAACGCTAAGATTTTTAAACTCAGTGATGAAAAATTTACGGTTTA
Source organism: uncultured Chitinophaga sp. (assembly GCA_964641575.1). Lineage (GTDB taxonomy): Bacteria > Bacteroidota > Bacteroidia > Chitinophagales > Chitinophagaceae > JJ008. The sequence continues at coordinate 828 of CAZXMP010000328.1, read as the reverse complement.
CCAGGCCCCATCCAACTGGATTTCGCTTCATAATGGCCAAGGCAGCATTTTTGCACAAGATGATAAGGCCGGACTGATGCGCTACGAAAATGGCAATTGGAAAACTTATATTAAAAAGGATTTACTGCCGCCCGGTTTTTTTGTAACAGATATTGCTCCCTATAAAAAAGATACCAGTCTGGTGAGTACGGCTGGCCATGGTTTGTTTTTAATGATCGAAAACAAATTGCTTCCATTCCGATTTAGCTATACTGATTTTAATGCCTTACAGCATATTACTTCACTATCCGTTCTTAATGATTCAACTTTTTTAATCGGTACTTATTTTAACGGAGTATACCACATCAGCCGGCAGGGAAGAGTGCTGGAAAATGTATCTACCAAAAACGGGTTGCCTAATAACACGGTGCGTTTTGTATTTGATGATAAAAATGGCAATGCCTGGGCAGGGTTGGATAATGGCCTTGGCTTTTTTTCTTACAATAATTCTATACGTCATATTAACCCTCCTGCCTTTAACAATGGCGCCGGTTATAATGCAATTGCACAAGGCAGCGATTTATACTTTGCACTTTCTACGGGGCTTCATTGGCTCCCTTTAGAATCACAGGCTAATCTTAGTGCCATAACCAGCCAGCCGCAATTAATAGTTAGCGGTCTTACCTGGAATATATCGGCTATAAACAACCAATTACTTGCCGGGCGGGATGATGGTTTATGGAAAATCAACAATCGACAGGCTACAATTTTTTCAGCTTCATCCGGCTATTGGAATGCTAAACTATTTCCGGGTGCACTACCAGAGCAAGTAGTAACTGGCAACTATAC
>CAZXMP010000327.1:0-1005 GCA_964641575.1 uncultured Chitinophaga sp. | reverse complement strand
GTAGCGACAAAAACCTATTGGCTGACAACCATTTGACCTGTGATAAGCCAACATTTGACTATAACGGCCGACAAAATTACCAGCACCCAACAACAGCTATGCATCATTGCTTTTTTTAATTATTTTTAAAGGAGAAAAGCAACGCTGCATAGCCAAGCGTTGTGGGGCATTTTCGCGATAGACAAACCTTGACATAAAATGTTTGGATTGTATAGAAATAAATGGTTTTGGATTGTTTGGATAATCTTTTCAATTACTGGCGGAGCTATCGGATTCATATGGAGTAGAAATCACGCTAATAAAATAAACAAAGCCGAGAGAATTGAACTTCAGGACTACTTTCGTTCAGACGAGATTTTCATACATGGAATTGAGGACACAACATTTGCTGACGATTACATTAAGTTTGAAATGGACACAGCTTTCCCAAAGCCTTTGACTTTTAAAAGTTCAGCTATAAGGACAGATAAAAAGCTCTATGCATTAAATTATACTCAGGACAGTTCTCTCGTTTTAGTTGCGAGGGAAAACGACACTCCAACTATGGAGGATCCCTCTTACAGCGAACTATGGGTATGGAGAAAACATGTGAAACGAAAGAAATAAAACGCCCCACAACAACGGCTATAAAGCATTACTTTTGATTAATTATTTTTTTAAGGATAAAAGTAACGCTTCATAGCCAAGCGTTAGCAGCAATGGCCAACCTGGGAACAGGTTCACGCATTAAGTTTCGGCTGAGAAGAATTTAGAAAACCTTAAATGTAGGATAAGATCACTTCGAGCAAAACTTATCACTCCGAATTGAGTAACAAATCGCTTCACTCCGCCCCTAACTGTGGACTGAATAAATTGAATAAAAGAAAAATACGTGTCCGCTGGATTCGGCCGGACATGGCCACATGCTGCTAACAAAAGCTATTTGCAATGGCTGGGTGAAGTGTAAGTATAAAGTTTTATCTTCGCTATTACGTTTGGTCACGGTGGACAAATACGTTTTCAAAA
>CAZXMP010000326.1:0-1008 GCA_964641575.1 uncultured Chitinophaga sp. | reverse complement strand
TGCAGCTCGAATATATATTCTGAAGGGCAATCGAATGAGTGAACGACCGCATCTTATAGTGATCGGAAACGGCATGGCCGGATGCCGCGCGGTGGAGGAAATATTGGCGCGCGATGCCGACAAGTTCCGTATCACCATTTTCGGGGCGGAACCGCGGGTCAATTACAACCGCATCATGCTGTCGCCCTTGTTGGCGGGTGAAATGTCGTTCGAAGACATAGTGATCAACGGCCATGACTGGTACGATGAAAATGGTATCGAGCTGGTCGCAGGCGACCCGGTTACGGCAATCGACCGGGTCGCCAAAACCATCACCGCCAAATCCGGACGCATCGAAAGCTATGACAAGCTGTTGATTGCGACCGGCTCGGACCCGTTCATCATTCCGGTTCCGGGCAAGGATCTGCCGGGTGTCATCACCTTCCGCGACATGGATGATGTGGGGGCGATGCTGGAGGCCGCCAACAGGGGTGGCGATGCGGTTGTTATCGGGGGAGGGCTCCTGGGGCTGGAGGCCGCACATGGCCTCAGCCTCAGGAACATGAAAGTCACCGTCATCCACCTGATGCCGACGCTGATGGAACGACAGCTCGACGAGGCGGCAGGCTGGTTGCTCAAGGATGCGCTTGAGAGGCGCGGGCAAACGATCCTGACCGGCGCCGACACGGCGGAAATTCATGGCGAGGGCAAGGTCGAAGGCGTCCGGTTGAAAGACGGGCGCGAAATCCCTGCCTCGATCGTCGTCATGGCGGTCGGTATCCGCCCGGCAACCGCGCTGGCAAAGGAGGCTGGGCTGGCCATCGGACGCGGCATCCATGTCGATGACGATATGGTGACCAGCGATCCAGATATTCTCGCGGTTGGCGAATGCGTCGAACATGATGGCAATGTTTACGGCCTTGTCGCACCGCTGTGGGAAATGTGCCGCAGCTTGGCCGACGGGTTGGCGGCGGAACCCAAGGGCTATCGCGGCTCGGTAACCTCAACCAAGCTCAAGGTTGCTGGGCT
>CAZXMP010000325.1:0-1010 GCA_964641575.1 uncultured Chitinophaga sp. | reverse complement strand
GATCTAAGGCAGCCATGATGCCTTCTTTTCTATTCTTACCTTTTTTCAATGCAGTTTGTTCTGCTTCCACCATTTTAGTCAATGTGGCCAATAAATCTTTTTGTACAAATATTTCACCGGCTGAAGGGGCTTCCCTCTTTTCGCCCAAATGGGGCAAGAAAACTGCTTTGCTATAGGGCCATTCTTTTATTCTTGCTTTTCCTCTTTCCATGCTATTGGCAGTTTGTGCATCAATTGCATAACCTGCTGCTAATTCCATGGCCGGTGCCAAAACTTCTTTCAAACTCATGGTTCCATATTCCGACAGCATATAACAAATGCCGCCCGGCGTACCCGGAGTTGTTGCTGCCAGCGGACCATATTCAGGAGGAAAATTGTAGCCCTTGCCTTTAAAGAATTCAACCGTTGCGCCAGTTGGTGCTACACCCATTGCATTTATAGCAATTACTTTTTTTGTTTTTGGATTATAAATAAGGGCCTGTGTTTCGCCACCCCAACTCAATACATCCCACATTGTGCAGGTGGCAGCCAGCATTGCACAAGCTGCATCCACTGCATTACCACCTTTTTGAAATATGATAGAACCCGCCGTTGCTGCTAAAGGCTTTCCGGTAATGGCCATCCAGTTTTTTCCATGTAGTGGTGGCTTTTGTGTTTGTTGTGCTTTTGAAAAAAGTGAACAGCAACAAGTAAGAGTTATGATAAATATGCGGCGTTTCATGTGTAATATTTTATTAGCTAAAGATAAAGATTCCGGAATGAGAAAGCACAGTCTGTTTATTAGCTGATAATAGATAGTTTTGCAGCTAAACTTTTCCGGTTGAGCACTACTGTTTTTTTAATTACGCCTCCTTTTACACAATTGAATACGCCGTATCCGGCTACGGCATACTTGAAAGGTTTTTTGAATACGAAAAATATTTCATCCTTCCAGGCTGATCTGGGAATTGAAGTAACAGTGGCATTATTTAGTAAAGAAGGCTTGCAAAAATTATTTGCTCAACTTGATA
>CAZXMP010000324.1:0-1012 GCA_964641575.1 uncultured Chitinophaga sp. | reverse complement strand
TTGCACCCACGCCGGTTTTCAAGACCGGTGCCTTAAACCACTCGGCCACCTGTCCGCTGCGCCGTCGCCTTTACCATCTAAAACCGTGCTGGCAAGCGCTCTGCGCTTCTGGCCGCGCTTTTGTCCGTGAAAGTCTTGCACCCATAGCGAGCTACGCGACAGGGGGAGCGAAGGGCGCGCCAATCTGCTGATATTATTGTGTTAGAACCACAAATCCATGTTATCGTCTGGGCCTGACCCAAAAGGAGGATGTGTGGCGTTGCGTTTCGGAAAATTCCCGGTTGATGGCGTAGCTGCCGCATTGTTGCTTGCCGCACTGAGCCCGCCTGCAGCGCTTTCGGCCCAGCAAACGCCTGGCGCCGTTTCCGATCAAAGCCATTCGCATGCTTTTGCTCAATATCTGCAAACAGTCCGCGTACGTGCGGAGCGGGAGGGGGTCAGTAAGGCCACGCTCGACCGCGTTATCCCGACGCTAACCTATTTGCCCCGCGTCGTGCAACTTGATCGCGGCCAGCCCGAAACGCCCGGCAACGCACCTATCCCTTCTTTTGAACCCTATCGCCGCAAGCATGTCGATGCCGCGCGTATCGGTCGTGGGCGCAGCAAATATTCAGAACTTCGTCCATTGCTACAGCGGATCGAGAATGAAACCGGCGTCCCCGAAGAGGTGATGATCGCCATTTACGGGCATGAGACCAATTATGGCGCGGTCATGGGCAATTTCCATGCCCCCGATGCACTGGCCTCGCTCGCTTTCGAAGGCCGCCGTCGGGATTTGTTCGAGGCCGAATTAGTGGCGGTCCTCAAGATGATCGACCGCGGCGTTCCGTCTTACGCCATTACCGGCAGCTGGGCAGGGGCGCTGGGCCGCCCTCAGTTTCTGCCATCGGTCTATCTCCGGCTGGCGCGCGACGGTGATGGCGATGGCTATGCCGATATCTGGAAAAGCGAAGTCGACGCGATGACGTCGATTGCCAACTATCTGCTCAACGCTGGCTGGCGCCGCAATGAG
>CAZXMP010000323.1:0-1015 GCA_964641575.1 uncultured Chitinophaga sp. | reverse complement strand
CAATGCAGCACATGCAGCCAACTTATTTGGACTGCGGGAGTTTGGTAATATCTATACCCGTATTATGAATCCTACTACGGATGTTTTTGAACAACGTATTGCCGCATTGGAAGGTGGTGTAGCTGCATTGGCAACTGCATCAGGACAAGCAGCGCAATTTTTAGCGTTGAATAATATTTTGCAGGCCGGAGATAATTTTATTACCACTACATATCTCTATGGGGGTACTTACAATCAATTTAAAGTTGCATTTAAACGCCTGGGTGTAGAAGCAAGATTTGCTGATGGCGATGATGCAGAAAGTTTTGTAAAGCATATTGATAAGAATACAAAAGCTATTTATTTAGAAACAATCGGTAATCCACGATTGAACATTCCTGATTTTAAAAAATTTGCTGCATTGGCAAAAGAGTACGACCTGCCATTAATTGTAGATAATACATTTGGTGCTGGCGGATATTTATTTCGCCCCTTAGAACATGGTGCCAATGTAGTAGTTGAATCGGCTACCAAATGGATTGGCGGACATGGTACTACTATCGGCGGCGTAATTGTTGATGGTGGCAATTATAATTGGGGCAATGGAAAGTTTCCTCAATTCACTGAACCATCCGAAGGATATCATGGATTAAAATTCTGGGAAGTATTTGGTGAAGGCAATCCGCTTGGTTTGCCAAACATTGCTTTTGCTATTCGTGCAAGAGTAGAAGGCCTCAGAGATTTTGGTGCATCGCAAGGCCCTTTCAATTCGTTTTTATTATTACAAGGATTAGAAACATTAAGTCTGAGGGTACAACGTCATGTTGATAATGCACTGGCATTAGCAGAATGGCTGGAGCAACACCCAGCTGTAGATTTTGTACAATACCCGGGATTAAAAAGCAGCCCGTATAATCAGTTAGCAAAAGAATACCTGACCAATGGCTTTGGTGGCATCCTGAACTTTGGGGTGAAAGGTGGTAAAGAAAATGCGAGCAAATTCATTGATGCATTAAAATTAGTAAGCCATCTTGCC
>CAZXMP010000322.1:0-1086 GCA_964641575.1 uncultured Chitinophaga sp. | reverse complement strand
TAGGTAGTGATGCTGGTCAGTGTGGAGCGGTGGTAAGCTTTACGGTAGGGTCAACGGATAATTGTGCGTCGGCAACGTTAACGCAGTCAACGTCTAATGTGGTAACTCCGGTGAATTCAATATCGTGTAATGCCGGTGGCTTACATGCGGAGAATAGTTATTGGAGAGCTTACCAGTTAGCACTTCCTGCACCGGTAGCTGTAAATTCAGTAACTTTTGGAATAGAGACAGCGAATGCAGCGGGAGTAGGTACCACGCAGCCTGTAAATGTGAGAGTGTATACCAGTGCGGGAGCCTTCCCTGGTGGAGTACGTACACAGGTAGCGAGTCAGACCTTTAATATACCAGACCAGTCAGGCACATTGTTTACAGCAAGCTTTACCACGCCACCCACGGTGCCGGGTAATGCGATATTGGTATTGGAAGTAAATACACCAGACGGACAGGCAGCGGGTCATTCGTTCTTTATAGGAACTAACTCAGCGGGTCAGTCAGCACCAAGTTATATATCAGCAACAGCCTGTGGCTTAACCAGTCCTGGAACGTTTGCTTCGGTAGGCTTCCCGAATGTTCATATCATCTTAAATGCGTCAGTATCCGGTTCAGTACCGGTAGTATCGGTACCAGCGAGTGGCAGTGTGTTCCCTGTAGGGACAACTACGGTAACCTCCACGGCAACAGATGCGGCAGGGAATACAGCAAGTTGTTCATTTACGGTAACAGTAAATGATACCCAGGCACCAGCGATTACCTGTCCTGCGAACGTAACAAGAACAACAGATGTGGGAGTATGTACAGCGACGTTTGCACCAAACACACCGACATCGTCTGATAATTGTGCAGTAACAGTACAGACCTGGGCCTTAACGGGAGCCACGGTAGCAAGTTCACCAGCCACGGGCATTAATACCGTAGGTTCAAGAGCCTTTAATCTTGGAGTAACCACGGTAACGTATACAGTAAGAGATGCAGCCGGCAATAGTACGAGCTGTTCATTTACGGTAACAATAACAGATGCGTTACTACCAACGATAACAGCACAGCCGGTGAACAGAACAGTATGTGCCGGAACAACAGCCACGTTTA
>CAZXMP010000321.1:0-1091 GCA_964641575.1 uncultured Chitinophaga sp. | reverse complement strand
CGCGTTGACCGTGCACATGGTCACCCCGCACGGGCACCCCGGCGACGCGTTCCTCGTCCGACTCGCCGAGGATCTCGCCCACCGCTTCGGGATCGCCCACGCGACGGTCCAGATCGAACTCGGAGATTGTGAGGCGGGGTGCCGGTTGGCCCCCGCCGACGTCTTGTAAGTCGCCGACGTGAACCGGGCGGGAGGAACCGAAATCGTGAGACTCATCATCGTCGGCGGGGTGGCGGGCGGGGCGTCGGCCGCGGCCCGCGCACGCCGGTTGGCCGAGGACGCCGAGATCGTCCTGATCGAACGCGGGCCGGACGTGTCGTATGCCAACTGCGGCCTCCCGTACCACGTCGGCGGGGTCATCCCCGACCGCACCAAGCTCCTCGTCGTCACCCCGAAGCTCCTCCGCGAGCGGTTCCGGCTCGACGTGCGGACCCGCTCGTCGGTCGAGAAGATCGACCGGGCGGCGAAGACCGTCACCGTCCGCGACCTCGCGACCGGGCGGGAGTACGTCGAGCGGTACGACAAGCTCATCCTGGCCCCCGGTGCCGCCCCCTTGCGGCCGGACATCCCCGGCATCGACCTGCCGAACGTGTTCACCCTCCGCACCCTCGACGACACCGACCGGATCAAGGCGGCGGTGGACGCGGGCGTCCGGCGGGCGGTGATCGTCGGGGGCGGGTTCATCGGGCTGGAACTGGCCGAGAACTTCGTCCACCGCGGCATCGACACGACGGTCGTGGAGCGGAACCCGCAGATCCTCACGCCGTTCGACCCGGAGATGACGACTCCGCTCGCCGCCCGGTTGCGGGAAAAGGGCGTGCGTCTCGTCCTCGGCAACACCACGGAGGGCATTATCACGGCCGCCGATAGTCTGTCGGTGAAACTGAAGTCGGGCGAGTCGCTGGCGGCCCAACTGGTCGTGCTCGGCGTCGGGGTGCGGCCCGAAAACCGGCTGGCGGTGGAGGCGGGGCTGGAGACCGGCCCCCGCGGCGGAATCCGGGTGGACGACCGGCTCCGGACCTCCGACCCGGACATCTTCGCGGTCGGCGACGCGATCGAGACGACCGATGTGGTCACCGGACAGCGGACGC
>CAZXMP010000320.1:0-1097 GCA_964641575.1 uncultured Chitinophaga sp. | reverse complement strand
CCCGAGTTGATCAGCGATCCACGCGAGTCGTTCCAGCGCAGGGCAAGGCGCGCGCCGAACGTGTCTGTGATGGGGCCAGAAACAACCGCTTCGGCATATTTTTCATGGGCTTCAAAGCCGTAGCCGAGCTTGCCTTTAACCTCCAGATCGTTGCCCGGATTGTTGGTCCGGATAGAGATCAGGCCGCCTGTCGTGTTGCGGCCGAAATAGAGCGCCTGAGGGCCCTTCAGCACTTCGACCGATGCGACGTCATATTGCGCGAAAGCGATTTCGCGGCCGCGGCTCATTGCCAGGCCGTCGATGTTGAACGAAACCGACTGGTCGAAACCGGCGCTGAGCGAGCTCGAACCGACGCCACGCAAGAAGATGCTGGCCGAACCGCCGGTGACCTGACGGCCCACGACCATGCTGGGAACAAACGAGGCGATGTCGCCGACGGTCGTGACCTTGTAGTTTTCGAGGTTTTCACCAGTCAACGCGGTTACGGCAACCGGAACATCCTGCAACCGTTCTTCCTTACGGCGCGCAGTGACGATGATATCGCCCGAAGAGGTGTCATCTGCAGCTTCTTCTGCAGGGGCGGATTGGGCCAGGGCGACGTCCGGCACCGCCGCTACGAGCGCAGCTGCCAAGCCGATTCCAGATACAGTAGTCCAATGCAATTTTGCCATAACGTCCTCCCTTAAACCTTCTTCGAGATCCTAAATCTATATACTATTGATAAATGCATGAGGGCGTTTCGTCAAACTAAAATTTACGAAAATCGAAAAGTGTAATATTCACCGATTTGGCGGCGCATCGGATCAGTCGGCACTTGGATCAAGATCGCCAATTATCGCCGTTGCTTTGCTGACGGGCAAACGCGAACAGGAGGTTATTCCGCTGGGCCAACTGCAACAATTTTGGGATCGCGTTTGTGGCCGCTCGAGACATATGGGTAGAATCCCGAAAGTCGGTAACAAGAATGGGGTCTCTGGGTTCCAGGCGTCAGTTCAGGTGGCTCGCAGGCCACGGACGTCACGCGACAAAATACCTGGCTCCGTAGGTTGGCTGGATATTCAGAATGTCAGGAAAAATAAGTGGTGCTGCTGGCGAGG
>CAZXMP010000319.1:0-1109 GCA_964641575.1 uncultured Chitinophaga sp. | reverse complement strand
GTCTGGCCATAACCCGACATCCGTGCGATAATCAGGCCGGGGTTTTCAGCGTGGAGCCGATCAGGGCCAAGCCCCCATTTCTCCATCGTGCCGGGCTTGAAATTCTCGATCAGGATATCGGCTTTCGCAATCAGCCTGCGAACTAGGTCCTGTCCTTCGGCGATGCGCAAATTTGCAGAGACTGAACGCTTGTTGCGGGCAATAATTTCCCACTGAACCTTTTCATCGCCCTGGCCCCAGATGCGCATCGGATCACCTTCACCCGGCGGCTCTACCTTGATGATGTCGGCGCCCATATCACCGAGCAACTGACCACAAAACGGACCGGCGATGAGTTGCCCCAGTTCGACAACCTTTATGCCTTGCAATGCACCTGTATTTTCCACGCGCTTACTCCGCCGCTTCGACTATTGCCCAGACTGGCTGGATAGGTGCGGGCAGGCCGGTTTCGGCTTTGCACTGTGATCGCAGGGCGTCGATGCCGGGGCCGTAGTTGAACAGCGGCAATTCGCCGCGCGAGGCGAGGATGGATGCACGCAAGGCTTCGGTGGCAGCCGTATCGACCACGCCATTGTCATTGGCGACGACGCCGTAGGCCTTGGCCCCTTCGGGCGTTACCAGACCTTGCAGTATCTCCTTGGCGACTAGCGCGGGGTCGCGCGCCAATGGGTCGCCCCACCCGCCACCGCCCCAAGTGATGAAGTGCAACTGGTCACCCTCGTCGACATGGACATCCTCAACCTTGTTGCCGACGATGCTTTGGGTCCCGTCGGCTTTCTCTAAAATCTTGCGCGCACGCATCCCGGGTTCTCCGCCATTGACGCCCCAAGGAGGCACAAACCAGCGATCATCATGGATCGAAATAGTCCCGCTCGCGAGGAAGCGATAAGTCATGTGGATGCCGTTGCCGCCACGATGCAGTCCCGCACCTCCGCTGTCGGGTTCGGTCTCGTAGCGTTCGATCATCAGCGGGAAGTAACGCTCGAGAAATTCGTTGGGAACATTGGTGAAGCCCGGCCACAGCGAATGCCCATCGGGTCCATCGCCCAATGGCCGCCCCGGAATCCCGCCAAAGCCGATCTGGAAAAGCTGGAACCAGTCACCCTTTT
>CAZXMP010000318.1:0-1141 GCA_964641575.1 uncultured Chitinophaga sp. | reverse complement strand
TCTGATAACGTTTCAGATTGCCAAAGCCAGCGAATATGTGGCCGTATTACGTGGTGAAGAAAGAGCCAGAAAGCAAACCAATAAGGTGAATGCTTTTATGCTTCTGGCATTTCTGATCATTGGTTTGATTGGTGTGTACTATTGCAACGAGCAACTGAAAGGAAAAATATTAGGAGAGCCGGCATCTGATCATGGAATATTGATTGACAGAATGCTTTATATCACCATTGCTCTGACAGGTATTGTATTCGTTATTACACAAGTAGCATTATTCTGGTTCTCTTACAAATACCAGGAATCTGATAAACGAAAGGCATTTTACTATCCACACAATAATAAATTGGAATTGATCTGGACCGTAATACCTGCTATTACATTAACCATACTGGTTGGATTTGGATTGTTTTATTGGTTTAAAATAACTGGTGATGCTCCAAAAAATTCTATGGTGGTGGAAGTGGTAGGCAAACAGTTTGGTTGGGAGTTTCGCTATCCGGGAAAAGATGGAATATTGGGTAAAAAGTATTTCAAAAAAGTAGATCCTGCCAATAACAATCCTGCAGGTCAGCTTTGGGAAGACGAAGCCAACCATGATGATGTGTTTATGGAACAGGAAATGCACTTGGTGGTAAACAAACCAGTGAAATTAGTGATCGGTGCAAAAGATGTAATACATGATGTGGGCCTTGCTCATTTTAGAATGAAAATGGACGCAGTACCGGGTACTCCAACAACCATGTGGTTTACTCCCCGATTTACAACTAAAGAAATGATTGAGAAAACAGGCAAACCAAATTTTGCTTATGAAATTTCTTGCGACCAGATGTGCGGACAGGGTCACTGGAGTATGAGAGGTGTTATTATTGTAGAAACACAAGAAGAGTTTGATGCATGGATGGCACAAAAGAAACCACAGTATTTGGTAGCGAACCCTGATAAAGATCCAAAAGCAAAGACAGATACAGCAGCGAAAGCACCAGTTGCAGCGGTAATGGACGGAAAATAAATAATGCCTATAACGGTAATAGAATAAATAAAAGAATTTGAAATCCTCCTTTCACGGAACGGAGGCGAAACAAAAGAATATGAGCGAAGCAATAAATGTACAATCCGGAGCAGCACATGTGGAGCATCATGATGC
>CAZXMP010000317.1:0-1159 GCA_964641575.1 uncultured Chitinophaga sp. | reverse complement strand
AGAACCGGCATAGGCAGTTAAAACTGTAGCTTTTTTTTCTTTAGTTAAAGGCATCTTTTAATTTTTTTAGAATTTCATCTTTTTATTCATCCACTTATTGCGGCGGCAAAGGTAAGGTATAAATCTTAGAAATTGGCAAGTCTACTTTAACAAAATTCTCGAAAATCCATTCTCCGGATATTGCTTGTTTTGTACCACTAAATCAATTGATTAAACAAAACAAACAGTATGAAAACAAAAACAATCCTGCTCTCCACATTTGCTTTGGTATCTATTTCAGCAACAGCTCAAAAAGGCTCCTGGTATCTAGGTGGAAATGCGGGGCTTTCGAGTACGCAAAGTAAGAGAGAAGCCGGTAACACCACTACAAAGAAGGAAAAAGTACTTCCTGGTCATTTTCGCCTGAAATCGGCACTTTCTTAACTGAAAATCTTCAAGTAGGGCTCGGCTTAACTTTGACTGGTTCTAAATTTGACGATCAGGACACACCTACCCCGGGAATCAATAGAAATAGTAGCTATGGTGCCACTTTGTACAGCCGTTATTTTTTTGGCAAAGAAGCTTTTAAACCTTTTGTGGGAGTTAATATATCTGCAGCACCGGGTAAAAGCAAGTACGAAGAAGGGAACTTTACATCTGAATCAAAAACATTCAATTTTGACGCAAATATTAACGCCGGATTCGGATATGCCATCAGCAAGAGGTTTACCACAATAGGGTCTTTTGGCTTTTTGGGATACAGTCATAATACATCTGAACAAATTGGTTCTAATGTAAAGAACAAATCTTCTTCATTTGGATTAGATGCAGGAACATTAGGCAACAGATTCAACGTTGGATTTTATTACACTATATGCCAGAAGTAAATTACAATTTCATAATAGTAAAATCCGTTCTGATTTAAATCGGGGCGGATTTTTATTTTGGTAGTAATATTGCAACCCAATGGAATTATCCCAAGACACCAAAAACATACTCGGACTTAAATTACCAACCGATCCCCGTTGGGTTAGCCTTGCAGAAATATCGCTGGAAGATATATTGACCGACCATGCTTATTGCGAACAGAAAGCAGCCCTTACCTGCATTTCACTCATTCAACGATACAGCGACAGGGAAAAAATGGTGATTGAACTCTCTCCGATTGTTACGGAAGAAT
>CAZXMP010000316.1:0-1165 GCA_964641575.1 uncultured Chitinophaga sp. | reverse complement strand
ACAGGCTCCGATATCGATACCGGAGCCTGTTTTAGTTAATAAATGCGTTATTGTGTACTAATTCCCGAGAGATTGTATGACATCGTATTTCGTCACTATGTGATAATTGCCGGCTTCATCTTTTGCCAGTACAGCACCATTTTCTCTATTAATAAGGTGGCTTAGCTTTTCTACCGGTGTATCATAAGCCACAACCGGGAAAGATGGTTCCAATACATCCTGCACTGTAGAATGTTTTATCTCTGGATTGTTGAATATTTTTTGAAACAAACCGCTTTCACTGATAGCGCCAAGTGGACCATCACCATTCAATACAGGTATTTGTTCAATATCATATTTCTTCATTAGCTCTACTGCTTCTAATACAGTTTGTGTTGGTTCTACTGTTATCAAACGTTTGGTTCCTCTTGCACTCACTACATCACGGAAAGTTTTTACATCCAGGAAACCTCTTTCGATCATCCACTGATCATTATAAATTTTTCCAACATAGCGGCTGCCATGGTCATGAAAAATACAAACCACTACATCATCTTTTTTCAGTTTGCTTTTTAATTGCATCAATCCTTGTATACAACTACCTGCACTATAGCCGCAGAACAGGCCTTCTTCTTTTGCCAGTTTTCTTGCCATCACAGCACCATCTTTATCCGTTACCTGTTCAAAATGATCTATCACACTCATATCATAATTCTTGGGCACAAAGTCTTCGCCAAAGCCTTCGCTGATATAAGGATGTACTTCATTCATATCAATTTCACCAGTACGAAAATATTTGGTGAGCAATGAACCATACACATCAATTGCCCAAATTTGGATAGTCGGATTTTTTTCTTTTAAATATTGTGCAACACCAGTAACTGTACCACCCGTTCCTGCTGTACAAACTAAATGAGTTATTTTCCCATCGGTTTGATTCCATATTTCAGGACCGGTTGTTTCATAATGAGCTAATCGGTTTGCCAGATTATCATATTGATTCATGTGGTAGGAGTTGGGCACTTCCTTTGCCAATCTTGCGGCCACACTATAATAACTACGGGGATCTTCCGGCAATACATTTGTTGGGCAAACAATCACTTCTGCACCAACCGCTTTTAAAATATCAGCTTTCTCTTTGGATTGTTTATCGGTAGTAACAAAAATGCATTTATAACCTTTCACC
>CAZXMP010000315.1:0-1218 GCA_964641575.1 uncultured Chitinophaga sp. | reverse complement strand
GAATTGATGTAAAAGTATTACCGGTGGGAATTAATTATAGTTCGTTTAGAAAATTCGGAAAAAATATTTTTCTGAATTTTGGAAGTATTATATCCAAAGAAGAAGTTTTATTGCATGATACAGATGGGAAAAGGCATCTTGTTTTTAATGACAAACTTAAAAGTGAGTTAGAGCAATTGGTTTTTGAAATTCCAGCTTCTGATGAAGACAAGAAGAAGCAAAAGCTTTTTGTAAAAATTAATCCTATTGCAAAAGTTTTGCTTGCCATTCCTGCTTTAATTGGATTGCTGTTGAATGCTCCTTTCTATTTACCAATTCGTCAATATGTAATTAAAAAAACAAAACATAATGACCATTATGATTCGGTGATCATTGCGTTGTTAGTTTTTCTATATCCCTTTTATATGCTGCTATTAAGTTTAACCTGCTATTTTATTACCTGCAGTTGGATGAGTTTTTTACTTATTGCTTTGCTCCCCTTTACCGGATGGGCATATGTTCAATTGAAGAAACAACTCGATTAATAAGAAATGTAAGAGTTCATTTAGCAATCTGAAAAATGCCGAGTAGCGGACTGAAAGTACAAGTGTGCGACGCAACTGGGCTGATAGTAGTAATTAGCTGGTTAAATGGCAGTATTTATTTCTATAAAACATTAAAAATCATGCTATTAATAAGACTATTTAATCTCTAAAAAACCACCAACTACAAACCAAAAACCCCAAACTATAGCCTATCTTTGCACTCCCGAAATATTTAAACCCTTCGGGACAAATAAAATGTTTGAAAACATTATTAACAAAAACCTAAACGCTGACGTACAGGAAGGGGCAACTGCTGATACAGCAGAGGCAACTACAGCGACACCAAACTATCCTGCGCCAACGGCTCACGATGATTTTGACTGGAGCGTTGACAAAAGAAACGTTACTTCTTACACTAAAGAAGAAAAAGAGAAGTACGATTCTGTGTACGACAACACTTTCGTACAATTGAACGACGGACAAATGATGACAGGTACTGTTGTTGGTTTAACAAAAACCGACGTGGTATTGAACATCGGATTTAAAAGTGATGGATTGATTTCGTTGAATGAATTCCGTGACTTGCAAAATTTGGCTGTTGGTGATGAAGTGGAAGTAATGATCGTTGAGAAAGAAGACAGAGATGGTCATCTTAATCTTAGCCGTCGCCAGGCTCGTATTACCAGAGCATGGG
>CAZXMP010000314.1:0-1230 GCA_964641575.1 uncultured Chitinophaga sp. | reverse complement strand
GAGGGGAGCGAAGGCGACGGCGATGGCGCGGCCGTCGATCCACCCCGCGGCCATCAGCCGTCCCTGCTTGGCGGGCCCGATCACCGCCCGCGCGGAGAACTCCGGCGTAATACCGGCCAGCTTATGAACTCAGGCATGGCAGCCAGGGGTAGCTGGTGAGGGACTGGATGCGGCCGGGCTCCTGGGTCAGAGCCCTCCAGGCGTGGCAGCGGGCGTCGACGACGGCGTCATGGTCGTCGAGCAAACGGTGCGAGAGATACCGCTCGCGCAGGTAAAGCCACAGCCGCTCCACGGGGTTGAGCTCGGGGCTGTAGGGCGGCAGCGGCACCAGGGTGATGGTGTCGGGCACGACCAGGGCGCGGGCGCCGTGCCGGCCGGCCTGGTCGAGCACGAGCACGGCGTGAGCGTCTGGGGCGAGATGGGCAGACAGCTCCGCGAGGAAGCGGCTCATCGCGGCGGTCGAGACGGTGGGCAGGACGAGCGCCACCTCGGCCCCAGTGGCGGGCTCGACGGCGGCGAAGAGGTAGGCGGAGGCAAAACGCTTGTCGCAGAGCCCCGGCGGGCGCTCGCCCCGAAGCCACCAGCGGTAGGTGGTGCGCCCCTTCTGGCCCACGCGGGCCTCGTCCTCGAACCACAGCTCGATGCGCTTACCAGGGTGGGCCTTTTGGGCCGCCGCCATGGCCTCGGCAAGGCCCCCTTCTTGAATGCCTGCTGCGCCTTGGCGTTGGCCTGCGGATGACGCGGCCGGGTCTTCTGCTTGGACAGCCCGAGGCGCCTCAGCACCCGCGACAGGCTGGCCGGATGCAGCCGCTTGCCCCAGAGACGCGCGATCTCCTCGGCCAAAGAGGGCAGCGTCCACTCCGTGCGGCCATCGCGGGCGAGGTCGGGGCCAGCGAGCACGAGCTGCTTGAGCGCCACGCCCTCCGCCTCGTCCAGCACTGGCCGGCGATGACCCTTGGGGCGGTCGTGGAGCCCGGCCAGGCCCTCCGCATTGTAGCGCACCACCGCGTCGTGCAGCGCCTGCCGCTCCATACCAGAAAGCCGCGCCGCCTCCGCACGGCTCTTCCCCTCCAGCGCATGGGCGATCGCATGCATCCGCGACGCCGCCCGCGGGTCCTTCTCCCGTCGCGCCAACACCCGCAGCTCCGCCGCGCTCAGATCCGTCCGGATCGGCAATGCCACGACCATCGGCTCCTCCCTCCCCGACCAGGCAAGGGAATCACCAAGCCC
>CAZXMP010000313.1:0-1351 GCA_964641575.1 uncultured Chitinophaga sp. | reverse complement strand
CGCTGTATTTAAAGATGTTATAGCTTAATTAACTAAACTTGGAATCAATTCAATATTCAACGAAGAATGTTCAAACTTTTCTAATCTTTCCAGAGATAAGGGAATAATATAACAGCCAATAATATTACCATCGCATCTAACGCAACGAGTAAAAGTACCGTTGAAATTGGAATGGTAAGCAACGGCGCAAAGGCAGCATTTGATAACCGCATTAATAACAGGAGTTGAGGAATTATTATCGGAAAGCCTAAAACGGCCATAATTGCGGCATTTTGCTGGGCTTTTGCAGCAATAGCAGCTAAAAAGGTAAAGACAAGACTTAAGCTCCAGCCCCCTAGCAAAACAAGACCTGTAAATTGCCAGATTTTTTGCATTGGGTTGCCCAGAAAAAGACTGAATAAAAACAAACTCAGCAAACTCATGGCCAGCATCAGCACAGTATTGAATAGCAGTTTAGCGAGTACAAAATCGCCGGGACTGGCTATGGAGTAGAAATAAAGCATCCTCCCCTTACTTTCCTGCAGAAAACTTTTGGCAACGGCATTGATACAGATAAATAATTGGATTACCCAGAACAGCCCATTCCAAACTTTTGCTTCTGGCTCATCAATTGCCATGTACAATACAAAAATAGTAGCACCTATATATAATATAATGCCGTAGAAACTATATTGCTGTCTCACTTCCAGCAACAAGTCTTTCTTAAAAAGTGTAAATATGTGTCGGGCTGAACTGATAAATATTTGTTTAACTGCGAAAATACAGATTCCATGAGTTTGCTTCTGCCTTTAATAATATAATTTGCAGTCTAATAATAAGAATTAAATGAAAAAGATACTTGTCATAGCTACGCTTATCATCAGCCTTGCTGCTGTTATGGGAATTCAATCATGTCAGTCAACAAAGTCTGCTACTACATCAAAAATGATGAAGTTCAATTTTGAAAAAGGCCGAGGCTATGACTATGAAATGATCATGAACCTCGACCAGGAGGTTATGGGAGCAAAGCAACAAATAGATATGTCAACTTATTATTCAATGCTGGTAACAGAAGATGATGGAGCTTTAAAAACTATTAAAACTACTTTTGACCGATTTAAAATGAATATGGGAGTAATGGGTATGCAAATAGAAGTAGATACCGAAAAGCCTTTTGTTGGCGGTAGTGACACTTCAGCTGCTGACAATCCATTGGCAATGGTGAATCGCTTACTGGGAGCAATAAAAGGGCAGCAGTTTGTAATGAAAGTTGATGCAGAAGGAAAAGTACAGGATGTACAAGGTTTCCAGGAAATGGGAATGAAGATTGCCGATTCGTTAGGTCTTGATGAAGCAAAAAAGAAGGAGATGT
>CAZXMP010000312.1:0-1382 GCA_964641575.1 uncultured Chitinophaga sp. | reverse complement strand
TTTCTCGGCGACAAAAATGTTGGCTTTGGAGTTGACCATGATGTTATTCATTTTGGAAACTGGAAAGACGATGTTCGCCAGATAAAATTGAAAGTAACAGACGGCCCACTAAAAATGTATTCGATGAAAATACATTTTGATAATGGGGGTGTTCAGGATGTTGAACTTCGAAACCGGTTTACTCAAGGAAGTGAAAGCCGGGTTATAGATCTTACTGGTGGCTTGCGCCATCTTAGTAAAATTGAATTCTGGTACGAAACAAAAGGTTTTGTAAGAGGAAAATCGAGAGTAGCAGTTTGGGGAAGATTCTAACTCACCTTACATAACATAATTATCCCGGAGCATATGGTTGAAGAAACCATTGCTTCGGGGTTTGTTTTTTATACCTTTGTGCCCCTCAATACAGCGGCATCAATATGCAAGAACTTTTAGATAAAATAAATAAAGAACATCTTCCCCGGCATATCGCTATTATAATGGATGGGAATGGCCGCTGGGCTAAAGAAAAAGGGGAGGACCGTCTTTTTGGCCATTTTCATGGGGTGGAAAGTGTACGAAATATTGTAGAAGGTTCCGCAGAGCTTGGCATTGAATACCTTACACTCTATGCTTTTTCTACCGAAAACTGGGATAGGCCTGAGTATGAAGTAGTTGGATTGATGGAATTATTAGTCAGCACTATACGGAAAGAGGTAGAAAGCCTTAATAAAAATAATATCCGCCTCCATGTAATTGGTAATATGAGTATGCTGCCCGCCTATGCCAAAAATGAACTGGATGAGGCTTTGGCTATCACAAAAAATAATACTGGGCTAAATCTGGTAATGGCATTAAGCTATAGTGGCCGCTGGGAATTGCTAAATGCTGTTAAAAACATTGCTTACGAAGTAAAACAGGGAAAATTAGCCGTATAAGCAATAGATCAGTACACATTACAAAGGTTTTTTAGTACAAGAGGCTTCCCCGACCCGGAGTTAATGATAAGAACCAGTGGAGAATACCGAATCAGTAACTTCTTATTGTACCAGTTAGCTTATGCCGAGCTTTATTTTACCAATGTTCGCTGGCCGGATTTTAGAAAGGAAAACCTGTACGAAGCTATTTTAGATTACCAGGGAAGAGAACGGAGATTTGGCAAAACCGGCGACCAATTACTAGAGAATCAGGTTGTTTCCTAAAAAGCGGTTGCCGGGAATTTAGATGCATTTGCTTTTTTTGACCTATTTGCCATTTTCTTTAACAAAGACTTCAAATATTTACCGTTATTTTGCCGCCTGATCCAAAAGGCGGCTTATTTATAAATCGCAGATAACAAATTAATTAAGTCCCGAAAGTAGGGAAGACTACCAGAACAATTAATCATGCAACGATTTTTACTAAGA
>CAZXMP010000311.1:0-1393 GCA_964641575.1 uncultured Chitinophaga sp. | reverse complement strand
ATATTGACCGCCCTACTATGATGAAAGTGGTAGAAGATGTCTTTAAAACCTTGTTACGTAAAAAGTACACCAGTGATGATAATTTTGATGTGATAGTGAACGCCGAAAAGGGCGACTTAGAAATTATCCGGCGCAGAATGATCGTAGAAGATGGGCAGGTAGAAGATCCACTGGCGCAGGTGGCGTACTCCGATGCAGTAAAAATAGAACCGGATTTTGAGGTGGGTGAAGAATTATACGAGCCAATCGACTTATATGACTTTGGTCGTAGGGCAATTTTGGCTGCCAAGCAAACCCTGGCCAGTCGTATCAGCGATTTAAAGAAAAATGTTCTTGCAAAGAAATATGGCGATAGAATCGGCGACATCATCAGTGCTGAAGTTTACCAGGTATGGAAAAAAGAGATTTTGTTGCTGGATGAAGAAGGTAACGAATTGATATTGCCAAAAAGTGAGCAAATCCCGCAGGATTACTTTAAAAAAGGCGAAACTACCCGTGCGGTGGTGAAAAAAGTTGACATGAAGAATAATAGTCCGGTTATTATTCTTTCCCGAACTTCACCAGAGTTTTTAGCGAAGCTTTTGGAAATAGAAGTTCCGGAAATTTTTGACGGATTGATTGTTATTAAAAAGATTGTAAGAGATCCGGGAGAAAGAGCAAAAGTAGCAGTTGAATCTTACGACGATCGTATTGACCCGGTAGGAGCTTGTGTAGGTATGAAAGGTAGCCGTATCCATGGTATTGTAAGAGAATTAAAGAACGAAAATATAGACGTAATAAATTGGACCAGCAATATCCAGTTATTAATACAGCGTTCGTTGACACCTGCAAAAATCACCAGCATGGAATTGGATAACGAAGCCAAACATGCAAATGTGTACCTTAAACCAGACCAGGTTTCCCTTGCAATCGGACGCAGAGGTGTTAATATTAAATTGGCCTGTGAATTGACGGGTTATGAACTGGATGTTTATCGTGATAAGGAAGGAGATGAGGAAGAAGAATTTGATATTGATTTGGAAGAATTTAGTGATGAGATCGAAACCTGGATTATTGATGAATTGAAAAGAGTGGGTTGTGATACCGGTCGTAGTGTATTAAACCTCACTCCGGAAGAATTAGAAAGAAGAACGGACTTGGAGAAAGAAACAATTGCAGACATAAGAAGAATATTGAAAGAAGAGTTTGAAAAAGAATAAAATGGTGAATGGTGAGTAGCGAGTGGTCAATAGATCTATAACACAATTCACCATTGACAATTCACTATTGACAATTAAAAAACCTGAATGGCAGAATTAAAACTTCCAAGATTATTAGCAGCGGCAAAAGAATTTAACGTTGGACAGGATACTCTTATTGATTTCCTGATTGGGAAAGGTTTTCCTAAAGATGA
>CAZXMP010000310.1:0-1398 GCA_964641575.1 uncultured Chitinophaga sp. | reverse complement strand
GTAAACATTGGATTTAAGAGTGATGGTTTGGTTTCTTTAAATGAATTCCGTGATTTGCCAGGATTGGCTGTAGGTGATGAAGTAGAAGTAATGGTGGTAGAAAAAGAAGACCGTTCTGGTAATCTTCACTTAAGCCGCAAGTCTGCTCTTATTTACCGTGCATGGGAAAGAATTGTGGAAGTTCACAAAACTGGTGAAGTAGTAACAGGAACTGTTACCAGCAAAACCAAAGGTGGATTGATTGTAGATGTGTTTGGTATGGAAACATTCTTACCAGGATCTCAAATTGATGTGAAGCCTGTTACTGATTACGATCAGTTTGTAGGTAAAACAATGGAATTTAAAGTAGTTAAGATCAACGAGACTATTAAGAATGCTGTTGTATCTCACAAAGCTCTTATCGAAAGCGATATCGAAGCTCAAAGAGCAGAGATCATGAGCAAACTGGAGAAAGGACAAGTATTGGAAGGAACTGTAAAGAACATTACAGACTTCGGTGCTTTCATGGATCTGGGTGGCTTAGATGGATTGCTTTATATCACCGATATTTCATGGGGTCGTATTTCTCACCCAACTGAAGTATTGAAATTGGATCAGAAGATCAATGTGGTTGTACTTGATTTTGATGATGAGAAAAAACGTATCAGCCTTGGCTTAAAACAATTGACTCCTCATCCTTGGGATGTATTGGAAGAAAATATTGTTGAAGGAAATGTTGTAAAAGGTAAAGTAGTAAACATTGAAGATTACGGTGCATTCCTTGAAATTCAACCAGGAGTTGAAGGTCTTGTACACGTTTCAGAAATTACATGGGCTAATACGCCAATCAACGCTAAAGAATTCTTTAAGTTGGGTGACGAGCATGAAGCTAAGGTTGTAACATTGGATAAAGCAAGTCGTAAGATGAGCTTGTCTATCAAACAACTTTCTGCAGACCCATGGAATGATATCGAAACTAAGTTTGCTGAAGGCAGCAAGCACAGTGGATTGGTGAAGAACATCACTAACTATGGAGTGTTTGTTGAATTAGCTGCTGGTATCGGTGGAATGATCCACATCAGCGACTTAAGCTGGTTGAAGCGTTTCAATCACCCAAGTGAGTACACTAAAGTAGGTGCAACAATTGATGTTGCTATACTGGGTATAGATAAAGAAAACCGCAAATTGCAATTAGGCCACAAACAACTGGAAGAAGATCCCTGGAACACACTACAGGATACTTTCGCTGTAGGTACATTGCATGAAGGAACTGTTAGCCGCAGAGATGATAAAGGCGCCACTATCCAGTTACCTTACGGTTTAGAAGGTTTTGCACCTAACCGTCACCTTGCAAAAGAAGATGGTAAGAGCATTGCTGCTGATGAAACTGCACAATTTGTAGTGATTGAGTTCGATCGC
>CAZXMP010000309.1:0-1422 GCA_964641575.1 uncultured Chitinophaga sp. | reverse complement strand
ATTGCTGAGATCAGGGTGCATGTGCCGAGACACAATTTTTTTGTAAAATCAACTAGTAAATCATTTGAAGAGTCGTTTGATAATGCATTCGACTCGATGGTAACTCAAATCAAAAGAAATAAAGAAAAACAAGCAGCTTAAAAAATTACAGACCTCACTTCGGTGGGGTCTTTTTTATGTTTCCCACTGCATTGCTACTATCATCTTCCCTGCATCTACCTCTGGCGGATTGTTCGCAACATACTCTTCCAGTGGAAGAATATGTGAGAGCCACCATTCATCGTTCTGTAATTCTATTCACCATTTGCAAAAAGCAAAATCTTTATTGGCAAACCAGTATAGCAAAAGGCATTGGAAAAATTTTGATAACTAAAGCCAAAATCTGCTGCCAGTCACAGGGATATCGAATGTTTAGCAAACCAATTTTTTGACACATTCAATTATTTTCACTCAATTATTCACAAGTAGTTGAAAACAAACAAAAAATTCCTCCTCCAAAATTTTTCCAATTATTAAATTCCCTTACCTTTGCCTTCCCAAAAATGGGGGTAGTTCTTTATTGCATTTAAACAAGCCGAAATAGCTCAGTTGGTAGAGCAACTGATTTGTAATCAGTAGGTCGCTGGTTCGACTCCAGTTTTCGGCTCAATAATCAGACGGTAGCGTCGGATTAATTGGGGGCAGATGGCCGAGTGGCTAAAGGCGACAGACTGTAAATCTGTTCTCTCACGAGTACGTTGGTTCGAATCCAGCTCTGCCCACAACCCGATTTGAAGATGAACCAATTTGGTGATTTGGAGATGAGATGTTCTTTGTAATAGGAGGTTTTTTGAATTGGCTAATTGCCAAATTATCAAATCTTCAAATTGACTAGCGGAAGTAGCTCATTTGGTAGAGCGGTAGCCTTCCAAGCTTCAGGTGGCCGGTTCGAGCCCGGTCTTCCGCTCCAGTTTCGAATACTGCCTGCGACGGCAGTGAAAAGCCGTTGTAGCTCAGTGGTAGAGCACTTCCTTGGTAGGGAAGAGGTCGTGAGTTCGATTCTCACTAACGGCTCTAGCTGGCAGGCAGGTAGCAATAGGAATTTTCGAAAGTATTGCTGAGTTGAAAAAAGGACGATGAAGAGTGCGACGCAACAAAAGCTGATAGTAGCAATACTGCTGGCTTCATTGAATAAAAACAACAATTAGTAAAACACAATTAAAAACCGATAACAATGTCAAAAGAGACCTTTAAGAGGGACAAACCCCACGTAAACATTGGTACGATTGGTCACGTTGACCATGGTAAGACCACATTGACTGCCGCAATTACAGAAGTTCTTTCTAAAAGAGGCCTGGCGACAGCTAAAAAATATGATGATATTGATGTAGCTCCTGAAGAAAAAGAAAGGGGTATCACTATCAATACAGCACACGTTGAGTA
>CAZXMP010000308.1:0-1424 GCA_964641575.1 uncultured Chitinophaga sp. | reverse complement strand
AAGAAGGCTTGATGGCTTATGCATCTGTTTTATTGGTGCGTTTAGATGTCTAATAAGTTATTGCATTTGTGCTAATCCTTTATGATGCTGCTTATCTTTGTTTGAATGGCTGATATTGAAGTAAAAATAATTAATCAATCTGCTAATTCTTTACCTGAGTATGCCACACCTGGTTCCTCGGGTATGGATTTAAGAGCCAATCTTACTACTTCTCAGGTGATACAGCCAATGGAGCGACTCCTGATAGCTACAGGGTTGTTTATTGAACTTCCTGAAGGATACGAAGCTCAAATTCGTCCAAGAAGTGGGTTGGCAATAAAACAGGGTATTACTTGTCTTAATACACCAGGTACTATAGATGCTGATTATAGAGGAGAAATTAAGATTATATTAATCAACCTTTCCAACGAAGAACAGGTCATACAGCCCGGTGATAGAATTGCTCAAATGATAATTCAATCTGTAGAAAAATGCAAATGGGTTCAGGTAGAAGAAATAGCTACTTCCAATAGAAATGCCGGAGGATTTGGGCATACGGGTAAAAATTAAAAATATTAAATGCTTAGAGCTCTGGTAATACTGGTTGTATCCATTACTTCACTTGCTTCCTGCAGGTCCACCAAGAAAATACAAACAGCTATAGCTAAAATTGATACAACTGTAGTTATTGCTACTCCACCTCCCGGTAATCCGGCAGAAGATTCCATTGCATTTATTAAAGACAATTATTCGGCGGTTATAAAGAATCGTATTGACTTTACAACATTCTCTGCTAAAATGGATCTGGACTATACAGATGCAGAGGGTAAGAAGTATGATGTCAATGCACATATCAGAATGTATAAAGACAGTGCAATTTGGGTTTCAATTACTGCTATTTTGGGTATAGAAGGATTAAGAGCATTGATAACCCGTGACTCTGTAAAACTGCTTGATAAACAGAATAAAGTTTACACAGCCCGTAGTGTGTCATATCTGCAGGAAGTAACTGCATTGCCACTTACATTATCTTCACTACAGGACTTAATAATCGGCAACCCGGTATTTCTTGATTCAAATATTATTTCATATAGTAAATCGCCAGGTAGAATCTCTTTCCAGAGTAATGGCAGTTTTTTCAAAAACCTTTTTACAATAGGTGAAACAGGTAAATTGGTACAAAGTAGCAAGCTGGATGATATGGATGAATTAAGGAATAGAACCTGCTACCTTACCTATACTGAATATGAAAATAAGAAGGGAGTTAACTTCTCTGCTAAGCGTACCATTCATGTTTCTGAAAAGAAAAAACTAGATATTAAGCTTGATTTCAAGCAATATGAGTTTAATGAAACGTTAAGTTTCCCGTTTAATATCCCTAAAAGTTACAAGCAGAATTAGGCAATTAAAATTTATTTTGCAAATTGCCGTTATTACAATGTACT
>CAZXMP010000307.1:0-1500 GCA_964641575.1 uncultured Chitinophaga sp. | reverse complement strand
GCAAAACAATGAATCATACAAAGCCATCCGCTAAACAGCGGATGGCTTTTTTTATGAGAGAAGAATTAAGTAATATAAATGGAATAATTACCTATGGATTTAGATATAATTTGAACAAATTCAAAAAACACTAGGACAAATCAATAAGAGAGAAGGGTTGCTTATTCTTTATTTTTTGTAAGCCTGATCATCGCACTGCTTCCTTCTGTACTTGCCAGGTATGCATCGAATCTTTGGCTATTAACTATTGCTACCATGTATGAAGTATTAGGAGGAATGGCTCCCAGATTTTCAGCCACCATCGTCAGTTCGTTACTTTCTTTTAAATCGCTTACGGCTAATTTGATGGAATAAGCTTTGCTGGTAAGACGGATATGTTGAAATAGCAAAATATCATTTAAAAAAAGAGAAATGGAGTCACCATCTACTTCAGCATTGTCATAAAAACGAAGTTCAATGGAATCGCCGCTAACAGGAATTTCTTTAATAAATACTTTTTTTCTGCTGACAAATTTTTCTTCAATACTTGGTGTTTTTACGGGATTTATAGTTTTTGTAGTTTGAACAGGTTGTTCTTTAGGTTTCTCAATTGATTGAACAGGGTTTTTAATAGGTTGAATCTTTTTTTCTTTTACTGGAGCCGGCTCAGGAGTTGTTATTGTAACTGTATTAACTGGCGGGTCTGTTTCGGTTGGTTTTTTTGAAATATATTTTATGCTATCAATAATTTCAGGATCGTTTGTGCCGCTGGTATAGTTATCAATAACAAAATCCCACTCATCTTCAAATACTGAACTGGGAGTTTTATCAAGATCAACATCCCCTGTAATATTTCCATCATCATCTTTTTTCCCGGCTTTACCATCCAGCATCATTTTCCCATCACCGGGGCAATTAAAATCAGCCCTGGAAAGCATGGGAACTTTTCCGGGGGTTGAAATGCTGAAGCGACCTGATTTTTCTTCCAGTAATTGGTCATCCCACCAAACCGCACTATTGGTTTGTTGATCAAAATAACCCTTAATGCTATAACGCCGGTAATTATTGGCAGACTCGTAGTAGTACGATGTTCCGGTAAGACTGTCTCCATTTTGGATAATCTTTACTTCTACTTTTTGCCGGTTAATTTTTCCTTTCCAGGTACCGGTAATCATTTGTCCATAGGTAGAAAATGAAGCGGCGATAAGCAGCAAAATAAAAAGGGAGGCGGATCTTTTCATACCGATTGAGAGATTTGCTATACTAACGCTTAAAGAACCTGATTATTTTCTGCTTAAAAATTGGCCGCCTGAAAAAAAATCCTAACTTTCATGCCTAAAACCTGCCTGCAGGTCAACCAAAATTTCAACTAACTAAACTTTGCTTATGAGAAAGATATACTTCTCTTTTCTTACGGCGTTGGCTATTGTTTTTTCTGCTACTAACCAATCGTCTGCCCAATGTGCTCAGAATTTTGATGCTGTTGTATCACCTGCCTTACCAAGTCTGTGGACTGCAGTT
>CAZXMP010000306.1:0-1536 GCA_964641575.1 uncultured Chitinophaga sp. | reverse complement strand
GGGAATCTAACTGGTTCGCAACAAAAAAAGATTATGCCGGCAAACTAATCGAGGATCATAAGATCAGAACTTATTTGAATGCCCGTATCAACAAGGGCGGTATCTCTAAGATCGTTATCGAGAGAACATTAGGTAAGCTGATCATTACGATTCACACTTCTAAGCCTGGTATCATTATCGGTAAAGGTGGTGGAGAGGTTGATCGTATCAAAGAAGAGTTGAAGAAATTGACTGGTAAAGATGATGTGCAGATCAACATTCTTGAAATACGTCGTCCGGAATTAGATGCAATGATCGTTGGTGATACTATTGCACGGCAAATTGAAAACCGTATCAACTTTAAGAGAGCTACTAAAATGGCGATCGCTTCTTCACTTCGTATGGGAGCAGAAGGTATTAAAGTAAAATTGAGCGGACGTTTGAATGGTTCTGAGATTGCCCGTAGCGAAGAATTCAAACAAGGCCGTGTGCCGTTACATACATTCCGTATGGATATTGATTATGCCAATGTGTTTGCACAAACAGTATATGGTAAAATTGGTATCAAAGTATGGATATGTAAAGGTGAGGTTCTTACTAAGAGAGATTTAAATCCAAACATCATAGCTGGTGGTGGTAAGAACGAAGGTGGTGCACAAGGTGGTGGCGACCGTAGAGATGATAGAAGAGGTGGTGGTGATCGTCGTGATGACAGAAGAGGCGGCGGTGGAGATAGAAGAGGCGGTGGTCGTGGTGGAGAAAGAAGAAACTAATTTTTGAAACAAGAATCAAGTAACTAGAAATTTTATACAATGTTACAACCGAAAAGATCGAAGCATAGGAAAATGCAAAGAGGCCGTATGAAAGGCGATGCTAAAAGAGGCACTACCATTTCCTTTGGTTCATTTGCTTTGAAAGCATTAGAAAGTCATTGGATCACTGACCGTCAGATTGAAGCTGCCCGTCAGGCATTAACCCGTGAAATGAAAAGAGAAGGTAATGTTTGGATTCGCATTTTCCCTGACAAACCAATTACTGCAAAACCTGCAGAGGTAAGGATGGGTAAAGGTAAAGGTAACCTGGAGTTCTGGGCTGCTGTAGTAAGACCGGGCCGTATCATGTTTGAGATCGACGGTGTAGACGAGAAAGTTGCCCGTGCTTCTTTAGCATTAGCGGCTGGTAAGTTACCAATCAAAACAAAGTTCATAGTACGTCGTGACCTGGTTACTGCGTAATAATTTAATAAATCGAATACGATGTCAAAGAAATCTGATTTTGTAAAAAGCATTCACGGGATGAATGAGCAGGACCTGAAGGCTCGCCTGGAAGAAGACAAACAACGTTTGAAAAAACTGGAGTTTGCTCATACTATTTCTCCCCTGGAGAACCCGATGACCATCCGTGGCTTACGCAGGGATGTAGCTCGTCTGATAACGGAATTGAAGTTAAAGCAACAGCAAGCATAATAAAGCGAATACAATGGAAGCAAGAAATTTAAGAAAGACCAGAACAGGTGTTGTTACCAGCAACAAGATGGCAAAGACTATCACTGTTGCA
>CAZXMP010000305.1:0-1575 GCA_964641575.1 uncultured Chitinophaga sp. | reverse complement strand
GAAATGACACCAGCTTCTGGATGTGGCGCGCGACCAGCTTCTGGACGAAATGACACCAGCTTCTGGACTGCCCACGTCAGACTGCCCACGCCCACGCCGGGCTTCAGGGGTCCGCTTCGTCGGCCGAGTGCAGGTCGCGGAGCGCCTGTTCGATGGGGTGTCGGAAGATGCTTACCACTCGCCGCAGCTCAACATCGTCCAGCCGGGCCAAGTCGCGCAACACGCGTTTGATGCGAGCAACTGCCGGGATGCGCTCGCGGCCGCATTGAACAGGCTTCGGGTTTCGGCCGCCATTCCGCTCGGCGCGTAGCCATTCCTTAAAGCGGTTTTCATTTAATCTGACGCATAGCCGGCGGCTCGGAAGTAGTTCTCGCATTCAGCGGACGTGAACAGACTGCAGATGCCGCCCAGGGCTTCGAGAAGGCGCTCGAAGCTTCTGGCCTCCAGGCGCCGCAGGTGGGCCTTGAGCTTGGCGAAGGCCATCTCGATCGGGTTGAGGTCAGGGCTGTAGGGCGGCAGGAACAGGAACCAGCTGCCCCGCTGGCGCAGGCTGGCTGCGGCGCGCGGGCTGCGGTGGGTCGAGAGGTTGTCGAGGATCACCACAGTGCCCGGGACGAGAACGGGCGCGAGTTGGGTCTCGACATAAGTGTCGAAGGCGTCGCCATCCATTGCGCCAGGAATGATCCACGGCGCGATCAACTCGCCGCAGGTCAGGCCTGCCACAAAGGTCTGGCTGTGCCAGCGACCAAAGGGTGTGGAGCCGAAGAGGCGCTCGCCTCTGGGACAGCGCCCACGCAACCGTGTGAGCCCGGTTCTGATGGACGTCTCATCCAAGAACACCAGACGGTGTGGGAGCTCACGCATCCAGCGCTGTCGGCGGACCCAGTCCTGGCGCCGGCGCTGCACCTCAGCCCTGCCGCGCTCCTGAGCGACCAGCCCTTTTTTTATATGAGTAGCCGGCCCGCCGGAGAGCGCGGTGCAGCGACGAGAGCTGCACCCTCACTCCATGCACCTCTGCCAAGGCCCCGGCCAGTTCCTTGAGCGTGATGTCCGGCTCGGCCCGGACGATCTCCAGCAGGAACGCCCTGTGCGCAGCCAGCTTGCCAACCGTGCCGGGCGCTCGGCCCTGCGGCTTGGGCGCGACATGGCCTTGTAGGCGCTGCTGTCCGGCCAGCCGCACCGCCGTGCTCGCACCCACCCCAAACAGTCGCGCCGCCGCCCGACAGGAGTGACCCGCCTCCACATAGGCCACGATGCGCTCGCGCAGATCCATCGAGTAGGGCTTGCCCATGATCCACCTCCCCAAAGGAAGTGAATCACAGTCTCAGGCTCCCCAGCAGCCCCGATTCAGGTCGAAGACAAACCGCTTTAGAGCAGCAAAACGACGGTCTCGGTAGTCGCGCTCATCAGATCGCTTCCGAAGCGTTGATGCTGCGCTTGCTGATCTCCGAAGGTCCGACCGCCTACGCCAAGTTGCTGGCTGAGGTGCTGCAGGCGCACTCGATGCGGCGGCCGGACGTCAACAAGCTTGTAGGCGACTTGCGAAAACGCGGTCTTGTAGGATTCGACTTGGCA
>CAZXMP010000304.1:0-1596 GCA_964641575.1 uncultured Chitinophaga sp. | reverse complement strand
TGTAATTATTGAAAATTCTTCTATAGAAATTGATCGTGGCGACAAGATCGCTTTGATAGGTGCAAATGGTAAAGGAAAGTCAACTTTATTAAGAATAATCGCAGGGGTAGAAAGTTTTAGCGTAGGCGAACGTAAATGGGGACATAATGTAGAAGAGAGTTTTTATGCGCAGCACCAGTTGGAAGCATTAAATGTAAACAACACTATTCTAGATGAAATGAAAGAATGTGGCAGCCAGATGAATGAACTGGAACTTCGTGGATTGTTAGGTTGTTTTTTATTTAGCGGTGATGATAGCGATAAAAAAATTAAAATATTAAGTGGAGGTGAAAAAGCAAGAGTGGCGCTGGCAAAAGTAATTGTGAGCAAAGCCAACTTCTTAATGCTGGATGAACCTACGAACCACTTAGATATGCATAGCTGCGATCTGCTGATCGATGCATTGACGAAATATGAAGGAAGTATAATTCTTGTAAGTCACGACCGTTATTTTGTTTCAAAAACAGCGAACAAAATTTGGGAGATCGTTGATCATGAGATAAAAGAATTTAAAGGTGGATATGAAGAGTGGGTTGCCTGGAAAGAAAGAATGGCGAAGCAGGAAGCCGATAGGAAAAAAGCAGAGTCAGGAGCCGGGAGCCGGGAGTCGGGAGGAAAGAATCAAAAGTCTGGCAAGTCGAATGATTCAAATAAAATGGCCGAACAAGCTAAGGCTGCACCAGTAGTTGCAAAGCCGTTGGTGAATACGGCGATAGATAAAGATGCGAAAAAGGAATTGCAAAAAGTGCAGAAACAGTTTCAGCAATTGGAAGAACAAATTGCGAAGTTGAATGCTACTAAAACTGATTTGGAAGCATCGTTGATTGATCCGGCAGTATATTCAGACCGGGGGAAATTTATTGATGCAGAAAAGGCTTTAAAAAAAGTAGCTGATGAATTAGCTGGCTTAAATACAGATTACGAAAAGGTATTTGAGCGGATGATGGAGTTGGAGAACAAGTAAATACATTAACCACGGAGGCATAGAGTACACAAAGCAACACGGAGAATACGCTGTATATCACCGTGTCTTCAGTGCCTCATGGTTTAAAAAAATTCACTACCTTTTCATGGCATTAAACCAACAACCATGAAGTCCAGGTTACTACTACTGGCTGTGCTGGCATTTGTTACAGCACTACTCGCCTTCAGTATTAAAAATTCTACCCACCAAAAAGTTTACCTCGCCGCAAGTCCCGATTACAAACGATTAAAAACAATTGGCTGCAGTCCTGATTGGGATGAATTAAAAGAATGGCTGGAAGAAACAGATATTCCTCCAATGCCCGGTGCAGGTAATTACCAATGGAAAATCAGTACCAGTAATGACAGTGCCCAATTTTATTTTAACCAGGGCATCAATATGTATTACAGTTTTCACATCATCGAAGCAATGGCTTCTTTTAAAAAAGCTGCAAAGTTTGATCCTAATTGTGCCATGCTGTATTGGGCACAGGCATTGGCTTATGGGCCTAACATAAATGATCTGGGTTATGCCGCATCACCCGAAGCATTAGCTGCCACCGCCAAAGCAAAACAATTAGCCAGTACTGCCAG
>CAZXMP010000303.1:0-1603 GCA_964641575.1 uncultured Chitinophaga sp. | reverse complement strand
CACTGACCAGCATCACTACCTACCGTAATATTTGAAGGACAAGTAATCACTGGTGCCTGAGTATCTACTACCGTAACAGTAAAGGTACAAGTAGCAGTATTGCCAGATGCATCTGTTGCTGTTTGTGTTACCGTTGTTGTGCCTACCGGGAATAGACTACCTGAAGCTGGGCTAGACGTAACCGTTACACCCGGACAATTATCGGCCGCAGTTCCTGCAGCAAAATTAACAACCGCACCACACTGACCTGCTGTTGCATTAACTGAAATATTACCGGGACAAGTAATGGTTGGAGGCTCCGTATCATTTACCGTTACAGTAAATGAACAAGTACCACCTCCTATTGAAGAAGTAACAGTTACTGTTGTCGTACCTCTCGGGAAGAAACTGCCTGAAGGAGTTGAATAAGTTAGGATTCCACAAGTACCCGAAGTTGTTGCATCCGGATAAGTTACAACCGCACCACATTGGCCTGGCTCATTAGAAACCGTGATGTTTGCAGGACAGGTAACAGTACATGGAGTAGGACAAGTTATACTAAAGGTGTGAGTACGACTTGCAGTTCCTTCTGCATCTAATAAAATATAGTATTGTGTGCCGGCAGTTAATGGTCCAAATGAAATAGTGGCCGCACCATTAAAATCGCCTATACATGTCCATCCTGTAGAAGAACATCCTCCTGTTGCGTCTTTAAAGAAATAATCAACATAACCCCCAGTTGCGGCAGTTACGTTAAGTGTGTGCATTCCCGAAAGAGCCGGAGTATATGAATACACCTGCTCAGCACCCGGAGTAGTAAAACCACATGAACCAGGGTTCCAACCACCACCTACACCTACAAGGGTTGCCGTAGTTGGTGTAAGACAAGTTAATGGTAAAATACTTGTACATGGATCAGGTAACGGAAGATTATTAGTTATAGTCAAGGTATGACAACTTACGTCAGTTCCGCAAGCAGCATTCGTATTCACATGAGCATAATAAGTTCCTGCAACAGTAGAAGTCCAGGATAATGGAGAAACTCCAAAAGCTATCACCGTACCACCAGGAGTTCCCTGACGGATTGTGATAAAGTTTCCGGCTCCACCTGTACCTGTTACGATAAAAGGAGTTGCTGCTGGAACGGTATTAATTGTTGAATATTCACCAGCAAACGCACAAGTAGTTATGGTAACAGATACCCCTGGACTTGTAGGAGCTGTTACTGAACCAAAGGCGGTGGTGTTATTACATTGTGCCTGAATACTGATATTAGACACTATAGTCGCTAAGACCAGTAAACAGAAAACCCGCATTGTACTAAATATACGGGCATGTGTTTTTAAGTAAAATTTACGCATAAGCTTTTGTTAGTAGTTAAAGATTTTTTGAAACCGGAGAGGTTTCTGAAGTGAAAGATATTTATTTTTTTTTAACTTCTCCAATTCAATTATTCGATTATGAAGTATAAAAAAATAATTACATGTAATTAACAATCATTTTCAATAAAATAAAAAACACCCATTCCGTAGTTGTCGGAATGGGTGTTGTATGATTCATTCTTTTACCCTTCTCTTTAACGCTGACCTATTATCATCTGTTTGCGGCCCAGCAGTCTGCCGCC
>CAZXMP010000302.1:0-1638 GCA_964641575.1 uncultured Chitinophaga sp. | reverse complement strand
GGCAAAAGGCGATTAGCAATAATAAAATAGCAAAGCGGTAGAAATTATTGAATCAACATGTTTTTGTAATCCTTTTTACGAGCAAGAACTCCTGCCTTTCATTTAAATGCTTTCGGCTATTTTTGCTATTATTTTATTATAGCTAT
Organism: uncultured Chitinophaga sp.; assembly: GCA_964641575.1. Classification (GTDB taxonomy): domain Bacteria; phylum Bacteroidota; class Bacteroidia; order Chitinophagales; family Chitinophagaceae; genus JJ008. Next base: position 1,492 of record CAZXMP010000302.1, on the reverse strand, counting down.
ATGAGCCAAACGGAACCAGTCATTTCTTTTGATAATACAGAATTTGCATTTGAATATAAAACGGATAAACAATTAAAAAAAGCCAGTTTTCTTTTTTCTATGATGGGGAAGCCCTGGCTGGTAAAAATGGGTACCCGCCTCACACCCTGGGCCATCAAAGCTGGCTTACCCGTTAAAGGCATTATCCGCAATACCATTTTCCAGCAATTTGTGGGCGGCGAAACTTTGAATGAAATTTCAATGGTTGCCAAAATGCTGGGTGAGTACAATGTAAAAGCAGTATTGGATTATGGAGTGGAAGGAGGTGATGATGGTGAGCAGGGGTTCAATCATTCAACAGAAGAATTTATCCGGGTAATTGATTATGCAGCTACGCAGCCCAACATTCCATTTATGAGTATTAAAGTAACTGGTTTTGCCCGGTTTGCTTTATTGGAAAAATTAGATAGCATGATGCATGCTGCCGAAGGCACATTGATGAAACGGTTTTTAAAATCGGTAGATGAATTAACAGCAGCAGAAAAAGAAGAGTGGCATAGAGTTCGCCATCGCATGATGAGGATTTGTGAAACAGCGGCAGCTAAAAAAATAGGCGTACTCGTAGATGCAGAAGAAACCTGGATACAAGATCCGGTTGATGCACTAACGATTTTAATGATGGATACCTTCAATAAAAATCGATGTGTAGTTTATAATACCATTCAACATTATCGCCACGATAGATTGCCATTTTTGAAAGACTCTTTTGCAGCAGCAGTGGAGAGGGATTTTGTACTCGGTGCCAAACTAGTTCGGGGGGCTTACATGGAAAAGGAAAGAAGAAGGGCGGAAGAAAAAGGGTATGCTTCGCCCATTCAAAAAGATAAAGAGAGCAGCGATAGGGATTACAATGCAGGCCTTGAGTTTTGTATAGCTAATCTTGAGCGGATCGGATTAATAGTAGCTTCTCACAATGAGTATAGTAACTTATACGCCACTGAACTGCTACAAAAAAGGGGGTTGTCACTCAATCATCCACATATTCACTGGAGCCAATTATATGGCATGAGTGATAATATTACTTTTAACCTGGCACATGCCGGATGCTCGGTTAGTAAATACCTGCCATTTGGTCCAATCAAAGATGTTATTCCATATTTGATGCGCCGTGCACAGGAAAATACTTCAGTAAAGGGTCAGACTGGGAGAGAACTGGGATTGATTAAGAAAGAATTGGAACGCAGACATCCGTAGTTTGTTATTTAAAGTTAAAATTAAGTACAGCGTTATGCATAAACCCCTTGTTATTGGGGTTTTGTTCTTTTAAGTTCTTTTGCCATTTTTAATGAATGTTTCAATGAATTTATATTTTTCCAATCATTATGTGCTATAATAATAAATGTTGGGTTCTTGCATTTTTTCTGAACTCTTTTTAATGTAGCAGCATAGGTAGTTATATTCCCATCGTCTAAATAACCCAAATTTTTATCGTCAGCCCCTTTTATCAGGCAGC
>CAZXMP010000301.1:0-1643 GCA_964641575.1 uncultured Chitinophaga sp. | reverse complement strand
TTACAACAGATTTTGACGAAGCCCGCAGCTCTGATTATTGTACATCTTTAGCGGCGGCTGTACAAGCTCCGGTATTTCATGTAAATGGTGATGACCCGGAAGCAGTAGTTAAATGTGTAGAGATTGCAACCCGTTATCGCCAGGAATTTAATTCAGATGTATTTATAGACATGGTTTGCTATCGTCGCCATGGGCATAATGAAGGCGATGATCCTAAATTTACACAACCACATCTCTATGCGTTGATAGATAAACATCCGAACCCTCGAGAAGTTTATGTAAAATATTTGCTGGAGAATGGAGAGAGTGATGCACAAGAATTAGCTAAAGAAATGGAACAAAAGTTCTGGAGTGATTTGCAGGAACGACTGGATGAGGTAAAACAAAACCCCCTTCCTTATCATTATCAACAGCCAGAACTGTGGTGGAAACAGTTGCGTCATGCGAATCATGGAGATTTTGACCAATCTCCTGTTACTTCAATCAAACAAGAGGATTTTAAAAAGGTGTTTGATGCAATGATGATTTTGCCTGCTGATTTTAAGCCATTGCGAAAGGTTGAAAAAATTTTACAGGATAAAATAAAACTCTTTGAAACTGAACATAAGCTAGATTGGGCTACCGCTGAATTGATGGCTTATGGAAGTTTGCTATTAGAAGGAAAAGATGTGCGGATGAGCGGCCAGGATGTGAGGAGAGGTACTTTTTCTCATCGCCATGCGGTGTTAAGAGATGAGGCAAATGATAAGCCTTATAATAGACTTAGTCGTATATCTGGTGCCACAGGGGAGTTTAGAATATTCAATTCGCTATTGAGTGAATATGGTGTATTAGGATTTGAATATGGGTATTCAATGGCAAATCCTAATGCTCTTGTATTATGGGAGGCACAGTTTGGTGATTTTGCCAATGGTGCGCAAACCATGATTGACCAATTTATTACTGCCGGCGAGCAAAAATGGAACAGAATGAATGGGGTTACCCTGTTGCTGCCGCATGGATACGAAGGGCAAGGGCCAGAACATAGCAGTGCCAGGTTGGAACGGTTTCTGCAAATGAGTGCCGAGCAAAATATCATTGTTGTCAATATCACAACAGCGGCTAATTTCTTTCATGCATTAAGAAGACAGTTGGCATGGCCTTTCCGCAAGCCCCTGATCGTTTTTTCTCCCAAAGCTAATCTTCGACATCCGGGTACTTATTCTGCAATGGAAGAATTTACGAATGGCAGATTTAAGGAAATAATAGATGACGTTACAGCTGATCCTGCATTAATTAAGAAGGTTTTATTCTGCAGTGGTAAAGTGTATTATGATTTAACGGAAAAGCAAAAAAAGGATAACAGAACAGATGTAGCTATAATTCGGTTAGAGCAAATTTATCCGTTACCCTATAAGCAGTTGGAAGCAATGAATAAGAAATACAATAGAGCCACCTGGTTCTGGGTGCAGGAAGAACCTCAAAATATGGGAGCAGCTTCATATCTGAAAATGAATTTGAATACCATTAATTTTGGAATAATAAGCAGACAGCCCTCTGCCTCAACTGCTACAGGATACAATAAAGTACATCAGCAGGAGCAAGCAGAAATTATTGATACAGCATTTAGTATTTAAAACTGAAATAAGAGTTTATGATTGATA
>CAZXMP010000300.1:0-1651 GCA_964641575.1 uncultured Chitinophaga sp. | reverse complement strand
GAACATAAAGATTGAGATAATGACTATTACCGGAAAAATTGTTCGGGAAATCACAAAAGATGAATTAGGGCCATTGCAAATTGGGCGTAATATAACCGAGTTTAAATGGGATGGTACCGATCAGTACGGACAAAAATTGGCAAATGGTATTTATCTCTACCGGGTAGTTACAAACTTGAATGGCAAATCGCTGGATAAGTATAAATCACAGAGCGATAAAACTGACAAATACTTTAACAAAGGGTACGGTAAAATGTACCTGATGCGATAATCAGCAATCTATAAGGCTTAAAGGAGAGTGTAAATCACTCTCCTTTTTTATTCTCTGATGTATAAAAGGCCAAAAGTTCCCTTTTTCAAAACATCCCCAACCCGACTTGTTATACATTTGCAGACCTTTAATTCTTGAAATGGCAAAAATTGGCATCAACATAGCAACGGGAAGCATTCAGCAACAAGAAATGATTGTGGGTATTGATTTAGGTACTACCAACAGTTTGGTGGCTGTAATACATCCAGATAGTAAAAAGGCAGTAGTATTAAAAGAGTTTGACGGGAATGCCTTAGTGCCATCTGTTATTCATTTTGGGAGTACCGGCCTGGTTTCTGTTGGAGATGAAGCAAAAAGACATCTTATTACTGAACCTCAGAATACAATTTTTTCTGTCAAAAGGTTAATGGGTAAATCTTACAATGATGTTCGTAACACATCTTCCTTTTTTACTTATAAAGTAATTGATGATAATACGGAGAGCCTGGTAAAGGTTCAGGCAGGTGATAAATTCTATTCGCCAGTTGAGTTATCATCGCTCATATTAAAAGAACTCAAAACAAGAGCGGAACATATTTTAAAAACTCCGGTCAACAAAGCGGTAATAACTGTTCCGGCTTACTTTAACGATTCGCAACGACAAGCAACAAGAGATGCCGGAAAATTAGCAGGCCTCGATGTTTTGCGTATTGTTAATGAGCCCACCGCTGCAAGCCTTGCTTACGGAATAGGGTTGAACAAAGATGAAATTAAAACTATTGCTGTTTATGATCTTGGTGGGGGAACTTTCGATATATCAATACTAAGAATTGCAGGAGGTATATTTGAAGTACTTTCCACTAATGGGGATACTTATCTAGGAGGAGATGACCTTGATACTGCTATCGTAAAGCAATGGATTTCTCAGATTGGAGTAACTGAAAACGAATTGGTTGAGAATAAAAACCTATCGCAGCAATTAAGATTACTTGCAGAGGAGGCAAAAATTTACCTGAGCTCCAATGACTTATTTCTTAGCAATGTTATAGGTAAACAAGTACAATTGACAAGAATCGAATTCGAGCAATTGGTAAAACCATTTGTTGATAAAACAATTGTTTGTTGCAAAAATGCTCTTAGCGATGCTGGCCTTACAGTTGGTAGTATTGATGAAATAGTAATGGTAGGAGGTTCAACCAGAGTGCCATTGGTGAAGAAAATGGTGGGGGATTTTTTTCAAAGAAAAATCAATGATTCATTGGACCCAGATGAAGTAGTAGCACTTGGAGCTGCTATCCAAGCCGATATTCTTGCCGGAAACAATAAAGATCTTTTATTGCTGGATATTACTCCATTATCACTTGGCATTGAAACAATGGGTGGATTAATGGATGTGCTAAT
>CAZXMP010000299.1:0-1659 GCA_964641575.1 uncultured Chitinophaga sp. | reverse complement strand
TATGTGCCATATGGAATTTTATCCTGACGCTTTAATGTTACTCTTTCGTCGAGTTTACGCTGGCTTTTCTTATTATTTGAAACAAACAAGAACAATAAAGCCCCTATCAGTACTGCAATTAATATATATGGTGTGCTTTTTTTCAAATTCTTGCCAGGTTTTTTTCAAACAAATCAAAATCGTTTCTTATGATCTTATAAGCATCTTCATTAATTTCAAATTGGCCATACCAGGTGTATTCATAATTTCGGGTAATGCGAAAAAATTCTTTATAATAATTAGTAGAGTGAAGTTCCAGAAGATAATCAAAATTTGTTTTGTCCAGTTTGTAATTGATTACATTTTTCTCCGACATATTTTTTAGCAATCGCAAGAACATTAATCGTACAGCCAATCTGTAATTGGCTTGTCCGGCAGCTTTATCTATTTCTTTCTGATAATTAATAGCGAAAATATCTTCGGTGGCAATTTCTTCCTCCTCCGCTTTCACAATCTTATTCTTCTTTCTAAACAACCCTATATTACTTTCTGCCAGGAACCACATAATTACAGCTGCAAATACACCTATAATGATCATCCAAAACAAAGTTCTCACCCATGTTTGCTGCCCCAGTGGTGTATATTTCTTATTGTTGGTCTTTTCTTCTTTAACCTTTTCAATTTCTGCATTTGCATACCAAAAGGCATCATCTTTCTGCATCGCCTTCTTTACACTATCCGGTATATTTCGTTGTGATATTGATAAACTATCGTACTGATCTTTATCCTTAAAATAAACTCCTTCATCACCTGTCTCTTCGTCATCTATATATTCATCCTCTTCAGGAAGTGGTTCTGGTTGTACTTGCTCGATTACTTCTGTTGTATCATACTGTGCATTCAATTGCACGGCAAAAAATTGCAGTAAGCAAAACAATAGTAGGCTTATAATGAAAATCCGGCTTATATGTAATTGAAAATTTTTCAGCACTTAAACATCCTCCTCATTTAGCTGTTCAGAAAGCTTACGTCCTAACCGTATTGGATAAATAATAAAATACCAGATTACAAAAAGAACAGACAATGCAAATATGGCTGTAGTAAGAATAGAAATATCATTATACAGACGGGTAATAAATCCCTCAAAAAAAGCGGCTAATCCAAATACAGGAATTAACCCTATCATAATTTTTACACCATCTTTTGCTCCTTCTTTGAAAGCATCAACACGACGTTTGGTGCCGGGGAATAAAAAACTTTTTCCCAGTATCAACCCTGCAGCTGCTGCAATGATCAATGCCGTAATTTCTAAGGTACCGTGTACAAATACTACTAACCAAAAATCAATTCCTAATCCTTTAGATGAAAAAAATTGGTCGAAGGTGCCGAGCATAACTGCGTTTTGTGCTTCCATGTACAAGCTTGGAACTCCACAAAAAATTCCTGAAATAAACATAAGCATGGATACCCTGATATTATGAATCATCAGCATTAACCAGCTTAGTACAGGATTACCATGCTCGTAAATTCCAAAAGGATTCCCGTTTTCAATATTTTCCAGGGTATGATCAACATACCGGTCGCCAAAAATACTTCGGGGGATACTTTCATCTTTTGCAGAAACGAAAAAACCAATTGCAAAAAAAATAAGAAAGAAAATAAAGGAAAACAATACTACCC
>CAZXMP010000298.1:0-1685 GCA_964641575.1 uncultured Chitinophaga sp. | reverse complement strand
CTCCTTAGTCAGCTTTGGAATTAATTCTTGGTCAATGAATCTTTTGTATTTGTCTGCACCGCCACTCAAAGCCATTTCATATTCAGGAATAGCTGTCGGGTAGGTGTAATCCCTTGACCTCAATGAATCCATTGTCTGGAAGTCTTTGTAGCCTACTCCAATTACAATTGATTTTGGAATCAGTCCAATAAATGAGTTAAACTTTAGTTCTGAAACTGTCGATTCGAAAAATGCATTGGCATCAAGAATTATTATCACCGGATATTGTCGTGTAGAATCATTACTGTATCCTTTAGGTGTCGCTTTAAAGAGTTTAAACGTGTCTTGAACTTGTTGAGAGTACATTTTTTCACTAGTGGGGTCAGAATAATAGTTTGAGAACTCGGTAAGTGAATTATCAACGGTCTGAGTTCTTTCATTTTGTCCACAGGAAACGAGAATGAGAGCGAATAACAGTCCAGCTAGTTTGCTTGTCATAGGTTTGGTTGATTTAACTTTAATAGAATGTCAACGGAGTCCGATTAGTTTTATTCTCCTAAAGTCGCCCTACTTTTCGAAGTCCTACTTGTCTAAAGGCATGAGCCACAACGCTTGGCTATGAAGCGTTACTTTTATCCTTTAAAAAATTTTTAATCAAAAGTAATGCTTTATAGCCGTTGTTGTGGGCTGTTGGTTTTAGTCTGTAATTTGTCCGTATTCTACTTTTATGTCTTTGTATTCTGTTTCTCTTTTTGAAGTTTCAGTTCTACTGTCATAAAGGATTTTTAATTTATTAGCGTCTGTCCAATTAACTCTAATTCTAGCTCCTCCATTTTCGTCCATCAGTCCGTTCTGAATTTTATCGCTCATTATTAAAGTATTACCTTTTTCATCTATTTTGTCAAACGTGTCATTAGCCTTTAATATCGATACTTGTGTCGAGAAACCTGTCGTTGCTCCACATTCTCTTGTGAATGTGACTACTTGGTATTTTTTGTCAGGAGATATTTGGATGTCCACAATTTGATTTGTGCATGAGTCACCAAAAATGAAAGCTATTGTCAGTATGAATATGGCTACAAGAGAGAGTATTCCAATTAATAGTCCGAGTATTATTTTTTTCATTTGCTCTAATTTTTCCGAACCAATTGCCCACAACGCTTGGCTATGACCAGTGGCGGCTATTGAAACCGTTATTATCCACCGTGACCAAGCGTGTTAGCGAAGATAAAACTTTTTACCGACTCCTCATCCGCCATTGGTTATAGCCCTTGTTGGCCGCTGGGCATCTTGTCGACCGTTATAGTTAAACGGGTCGCTGTCAAAGGTGAAATTGTTGTCAGCGAACGAATCGTTGTCGCTACGAGAATCCAAGGTCAGACGAGATGACCAGCGGAGACATGCGACTAAAGACAAGTCAGAATGACTAATAGGCTGGTCAATCCGAAGGTTGCAAGAGTAAGGTTTTTTTAGGTTATCCAGAAGACTAAGAGGCTAATCCGTCCGAAGGTGCCGAAGCAAAGGTGTCTTTATTGAACGCCTCCAAACGCCTAAAAAAATTTGCGCTTCGCGCTATAGTTTAGTCAAGTGGGGGAGGGTCCTAATCGCAGTCCATGTCAACGGTTATCGTCAAACAATTTCTTGTTGAATGGTTTTTGAAGTCCGAATTATCAGTAGGCTTGTGCGCGCGGTGCCTTGCGGCCAAC
>CAZXMP010000297.1:0-1706 GCA_964641575.1 uncultured Chitinophaga sp. | reverse complement strand
TTAAACGCTATTCACTCGGGCTTGTTAATTGTAAAAGAAAAAGGGGTTATTTATTTTCAAACAGATAAACAAACAATAAAGAACCTCTCTGTTGCGCCATTGCATATTGATGGCGATCCTGCCGAAACGCCTGAAAAAATAGAGATTGTGATGAAAAAGAAAGTTTTTCGGCTTATTCAGCCCATATAAAACATTACCATCTTCTTGGAAGAATGCTATTTCTTTGAGAAGAATCCGCCGCATTTTTTTTACTAAATAAATCAAGCATTTGCTGGAACCCCTTTGTATTAGATGGTGAATGAATAGACCCAACAATATCTTTTTCTTCCCGCTTAGTAAGATGAAAGCTTAATGCCGCTTTATCTTGCTGGTTATCGGCTGCATATTGAAATGCAATTTTATAAACAGGGATGTTATTATTTGTAGTATAGTAATTCAATAAATCATTTTGCGAATACTCCATCATCTTAAACCAGTTGTGTTGCAGCAATAAGAAAGGCTTGGTGATATGGTCACTGATATCGTCCGATACATAAGGCACTTCCCAACCTCCGGCAGTTCGGTCTCTTATTTGTATTATTAATACACCGCTGGTATTTTCCTTAATCCAATCATCGAAGGATGATAAAAAGCGGAGGGTGGTTTCCTGTCCATAATTATCTCTCAATCCTGCATCCATTACATCCACCACAGGATTGGATGGCAGCCATACGTTGGGCAACACTACCGGGAAAGTAGCATTCATTCGTAATGCAGTTAGCATACGAATATTGTACGGGTCTTGCTTGGCAAAAAATCTGGTGAAGTCAATCACATCAGGATCCACAAAAGGAATGGAAGTGGTATCCTGTGGTGCCAGCATCATAAACCGAACTGGTTGTGTACTGATGATCATTTTGCGGCTATCTCTTGTAACAACAGAACCAAAAAACATCAATGGAATATTTGTTGCTTTTTCATCGGCTTCATAATCCCGCAATTGTTTGTTTAAATATCCATTGGTATTACTGTTCAACTTTTCTTCAAAAGCAAAGCCTCTGTCTTTTACATACTTATAAGGACCAATAGAAAATTTTTGTGCCGGCGCAATTAAGTCTCTCGCAAAAAATGAAGTAAATAACGGATTCAACAGGTCACCGGAAATATCATCTACATATTGCTTATCCTGCAGGTATATATTATTGCCTTGCTGTCTTCTTAAATATAATTCCCGGAAGTAGGCTGCTCCAATCATTCCACCGGATGCACCATTGATGAGGAATGTTTTCTTCATAATGTCGCCTTTGGTAATACTATCTAAGTGCTGCAGCACACTCATCGTAAATGTAGCGCTGCGATGACCACCTCCGCTGGTGTTAATCAATACCAATAAAGGTTTTTCACTATCCTGTTTTTTCTTCCAGGTATTTAATATGCTTATCATGTTCTGTTTGTCTGCATCCATATTTTCTTTGGTGCATAATGCAAGCAAACCTTCACGGGTATAAGCAGGACGTTCGTCCTTATTCCAGTAATTTATACCGTATGCTTTATTACGGGGATCAATCCAATCTTTCTGATAAAAAATATTCAGTACCAATACTAAGCCTACGAGGTAGGGAATACTCCAGCTTTGTAAAAAATAAGTAATAGCACCAGCCACACCAATTAAAATAGAAAAGAAAATAGTAATACTGGCAGCAGCAGGTAACTGAAAAAAAGCACTA
>CAZXMP010000296.1:0-1717 GCA_964641575.1 uncultured Chitinophaga sp. | reverse complement strand
AAATGAGATAGCAGTACGGATGGGATTAAAAAAAATTACCCTTTACAATAAAATGGATGGCTCTTTAAAAGTGAGCCAGATATTTGGTAATACATTAGAAGCATTGGTGGGTGCTATCTATCTCGATCATGGCTATAAAAAAGCAAGCAAATGGGTATTGGAATGTATTATTCTACCACACATGTTTATGGATGACTTGGAGAATCTGGAGATCAATCATAAAAACAAACTATACGGCTGGGCGAATAAGAACGGTAAAGTGCTCGAGTTTGAAACGCTGAATGAAAAATTAGAAAATGGCAGACGTCTATTTACCGTAGCAGCAGTAGTTGATGGCAGAAATATTGCCGAAGGCAAAGCATTTAATAAGAAAGATGCATCGCAAATAGCAGCGCAGGTGGCCGTAGATAAATTGGGAATTGTGAATGCAGATTCAATAGTAGAAGAATAGGTCTAATAGCATTTTTACTTACACATACCATAAACCAACCAACATGAAAAAACTCATTGTGTTATTTATCGCCGTTACAACTTTTATAGCTTGTAAGGAATCTGTAAAAGGAGAGAACGGCGTAGTTTATAAAAACCCCGCAGAGTATAACGACTATATTGTAACCCGCCAGACATCGCTTATAAGCAAGATACTAGAGTTTAGTAAAGTGGCACAAACTGACCTTGAAGCTGCAGACAGTTTGCTTACCGTATATGAGAAGCAAACTACTGTATTAATTAATGAGATTAAGGGAATGCCTGCTTATAAAGGAGATTCTTCTTTAAAAGTGGCCGCAATTAAAGCCTTTACTTTTTACAAACGGGTATTTAGCGATGATTATAAAAAGCTAATTGAAATTAGGAAAGAGGGGGGTGATCAGACTGAGGAAGGGGTAGCAGAAATGAACCGTATTGTAGAAAATCTAAGTAAGGAAGAGGGGGAATTGGATAAAGTTTTCCAGGGCGCACAACGAGATTTTGCCAGCAAGCATAAGATGCGATTGGAGGAAAACGAAATACAAAAGAAGATTGATAAAATGAATGACGAATAGCATTAGCTATTTTCTTTCCATACATAATTCTATCAGCACTCCATAGGTAGTTTTGGGATGAAGAAAACAAACCAATTTATTATCGGCTCCGGGCTTGGGCGTTTCGTTAAGCAAAACAAACCCTTCATTCCGGAGCCTTTCCATTTCCTGTTCAATATCGTCCACTTCAAAGGCTATATGGTGAATACCTTCCCCTTTTTTGTTGATGAATTTAGCAATTACACCATCCGGGTCGGAGCTTTCCAAGAGCTCTAGTTTAGTGGTTCCAGACCTGAAAAATGCTGTATTTACCTGCTCGCTTTCAACTGATTCGGTCTTGTAGCAAGGACTGTTCAGCAGTTTTTCGAACAGGGGAACTGAGTTTGCCAGATCCTTTACTGCTATACCGATATGCTCAACTTTTTGCATATAAAATTGTTTAATAAGAAGGCCTTTGCGAAATCGGTAAAATCGGCCAATTGCCCGAAATTACCCCTTTCACTTAGAACCTTTTAGGTTAATTTTGCTATAAGAAAAAAAAGAATAATAAAACGATTATGTTGAATTTCCCGATATACTTAGACCATAATGCTACTACTCCTTGCGACCCAAGAGTAGTCGATGCAATGATACCTTATTTCACCAATTCCTTTGGAAATGCTGCCAGCCGTAACCACCAATTTGGTTGGCAGGCT
>CAZXMP010000295.1:0-1729 GCA_964641575.1 uncultured Chitinophaga sp. | reverse complement strand
ACAGACCTTCTAATATTGCATAAATAGGTGCCAAAAATGTAGCCCATTTCATTTTAAACATCATGACAAGTGCTACTGCTAAACCACCAAAAACACCGATCATCATTAATGGCATAGGGTCGCTGCCTTTATAAAACTGGTTCCATGCTAATAAGGTAGAGCCAATCATTAACATCATCAGCACTCCAAACTTATTCATAGTGCCTTTAAGCGTCATTTCTTCACCGGTGGCTATTCCTTCTAAAATAGTTCCCTGGTATGATTTTTCCTGCAGAGCAGGATTGCTCGATTTTAATAAAGCCATAGTGTTTTCTTTTTAGTGCTATAAATGTAAGGAGAAAAACGAAACTCTAATAATGCCATCTTACAAAAGCTTCCATCGCCGCATAATGTGTCAAACCTAAATCTGCATATAAGTTAGCGGTATCTGCATTTCTTTCTTCGGCCCGTTGCCAGAACTCTCTGGAGTCACTTCCCTGGAAAGGCACCATATCTTTTTGCGATTGATGAATAAAAATGCCGAAGCGTTTTTTTAATACCTGGTCTGGGCTCATGGGTATTGCCATTTCTATTTCTTCAATATTCCACTCCTGCCAGGCGCCTTTGTATAACCAGAGCCAGCAATCATTGATCCATTCGTCGCCATCATTTTTAATTCTTTTCAATGCTTCTGCCACAAGATTAAAACAAACGATATGTGTACCATGCGGATCAGCAAAATCTCCGGCGCAATAAACTTGTTGTGGTTGTATTTTACGCAATAGTTCGATCGTTATTTTAATATCTTTTTCACTCATTGGTTTTTTCTCTATCGTTCCTGTTTCATAGAAAGGAAGATTTTGAAAATGGATATTCTCATCCGGAATTCCAACATAACGACAGGTTGCTTTAGCCTCACCTCTACGAATCAATCCTTTGATGGAGCGAATAGTAGGAGTATCAACCTGGTTTGATTTTTTTCTTGCTAAAAATTTTCTTGCATCTGCTAATATTTTCCCGGACTTGCTGGTATTGATGCCGGCTATTTCTTCGAAGCCTACTGCAAAATCGAGATAGCGGGTTACAAATTCATCAGTCACTGCAATGTTGCCGCTTGTTTGATAGCCAACATGTACATCATGCCCCTGATCATGCAAACGCTGAAATGTTCCACCCATACTGATAATATCATCGTCCGGGTGAGGGGAGAAGATAATCACTTTTTTAGGATACGGAGATGAACGTTCCGGATGAGCAGGAATATTTGCATTGGGTTTACCACCCGGCCAGCCAGTGATAGAATCCCGAAGCATATAATACACCTGTAAGTTTATTTCATACGCTTCGCCTTTTTCTACCAGTAAATCACTTAACCCATATTCATTATAATCGCTGTTGGTTAAACTTAATACAGGTTTCTTCAACTTCAATGCCATGTTCACTACAGCTTTCTTGATCATTTTTTTCGACCATTCACAATCACCCGTAAGCCATGGCGATTTATTACGGGTTAATTCTGCAGCGGCAGCTTCATCTACCACAAATGTTACATCATCATGATTTTGTAACAATGAAGCAGGGATATGTTCTGTATCATCATCTTCCACTGCTTTTTTTATAACAGGGGCTTTACTACTGCCCCAGGCCATTAATATTATTTTTTTTGATTGAAGGATGGTATTAATACCCATCGTTATGGCAAGGCGTGGTACTTGCGATATATTGGCAAACTCGTACGAATTAGCAATAC
>CAZXMP010000294.1:0-1730 GCA_964641575.1 uncultured Chitinophaga sp. | reverse complement strand
GATTATGCAAGAGAGCAGGTAGCAAAATTAATAGGAGCTGACCCCAAAGAGATCATTTTCACTTCAGGTGCTACAGAGGGTGATAATTTGGCAATAAAAGGTGTTTATGAAATGTATGCCAGCAAAGGCAATCATATCATCACCTGCAACATTGAACATAAAGCAGTGTTAGATACTTGTAAGCATATCGAAAAAGAAGGTGGCGAAGTAACTTACCTGAAAGTAAAAGATAATGGGTTGATTGATTTAGCTGAACTGGAAGCTGCCATCAAACCAACTACTATCCTTATTGCTATCATGTATGCCAATAATGAAATTGGTACTATAATGCCGATGAAAGAAATAAGTGCTATTGCCAAAAAGCATGGAGTGCTCGTTTTTAGTGATGCGGTACAGGCGGTTGGTAAAATACCAGTAGACGTAAATAAAGATGGCATAGACCTGATGGCTTTTACCGCACATAAAATGTACGGTCCAAAAGGTGTGGGTGCTTTGTACGTACGCCGTAAAAATCCAAGAGTAAAAGTAACAGCACAAATAGATGGCGGCGGACATGAAAGAGGAATGAGAAGCGGCACATTAAATGTACCCGGCATTGTTGGATTCGGTAAAGCCTGTGAAATATGTCTGAATGAAATGGAAGAAGAAACAGCAAGGATCAGTAAGCTGAGAGATAAATTGCAAACAGAATTGTTAAAAGTAGAAGAGTCGTATTTGAATGGTGACATCAATCATAAATTGCCTCATGTAACAAACATTTCTTTCAAATATGTGGAAGGAGAAGGTTTGATGATGGGCTTCAATAAAAACATTGCTGTATCATCTGGTTCGGCTTGTACATCTGCTTCATTAGAGCCTTCCTATGTTTTAAAAGCATTGGGGTTGGGAGATGATCTGGCACATAGTTCGCTTCGTTTTGGATTAGGCCGTTTTACAACCGAAGAGCAAATTGATTATACTGTAGAACAGGTAACTAACACAGTGAACAAATTAAGAGAAATGAGTCCGCTGTGGGAAATGTATAAGGAAGGAATTGATCTGAACACAATTGAATGGGCACATCACTAATTTGGAAGTGTTACGATTTGAAAATTTGGAGATGATTTTCAAACCGGTTTAAATATCATCTCCAAATCAACAAATTTTCAAATCGTTAAATTATAATATTATGTCATACTCAGATAAATTAATAGACCATTACCAGAACCCTAAAAATGTGGGAACACTGGATAAAAGCAAAACAAATGTAGGAACGGGCCTTGTTGGTGCACCAGAGTGCGGCGACGTAATGCGCCTGCAAATTGAAGTAGATGAAGCTACCGGCATTATTAAAGATGCTAAATTCAAAACATTTGGATGCGGCTCTGCTATTGCTTCTTCTTCATTGGCTACAGAATGGCTGAAAGGCAAATCTGTTGATGAGGCAGTAACAATTGATAATATGGCTATCGTTGAAGAATTAAATCTTCCGCCTGTAAAAATCCACTGTTCAGTTTTGGCAGAAGATGCCATTAAAGCAGCAATCAATGATTATCGCCAGAAAAATGGTTTGGAAACATTGAAGTTTGAAGAAAGTGTAATTCACTAAACCCAAAGAATTATTAATCGGATGAGTATAGGAAACTCAACAATTGCGGAAACCAAGAACCCTCCTTCGGAGGGCAGGGAGGCTTTTGCTAACGCAATATATGTAAGCGATAAGGCCAAAGCCAAAGTAGCACAGCTATTGG
>CAZXMP010000293.1:0-1751 GCA_964641575.1 uncultured Chitinophaga sp. | reverse complement strand
ACACCTTCGCTTTTTGGAGAATTATATGTGCCTGCTATTAAATAATACGTTTGCGTAAAATCAGGCTGGATAAGGGTTGTGAATAGAATGGCTATTACCGACAGCTTCATGTTTTCTTGTTTTGTGCTGCTGTGAATATCCTGCTTTCAGTTGATTTTAACAAACCTCTTTTTTGCTTTTAAAAAATTGGCACAGTCTTGTAATTATAGTTTGCGGCAACATTTTTTTAAAAAATAAAATCAAACGCCATGAAAAAAATATTTACACTTTCTGCTGTTTTATTAACAGCAACCATTTTTTTAAGCAGCTGTTATCGTGACAATAGCATTCCTGCCAACAACGAAAACTATTGGCTCTCTAAAGAGCAGGGTGAAGTTGTATATAGCGACAGTTATTGTAACTACTATGTAATTGAAACGTACAATGGTTTCGCTGTTGTTAGAGCTTATGGAAGCTATAAGCCATTTGAAGGAAGTATTGTGTATGGAAATTTCAGTGCCCAGGGCACAAGAGATTTATACAACTATACTAATCGGGTTGTGTTTACAGGAACAATAACAGATTATTGGTTGTCTTACCAGGAAGCTCAGGATGCTTTGGATTACTATTGTCCAATTTATGGAAAAGGTACAGCCGCCGCAACTCCAAGAGTATTTAAAAAGGCAACTACTGTTAAAAGTAGCAAGTAAATAGATTCAATATCAGTGCAGCTTGTATTTTAAAAATACATGCTGCACTTTTTATTCTTTATAAAGTAGAAAGGGATTTCATAATGAGTTCATATGTCTCTTCATCACTTATATCAACTGGCTGAAATTTTTTTCCAATAACTCTTTCATATAGCTCAATATATCTTTTTGAAATAGTATCGACCCATTCATCACTCATTGTGGGAATCGTTTGACCTTCTTTGCCCATAAAATCATTTGCGATAAGCCATTCTCTCACAAATTCTTTGCTTAATTGTTTTTGACGTTCACCTTTTTCCTGTCTTTCCTCAAAACCATCGGCATAAAAATACCTGGAGCTGTCCGGAGTATGAATTTCATCCATCAGGTAAATAGTATCATTAATTTTTCCAAACTCATATTTTGTATCTACAAGAATAAGGCCTTGTTTGGCCGCAATTTCTTTTCCCCGGTTAAATAATTGCAAGGCATAGCTGCTCAATGTTTGCCAATCAGTTTCCGTTGCTAAACCTTGTTTTATTATTTCTGCCGGACTTATATCCTCATCATGTCCATGTTCTGCTTTGGTACTTGGTGTGATAATGGGAGTGGGGAAAAGGTCATTTTCCTTCATTTCTTCAGGCATAGCAGCACCACAAAGTTCTCTTTTACCAGCTGCGTAGGTGCGCCAGGCATGCCCGGTAAGGTTGCCTCTTACCACCATTTCAATCTTAAAAGGCACACATCTTTTCCCAATCGAAACCTGCGGTGCCGGAACGGTTAGCAACCAATTAGGACAAATATCTTTGGTTGCCTCCAGCATATAAGCAGCAATCTGGTTTAAAACCTGGCCTTTGTAGGGTATTGGGCGGGGTAGAATAACGTCAAAAGCAGAAATGCGATTGGATGCCACCATTACCAATAATTGATTGCCGATTGAATAGACATCACGAACTTTACCGCTGTAAAATGTAGTTTGATTTGGGAAAGAAAATTGGGTCATAATCGAAAGTAGCGAGGGGTAAAAAACCAACCAATTACGGCTGCCCCAAGATTTCAACAATTTATCCTTTCCCCTTAAAA
>CAZXMP010000292.1:0-1757 GCA_964641575.1 uncultured Chitinophaga sp. | reverse complement strand
TTTCGTCTGATAAATTGGAGGAAGTTTTAGATCAGATTATGTCAAAGGAGTTTCGCTTTGTAGAGATCATCGGAGCTGTAATTGGCTTTATAATTGGGAGCTTACAGGTATTGCTTACACTTTTTACAAGTTAAATTTATACACACAGGTTGATAAACTGAACTTTATCCTTTCACCTTTGTCATACTGCCACTTATCAAGTTGTCATAAAATAGTCAGCAAGTTCTGGACTCAATGCCCGTCTAACTATCAAATTCCGAAAATGAGAAATATAATATTCGTTTTAGCTTCATTATTAACCAGTTACATTGTCGCTGCACAACCTCCAGGAGGTGGAATAAGACCTGCAGGAAGTCGTCCAAATATGACGGGCAACTTTTATGGTAAGCTAGTGGAGGCTAAATCGCTAAAACCGATAGAATATGCATCAGTTCAATTATTACAGAACAGGTTAGATACGGCCACTAAAAAGAGAAAAGATGTAGTGGTTGGCGGTATGCTTACCAAAGCAAACGGTGAATTTTTACTTGAAAACGTTCCTGTTTTTGGCCAGTTTAAGCTTGTTGTATCAGTAGTTGGCTTTAAGTCGTACGAACAAACTGTATCCTTTGATATAAAACCGGGCGGTGGTGGAGCAGATATGGGTGCCTTGGATAAAGATCTTGGTAACATTAAAATTGACATCGAAGAAAAAGTATTGGATAATGTTACCATTACTTCTACAAAACCAGGCTTGCAATTGGGTATCGATCGGAAAATTTTCAATGTAGATAAGAACCTGGTATCAGCAGGTGGTACAGCAGTGGATATCATGAGAAATGTACCATCTCTTAATGTAGATATTGATGGAAATGTGTCGTTGCGTAACAACAGCCCTCAAATTTTTGTGGATGGCAGACCTACTACTATGGAGTTAGATCAAATTCCTTCTGATGCCATTGAAAGTGTGGAAATCATTACTAATCCATCTGCAAAATTCGATGCATCGGGTGGTACAGCTGGTATTTTAAATATCATTCTAAAGAAAAACCGCAAAGTTGGTTATAACGGAAGCTTAAGAACAAATATTGACACCCGTGCAAGAGTTGGTTTTGGTGGGGATATAAATGTTAGACAAAGCAAAGTGAACTTCTTCATAAGCGGAAATTTTAACCAGCGCAGATCTATAAGTGATGGAACCACAGAACGTTTATCATTAATAGATAACCCGGATAATATCTTATACCAAACAGATCGTTCTGTAATGAATGGCAATATGATGTTTGGTCGTGCTGGTATGGATTATTTTATTACCAATCGTTCCACCCTTTCTGCAAGTGTTAACTTAGGAAAAGGTCGCTTTTCACCAACAACAGAAAGTAACCTGTTAATTGATACCTTGTATAGCCCGATTGTTTCCTCATTGACAAAGAGATATTCTAACTCCAGCCGTGAGTTCAACAACATGGGAACTTCTTTGAGTTTTAAACATAATTTTCCTAAAGCCGGCAGAGAGTTTACTGCTGATATAAACTTTAATAAAAGAACAGGCCCGAATGATAATGAAGTGATAACAGAATATTATCAGCCTGATCTTAAGACAATTGATTATACATCCAGACAAAGACAATTGGGTGATGGCAACAGCAAAAGTGTGATTATTCAAAGTGATTTTGTAAATCCCTTGAGCGAAAATTCGAAAATAGAAATGGGTGTAAGAGCCGCTTTTAATAACAACAATAGCACCAATGCATTCTATCTTTTTGATCCGGGCACAG
>CAZXMP010000291.1:0-1778 GCA_964641575.1 uncultured Chitinophaga sp. | reverse complement strand
GTGTGCACGTTCCACGAGCCGGCCGGTCGCAGCCCGAACCGGGCGTCGACCGTCCGGGCACACAACTGGGTCGTCGCCGGGGACCTGGTGCCCGGCACCCCGTGGACCTACCTGCCGCACACGTCCCGGCTGTACTTCCGGGCGACGCAGCTCCCGGCCGGCGAGGCGTTCGCCACCAAGACGGCCCTGGCCGCGGCGATGCTGCGGGCGGCCGACGCCGACTCCCCGGCCCCGGTCCTGGCGGTGTTCGACGGGGCGTACGCGAACGCCACGGTGGTCGGCCGGTGCCTCGACCCGGCCGCCGGGCGGCGGGTCGACGTGGTCACCCGCCTGCGGTTCGATGCCCGCCTGCACCGCCCGCTCGACCCCGCCCCGACCCGGCGGCGGGGCCGGCCGCGGAAGTGGGGGGACCGGCTGCCGGCCCCGGCCGACCACGGCCGGTGGGGCGTCCGGTGGCACGACGCCGAGGTGTACGTGTACGGCCGGCGGCGGAAGGTCCGGTACAAGGAGCGGGCCTGCCGGTGGTCGGTGACCGGGCCGGCCGAGCCGGTCCGGGTGTTCGTGTTCGCGGTCGAGGGGTACGCCGAGGCGTGGTTCCTGGTCACCACCTCGGCCACCCTGACGGCGGCCCAGGTGGTCGAGGTGTTCGCCGCGAGGTTCCGCCAGGAGGACGGGTTCCGGGACCACAAGCAGCGGCTCGGGATGGAGGAGTGCCGGGCCTGGACGAAGGCCCCGGTCGAGCGGACGTTCGCCGTCCAGGTGGTCGCCCAGGCCCTGCTCCGGCTACTCGGGCGGCGGCTGGACGCCGCCGCCGGGGCCGGCGGGTGGTGGTCGGCCCCGGCGTGGGACCGGAAGAAGCGGCACCCGTCGCTGCTCGACGTGCGGCGGGTCGTGTGGTCCGCCCGGCGGGAGTTTTCGGACTTCCTCCGGGGGCTGGATGACGAGCCGAAATCCGACCCGACCCCCCAGGGCTCCGGTGGACCGGGGCCATGAGGCCGGCCAGTTCCCTGGAAACTACTGCCTAGAACAACCAGGGAGGTGGTCATGATCACGGCGTACTACGTCCGAGTCTCCAGCAAGTCCCAACAACACGCTTCCCAGCTACCCGACCTTGAGGCCCACGCCCAGCAGCAGAAGGGCGAGGTCCGGTGGTACAAGGACACGTTCTCGGGCCGCACGATGGAGCGGCCGGGGATGGACGCCCTCCTCGCGGACCTGCGGGCCGGGCGGGTGCAGACCCTGGTGGTCTGGCGTCTGGACCGCCTCGGTCGGACGGCAGTCGGGCTGGTTAAGTTGTTCGATGAACTCCGTGAACTCAGCGTCAACCTCGTCAGCCTCCGCGACGGCATCAACCTCGCCACGCCGGCCGGCCGGCTCATCGCCAACGTCCTGGCGTCCGTCGCCAGCTACGAGACAGAGGTCCGGGCCGAGCGGCAGCGGGCCGGGATCGAGGCGGCACGCGACCCGGACACCGGGAAGTGCGGGTGGGGCGGGCGGAAGCCGGGGACGATGACGAAGCGGACCCGCGAGCTAGACGACCACGTCCGTGCCCTCCACGGCCAGGGCACCGCCGTGGCTAAGATCGCCCGCCTGACTCACCTGAGCCGGCCCACCGTGTACGCCATCCTCCGTAAGGCCAATGCCGTCCGAGGACGCCGCCTGAAGACTACCGCCGCAAGAGAGACAGCGGCCCAGTAATCATGCTGACTTTCCAAGCGGGAGGTGAACCTAGCAGCCGAGTTCACAGTCCGCCGCTGAACCGTAAGCGGGTCTGCCAG
>CAZXMP010000290.1:0-1832 GCA_964641575.1 uncultured Chitinophaga sp. | reverse complement strand
CCTGTTTCTTTTTAGTTGCCATAAATTACCCTTTTTTTGAAACAATCACATTTAATAGAACATCGTTTATGTCAATCTCAGTGCCATTCTCTAGTCCTGAGCTGAATTCTAATGTATCTGCCAGAATTTCGGCGCAAATATAGTCTTTAAACTGAGCCAGCGAATCTTTTAATCCATTGGTTACTGACACCCTCACTTCTATCCTGTCAGTTAGCTCAAAACCATTGTCCTTGCGGATTTTCTGGATGCGGTTCACAAACTCCCTTGCATTTCCTTCGGCTTCCAGTTCCGGAGTAACGGTTACATCTAATGCCACTGTTAAGCTCCCCTTATTCGCCACCGTCCAGCCAGGAATATCCTCGCTGCTGATGTCCA
Organism: uncultured Chitinophaga sp.; assembly: GCA_964641575.1. Taxonomy (GTDB): domain Bacteria; phylum Bacteroidota; class Bacteroidia; order Chitinophagales; family Chitinophagaceae; genus JJ008. The sequence goes on along the minus strand of CAZXMP010000290.1, from coordinate 1,457 downwards.
CATCGGTAATCTGTAATATTACAGGTTCGCCATCAACTGACAAATTATATTGCCCTTCTTTTTCTAACAAAGCAATGTCCTCTTGTGTGAATTGTGCCAACGCTGTAGATACGGCTTTCATCTTAGCACCCAATTTTTTGCCAAGGGCAACAAAATTGGGTTTGATCTTTTTGCTGATAAAAGTATTGTCCGGATTCAAATACTCTATCTCTTTAATATTTACTTCAGCTTTAATCAAATCTTCCACTTTCTGTATTTGCTCCTTCATGGAAGCACTCATGACTGGTATTAATACTTTTTGCAGCGGCTGACGAACTTTGATATTAACCTTTTTGCGGAGTGATAATATTAACGAAGAAGCATCTTGTGCCAACTGCATTCTTTCTTCCAATAATTCGTCAATCACCGATTCGTTAGCTACCGGGTAATCTGCATGGTGAACAGATTCAACATTGAATCTTCCTGTTACTTCATTCAGGTTTTGAAAAACTGTATCGCTAAAGAACGGAGAAATTGGTGCAATCAATCGGGTGATCGTTTCTAAACATTCATACAATGTTTGATAAGCACATATTTTATCCTGCTCGTACTCGCCTTTCCAGAACCGGCGGCGGCAAAGACGAACATACCAGTTGCTCAAATGCTCATCTACAAAATCTTCAATTACACGGCCGGCCTGTGTAGGCTCAAAATCATCCATATACGCATTGGCTTTCTTTACTACGGTATTAAGCGAGGAAAGAATCCAGCGGTCAATCTCCGGACGTTCTGCCAATGGAATGTATGCTTCTTTAAAAGCAAATCCATCCACATTAGAATACAATGCGAAGAATTGATAGGTATTATATAATGTACCAAAGAACTTGCGTTGCACTTCTTTGATACCATCAAGGTCAAACTTCATGTTATCCCACGGAGATGCATTGGTAACGAGGTACCATCTTGTAGCATCAGCACCAAAGGTTTCAATAGTTTTGAACGGATCCACCACATTGCCCAACCGCTTACTCATTTTGTTGCCATTCTTATCCAGCACCAACCCGTTTGATACACAGGTTTTATACGCTACACTGTCAAACAACATTACTGCTAATGCATGCAGAGTATAGAACCAACCTCTAGTCTGATCTACACCTTCAGCGATATAATCCGCCGGGAAACTTTTTTCAAATGTTTCTTTATTCTCGAAAGGAAAATGCCATTGGGCGTAAGGCATGGCACCGCTATCAAACCAAACATCGATCAGATCAGGAACCCGTTTCATCGGTTTGCCTGTTTTGCTAACTAAGATAATGTCGTCAACGTAGGGTTTGTGTAAATCGAGAATCCCTTCGTGTAAATAATGTTTGTTTACATCGCCACCCAAAACTTCATTGGCTTTACGGATGCCGGCATTTAATTCTTCTATTGAACCGATACAAATTTCTTCATCCCCTTCTTCTGTTCTCCAGATGGGT
>CAZXMP010000289.1:0-1878 GCA_964641575.1 uncultured Chitinophaga sp. | reverse complement strand
TGCCAGTAGAGGTGAAATGCGCGCGGCGACATGCCGGCAATCGGCACCGGAAATTCGAAGAATTTGACGATGCCATGGTGGGTTTTCCAGGGCTCGGCCTCGACCGCTTCGGGATCGACCCATGGACCGGGATTGATATGCGCCAAGGCAGGGCCTTTCCTTGTCCGAGTTCGTTCAGAAGCGGAACGAAACCGAAGCGCCGAACTCGCGCGGGCGGCCGAACTGGTTTTCGACCAGACCGAAGAAACCGGCGAGATCGAATGCCAGCGTCCGGTATTTCTTATCGCCCAGATTGTTGACGAAGGCGGCGATGGTTATGTTGTCGGACGGCAGCGTGTAGCTGATCCGCGCGTTGGCGATAACATAGCCGTCCTCGTCGAGCACGGCCGCGTTGCTGAGCCCCAGCCATTGGCTGCCACTGTAGCTGGCATTCGCCTGCGCCGCGAACGTGCCGCCGCCCACGGCCCATTCCTGCCGGATCAGGCCGGTCAGGTGAACGGACGGGGCATAGCCCACTTCGCGATCGAGGATGACGCCGCCGACATTGACATCCTCGACCCTCGTGTCGAGCAACGAGGCACCCAGGACGACGTCCATTCCCTGCCACGGACTGACGAACAGCTCCGCATCGATGCCAAAGATGCGGGCATCGTTGTTGGTGATGATCTGGGTAATGCCTGCAAGGTTGAGCGCCTGATAATCCTTATAGTCGTAGTAGAAGGCGGCGATGTTGAACCGACCCTTGCCGTCTGCGAAGGTCGATTTGACACCAAGTTCGAAGGCGTTGAGCGTCTCATCGTCGAATTTGAAGGCATCATCTGCACCCGGCGCGGGATCGAACGTCGCCGGGTCGATGAACAGGGCAGAGCCCGATGGATCGAGTGGCGCGTTATAGCCGAATCCCTTTACGCCGCGGTTATAGGACAAATACACCAGCAAATCGTCGTTCGGCTTATAGTCGAGCTGTGCCCGCGCGGCGTAGATCGACTGGCTGTCCTTGTCGGCGAAATCGATCAGATTGGGCGATCCGCTCGCGCCGAAGGGTATCTTTCCCGCTAAGCCGTCAATGGCGAAGTAATTTTCGTAAGTCTGGCTTTTGCGGTCGTGAATCCAGCGGGCGCCGACCGTTGCGGTCAGCACGTCCGAGAGGTCGTATTCGAGCTGGCCAAACAGCGAATAGCTGTCGGTGTTCACCGCGTAGAGCGCGACCTGCTCATCGACGCCGAAGCCGAGATCGGAAATGAGGCCGCGCTGGTCGTAATCGCCGCGCACCTGTAGATAATATCCGCCGACCGTCCAGCGCAGATCATCGCCGCTCTTCGAAAGGCGGAGCTCCTGCGAAAATTGGCGTTGATCGGCGCGTCCGGCGAAGTGGAAAAATTCGCCCGGCTGGATGTCGGAGTCTTCGCGGAAGAAGACGTCGAGTTCGGAATAGTCGGTGACGCTGTGCAGCGTGACTGCACCGATATCCCATTTCAGCGTGGCGCTCGCCCCCCAGCTATCGGCCTCGTTGGTGCTGACATCGTCTATGCCGACCGTGAACGGCCCGTCATCGGGCTCGCTAAAGCCGAAATTGTCGGTAGCGCCCGGCGTCAGGTCGAACTCGCCGGTGCCGCCGAAGCCCGTGGGCGTCGCGACGCGGTGATCGTAAGGCGTGCCGGTGTTGCGCCGCTTGCCGCCGCGCACGTTGAACAGGACGCTCAGATCGTCGTTTGGCTCGACCAGCAATTGCATGCGCCCGCCATATTCTTCGCGGTCCCACAAATCGCCGCCGGTGCGGTTTTCGGCGATATCATCATGAAAATCGCCGATTGCGGATATGCGGATCGCGGCCTTGCCGGACAAGCCGCTGGTCAAGGTGAACGCAGCCTGATGGCC
>CAZXMP010000288.1:0-1938 GCA_964641575.1 uncultured Chitinophaga sp. | reverse complement strand
TCGTTGACAAACTGGGTGTTGACGAAGCATAAGTAACTAACGAAGCTTCTTTCACCAACGACCTGGGCGCCGATTCATTAGATACGGTAGAACTGATCATGGAATTCGAAAAAGAATTCAACATCTCTATTCCGGATGAGCAAGCTGAAACCATCACTACGGTTGGTCAGGCTGTTACTTACCTGGAAGAGCATGCCAAGTAATAGTTGGAATGCATATCCCGCATGAGGTGGGAAAATAAATTACACCGCCTTCCGGCTGTTATGGCACCGAAGGCGGTTTTTCTTTTTTACATTAGTGTAGTTGTATCTTAGCTTAACTGATTTATTTTACGTTTATGGAACTAAAACGGGTTGTTGTTACAGGTATGGGTGCCCTTACACCATTAGGCAATAATGTTCAGGACTATTGGAATGGACTGATTAATGGTGTGTCTGGTGCCGATATGATTACACTTTTCGATGCCTCAAAATTTCGTACCAAATTTGCTTGCGAGATAAAGGGGTTTGAACCCACAGACTTCCTTGATAGAAAAGAAGCCCGGAAGATTGATCGGTTTACTCAATTAGCATTGGTTGTAAGCGACCAGGCTATGACGGACGCTGGCCTTACCAAAGAGAATATTAATCCTGATAGAGTTGGAGTTGTGTTTGCGAGTGGTATCGGTGGGTTGATAACATTTCAGCATGAGGTTACTGATTTTGCAAGAGGTGATGGAACGCCACGTTTCAATCCTTTCTTTATTCCTAAAATGATATTAGATATAGCTGCCGGGCAAATTAGTATGCGGCATAATCTGCGGGGTCCAAATTTTGCAGTAGTAAGTGCCTGTGCAAGCAGCACCAATGCAATAATGGATGCGTTTAACCTTATCCGTTTGGGTAAATCAGATATTATCTTGACAGGAGGTAGCGAAGCGGTGATCAGCGAAGCTGGTGTGGGTGGTTTCAATGCCATGAAAGCAATGAGTGAGAGAAATGATGACCCGAAAACAGCCAGCCGCCCCTATGATAAAGACAGAGATGGTTTTGTGATGGGTGAAGCTGCTGGAATATTAGTATTGGAAGAATTAGAACATGCAAAAGCAAGAGGGGCCAAAATTTATTGCGAAATAGCAGGTGCAGGTGCCACCGCCGATGCGTATCATATTACAGCGCCACATCCCGAAGGATTAGGTGCTACCAATGTAATGCTGGTGGCATTGGAAGATGCAGGAATGAAACCTGATGAAATTGATTATATCAATACCCACGGCACCTCCACTCCAATAGGAGATGGTGCTGAAGTAAAAGCCATTACCAAAGTATTTGGAGAACATGCTTACAAATTAAATATCAGTGCCACAAAATCAATGACAGGTCATTGTCTGGGTGCTGCCGGTGTAATAGAAGCTATTGCAAGTATTAAAGCATTGATGCATGATATTGCACCTCCCACAATTAATCATTTTACCGACGATCCCGAACTCGATCCAAAACTAAATTTTACGTTTAACAAAGCACAGGAGCGGCCTATCAGAGCTGCGCTCAGCAACACTTTTGGCTTTGGGGGACATAATGCCTGCGTAATTGTAAAAAAGTATCAATAACTCATATCACCGGGCTGCTGTTTGTAATAACTTTAATTAAGTAAATATTTAAAGTAGCAACGTGAATATTTATTGCGGGGCCTGTTTATCAATTAAACTCTTTTTTTCGTAGCTTACCACCGTGGATTTTTTTAGTTTTTTTTCTGGCAAAATTTCTGGCTCATCTTTCAAAAAAGAATTGAAGAATATTCTCGGTTTTAAACCGAAGAATGTTTCTTTATATAAAACAGCACTCACCCACCGTTCAGTCCGGGAAGGTGCTGACGAGAATAATGAAAGATTGGAATACCTGGGTGATGCTGTACTCAGTGCATTGATTGCAGATTATCTTTTTAAGCGGTATCCTTATA
>CAZXMP010000287.1:0-1970 GCA_964641575.1 uncultured Chitinophaga sp. | reverse complement strand
AAACTAACTGCTTATTTATTCGAAACTATTAATATCCCGGATTTTGAGTAAGATTAGGATTAATGATCAATTGCTCGTTAGGGATAGGGAAAAGTAAACGTTCATTTCCACTTACAGCAGGTTTCAATGCTCTTGGAGCAAGGAACTTACCAAATCTGATCATATCATTTCTTCTCCATAATTCCCAGTAAAGCTCACGGCCCCTTTCATCAAATAAAGCATCCAGTGTTACAGCTCCTAATGCAGGAACACCACGACTTGGAAGTGTGCGGATGTAATCAACTATAGCCGCAGGAGTTGAACCGTAAGGACCTGCTGCTGTACCAGTACCGCCACGAAGTATAGCTTCTGCTTTCATCAATAAGATATCTGCCAAACGGAAAATAACAAAATCGTTATTCCATGGAAACTGGCTTACAAGATCCGGAACGTATTTCATTACTCTCACACCAGTTATTTCCAGATTGTTTCCGGTTTCTTTTAATTGAACAGCTTTGGTAAATGATAATGGGTTGCCCTTTCTATCCAATAAAGCAGTTCCAGACTGGTTATACTGCTGGCCTTCCAACAAACCAACCCAAAGACCCGTTACATTCGTTAAGCCTGGATAATAACCGGGTTGACCGGGTGCCGGAGGGCCTGCAACTGCTCCTGGTCCACCTCTTCTTTTATCAGCAGAGCTAAACTTATCATAGAAATCACCTAAAGTTGAAAAACCATTCCAACCACTTGGGTTCATGTTGTAATGCAAGCCTTGAAAATTCATAAACATTGCACCGTTACCACCAATACCTAAACCATTATCGTTGCGTTGCGTATAAATAAGCTCTGTGCCGATAACATCATTATTAGGAGCAAAATTGTCGAAATAATTAGCGGTAAAACTATAACTACCGCTATTAATAATTTGGTCGGCTAATGAAATAACCTGGTTCATGTCGGCTGCAGAAAAAGTAGGTGCAACTCTGTTTGCATACACTCCTTTGTTCAAATAAATTTTCATCAACAACGCTCTGGCAGCATTTCTATTAGCTATGCCTATGCCTGTTGCCGGTAAATTTGGTATAGCGGCATTTAATTCTGCTATTAAAAAATCCGCACACTCCGTACCTTTTTTTACTTCAGGCAAAGACGCTGTTAAATCTCCAAGAGAAGTTGAACGGAATGGAACCTGGTCCCAACCATCTAATGCATACCACATCGCTAATGACCGTAAGAAAGTAGCTTCAGCTTTTTGTTGAGCAGTAGCAGTAGTTGCATCCAATACCGTAGTTGCAGCAAACTGTGATTGTGCTAATTGACGATATGTAGCTGTAAGATATGCATGTTCATCATTCCATCTATGACTATGGTACACTCTCCAAATACCATTATCATCCCAGTCACCACCTCTTGTTGGTCCTACCGATTCATCAGTAGTATGTTCAAAAGAAGCAAACAGTCTTTCCTGGTTATTATATAGATTTTCAATTGACCTGTATGCACCAACTAATAATGCAGTTGCGTTAACCGAACCCCCACCACCACTGGAACCACCTACTGCGGTTTCACTCTTAAAATTCTCTTCAAGCTTGGTACAGGAAGAGATAATAAGGACTGAGGTAAGAATCAATATTATTTTATTATATTTAATATGACTTAATTTATTAATGATCATAAACTGATTAGAGTCCAAAGTTTATACTGAAAATAAACCTGCGGGCACTTGGGAAAGGAATATATTCAATTACAATTGAAGGTATTCCGCCAATGTTCTTATCAACGTTCACTTCCGGATCAAATCCAGTGAAATTAGTTAGGATAAAAAGATTCTGCCCGGTAAGAGAAATGCTTGAATTCTTTACAAACTTAACAATCTTGCCAAGGCTGTAAGAAAGTGTTGCATTTGCCATTTTCAGGTAATTTCCTTTTTCCAGGTACCTGTCTGCAGTTGTAATCGGGTTAGAAAGATCTTCTTTATCAGGACTATT
>CAZXMP010000286.1:0-1989 GCA_964641575.1 uncultured Chitinophaga sp. | reverse complement strand
TTTTTTGGGAGAAGAAAGAGCCGGTGCTCATATTGAAATTAAAAAAATAATTGATAAGCAGATTACTTCAAGCTGTAAGTAGTTGGGATCATTTTGGATTTGTCTCGCTTTTTACCAGTACTACTCTGCTTCTGTCTGCATTATAGATAGTTTCATAAAATTTAGCCAGCTCTGCATAATCTTTGGCAGGAAAGCGGCCACTGTACTGTTCGTGGTGGCGGGAGTATAGTAATTTATTACCCAATAATTTAACTGACGATCTGTAGCTACCAAACTTACTGCTAATCGTCATATCCTGCGGCATGGCTTCTGGCGCATAGCCGCCGGGTAATTCAATTTCAACAGAGTCTGTATCTGCATATTCAAGGCCCAGTACAATATCATATTTACGTTCCTTGTCGATTGCAATCTTTTGATTGGCCCTTGTCATAATATTAGGAGTAATGAAAAGACGTTTACCAGTAATAATTGCATAATTACTAACCGAAATTTCAAGTCTCTCCTTTATTACAGGTAAAGCTGATTTTGTTTCCTGGTACTCAAACTGCAAAATATCATAGGTTTGAAAATCAAATTGTGCCTGCAACGATTCCTTTACTTTATCTTTTGAAAGATTATTGATCAGGCTATGATAATCATCCTGCTGCAGCCCAGAAAACGTTGTTGATGCTGTTATCTGCATCGTTCCTTCTTTGTCCAGTATTGCACTTATGTTTCGTATTTGAGTATTCTCCTTTACCCCGTACTTAGGCGTACGAACCAAATGCCCTCCGGTTTCATTTACCAGCAATGCATACCTGTTTGAAGTAAACCCGGCAAGATAGCCAGCAGGAAGGGTTTGACTTGTACATTCCAGCCATAAAGAATCAGTGGCCATAGGAACACACAGTATAATATGATTAAATTGATCGGTGGAAAAATCTGGCATAAAAAATTGCTCTCCGTCTCCCGCCGTTATTTCAACATAACAACTATTAATATTGGCTTCTTTTAATAAAGCATACATATAATTACTTAATGCTTTGCAATCACCGTAAGCATTTTTTGCAACATATGCAGCATCAAAAGGCTGATAACCTCCAATGCCTAATTGAATGCTGATATACCGTGTGTTTTTTTGCAGGTACTCATAAAGTATTCTAACTTTTTCTTTTGTATCGCTAACTCCATCTGTTAATTGATGGACCTGCTGTTTAACTGCATCGGGCAATTTATCTCTTCCTTTATTTAATTGCAATTGAAAAAGGCCTAGCTCATTCCACGATGACATTGAACCTTTATACCCGCCGAATTCAAATTTGTCGGGTTTGAAATACACACAGGTAGTTAAAAACTGCCAATCAGGGTTTGCATATTCTTTTGTGATGGGTAGCATCTCACTCACCTGCCAGGTATAATTTTTTTTTCCCTTTACTTCCATTTCGACAGGCGATCCATGATAATTAAACATTTTATACTGAAACGTAAACCAGGATGGGCAGCTTACGGTCATCGAGCTTTTTTCAACGGCATAGTTTTCTTCCGGCTGTGGCAACCACGGGTAAAACATATAGGTATTATTAAACTCTACCACTGTTTCATATTCTACTGTGTACGGATAAACTTTGTAATAAAAATTATGTGTTTTAATGCGGCTGTCCTCCATTAAACTAATTTCACTAACATTACTCCGGTCTTCAATGTCTTTACTTTTTAATGCCTTTATCATCTTTCCATTGGCATCATACAATTTTCCTTCGATAGATTTTACAGAACGTAACCCATCGTAAAACTCATACATACGGGCAAACCGGTCACCATTTTCGTTCATAATAGTTATTGCATACTTTTTATACAACCTTGTTTTGCTAAAGGAGATTACTTCATACCTTGTTTCTGCTATTCTTTTAACTACATGTGCATCCTGAAGCAATACTGGTTTAATTTTAGCAACAGCATATTCTCCATCGGCACTAAAGGCTGATGAAATACTAAAAAGGAAAAACGGAC
>CAZXMP010000285.1:0-2041 GCA_964641575.1 uncultured Chitinophaga sp. | reverse complement strand
AATACGGCACGCATAGAACCTCCGGCGATTACACCAGTACCATGTGCAGCTGGTTTTATCAACACTTTTGCAGCACCTTCTTTAGCCCACTGATCATGAGGGATAGTACCCTTCATTACCGGAACTTTAATGAGGTTCTTTTTAGCATCCTCAATTCCTTTAGTAATAGCTTCCTGTACTTCTTTGGCTTTACCAAGGCCATGACCTACGATACCGTTTTCATTGCCCACTACAACCAGTGCAGAGAAACTGAAGGCACGGCCACCTTTCGTTGTTTTTACAACACGATTGATAGCAACGACTTTGTCTTTCAGTTCCAGGTCTCCGGCTTTAACCTTGTTTACGTTAAACTTTGACATTTATACTTGTAATTAAAAGTTTGAATGTTGTTTTCTTAAAATTTCAGACCACCTTCTCTTGCACCGTCAGCTACTGACTTCACACGGCCATGATATAAATAACCACCACGGTCAAAAGTTACATCCTGGATACCTAATGCTACTGCTTTTTTTGCGATAGCTTCGCCAACCATTTTGCTCTTATCAACTTTATTAGCTGTTTGAGCTTTGATGTCTTTATCTCTTGAAGAAGCAGACGCTAATGTTTGTCCGTTTGCATCATCTATTAATTGTACATAGATATCTGCATTACTTCTGAAAACAGACAACCTTGGCTTTTGAGCCGACCCTTCACCAATCTTGCGGCGAATACGGTAGCGGATGTTTTGTCTTCTTTGTGATTTAATTTTTGGATTCATCTCTTTTATTTTTTGAACCTTGATTCTGCCAAGGTCATACTTTACTTAATTATTTACCAGCGGCTTTACCTGCTTTCTTACGTACCACTTCTCCAACATAACGAACACCTTTTCCTTTGTACGGCTCAGGCTTACGCAGACTTCTTAATTTAGCAGCTACCTGCCCTATCAATTGTTTGTCGATACCTTCAAGAGTAATAATCGGATTTTGTCCTTTCTCCTGTGCAGTTGCCACTTTAATTTCTTTCGGCACTTCAAATATGATGTTGTGAGAATACCCTAAAGCAAGATCCAGTACATTGCCCTGGTTAGCTGCTTTAAAACCCACACCAATTAACTCTAATTTTCTTTCGTATCCATCAGTAACACCTTTTACAAGGTTTGAAACTAATGAACGATACAAGCCATGCAGTGCACGGTGACGGATCTGATCTGTAGGGCGGGCAAAAGTGATGGTACCATCTTTTACTTCTACAGTAATATCACGGTCAATAGCTTGTTTTAATTCGCCTTTTGGTCCTTTAACGGTAACCACATTGTCTTTACCCACAGAAATGGTAACACCATTGGGAGCAACGACCGGCTGTTTTCCTATACGAGACATAATTACTTAATTTATCTTTTATTTTTTAATTGTTACCGACCGATCAGCTTAGTATAGTTTCAGCTTAATGTATCAGCAACTTTTCCTATTCTCTTAATAAATGTAGCAAAGAACTTCACCACCAACATTCTGCACTTTTGCATCTTTATCAGTCATTACTCCTTTAGAAGTAGACAAGATGGCAACACCTAAACCATTCTTTACTCTGCGAAATTCTGCAGGAGAAGCATACTGGCGCAAACCAGGACGGCTAACTCTCTCCATACTTTGAATAGCAGGCTGTTTAGTAGCAGCATCATACTTCAAGGCAATCTTGATCACACCTTGTTTGTTATCTTCCTCAAACTTGTACTTCAGAATATATCCCTGGGCGTACAGAATTTCTGTCATACGCTTCTTAAGATTAGAAGCAGGAATATCCACTACACGATGGCCTGCCATCTGTGCGTTACGAATTCTTGTCAAAAAATCTGCTATAGGATCTGTTACCATGTTGTATCTAATTAAATCAGTTCAAAATTTTGTTTCTATTCTCGCTGCCGGAGCAGCTAGTTATAGTTGCTGAATTACCAGCTAGCTTTTTTCAATCCTGGAATTTTTCCATTCAATGCCATATCTCTCACCATAATTCTTGAAAGACCGAAGTAGCGAACATATCCTTTAGGACGACCTGTTAACTG
>CAZXMP010000284.1:0-2097 GCA_964641575.1 uncultured Chitinophaga sp. | reverse complement strand
GCCATAGCCTTTGTGAGTCAACAATAAAATGTGCTCCTTTTGGCATTGGCACTCTTGCTTCTGATTCTTTGACAGGTAAATTATTTTCATCACTATCATACAACAGCATATAGCTATCCGGATTATCCGTTAATTCAATCCACATTCTTACTACCCAGCCTTCATCTTCCGGGTTTAAACGATTGTTGTCATCCCGATGTACAGAACGAATTGCCTGATCATGTGTTTGTGGTTCCAACCGGATAATCCTTACCCGGCCAAAGTTTGCAGGAATAGATTTAATGTATTCCATCAGGTTCGGACACAATTCAGAATTAGGAGTAAAAATGGCATCCTTATCCGTTTTACCATTTTCCCAAAATCCTTTGCACTCATTCGTACCATCGCAGGAAGCTAATGGTGCAAAATTGGTATCACCTCCACTTTTCCAATCCATATAGGTAAGATTTTCCCACTCACTGGCAGGAATATGATCAAGGCTCAATGTTTTTAGAATTACATATCCTTTTTCATCAACACTTGGCATTCGATAGTGGGATGTTTTTAAAGGGATTTTTACAGACCAGTGTTCACTATGTGGCCAGAATATGGCAGGTGCTTGAGATGACATACTTTATAAATTAAAAGGTGAATATTTCTACAAACCCAAAAGTCTGCTTTTATTTTCGCTTTAGTAAAAGATGCACTAAAGTAGCAAATATCAGATAAACAAAAAATGATGTTATCTCATTTGCATTATTTCATTTCCAAATGAAAAGTTAACGCCACTTGTTTTTAACCATTCGTCAGGAAATTGTTTCCTTTCAAATAAATAGAGTATTTACAGCATTGATGCGCTACTATATTTGAAATACGAATTTTTTAGTAGTTGTGCCCTGAATCAAACCAATAATGGTGTAACAGCATTTCTGTTGCTACGTTACACAGCCATGTTAAAGTAAAGTATAACCATGAGAATCAAAACCAATTTGATGACAGGGCTATTTATGCTCCTGTCGGTAGCCAGCTTTTGCCAGGCACCTACACCTAAAACATTGCCTGCAAAAAGGACAAACCAAAAGGTAAAGATTGACGGACTAATTACCGATTCAGCCTGGAAAGATGCTAACATGGCAACAGGATTGATCGAATTCAGACCCAAAGTTGGTGCTCCCGAAGAAAATAGTACCCGAAGTGAAACATATCTGATGTATGATGACGAAGGGATTTATTTTGGTGGTTATTTATATGAAAGAACAAAGGACAGCATATCTACTGAATTAAGAGGCCGTGATGGATTTGGCAATAATGATTTCATTGGAATTATTTTCGACACTTACAAAGACCACCAAAATGGCTTTGAGTATTTCATTACCCCGCTAAATGAACAAATGGATGCAAAAGTTTCTCCGGGCAACAATGATAATGGTGGAGAAGATTTTAGCTGGAATGCTGTATGGGAGAGTGGTGCAGTTATTCATGCTGATGGATGGTCGTTTGAAATATTTATTCCTTACGCTGCTATTCGCTTCGGAAACAAAAATATACAGGACTGGGGTTTGAATATTACCCGTCGTCGGCAAAAAACAGGTCAGCAATATATGTGGAACCCTGTTGATCCCAATGTAAATGGATTTCTTACACAAGAAGGTTACTGGACGGGTATAACAAATATTAAAGCCCCGCTACGTTTACAATTCTCTCCTTATTTTTCTACGTATGCCAATCATTTTCCTGCAAATATTGCCGGTGTAAGTAATTGGACGAGCCAGGTAAATGGTGGATTAGATGTAAAGTATGGTATCACACCTGCTTTTACATTAGACGCCACATTGATTCCGGATTTTGGACAAGTACAAAGTGATAACCGAATTCTTAATCTTACTCCATTTGATGTACAGTTTAATGAAAACAGAGCCTTTTTTACAGAAGGTACCGAGTTGTTTAGCAAAGGAGATTTATTTTATTCCAGAAGAATTGGAGTAGAACCAGTCTATAATCAGCTTTCCATAGGAACAGATGAACAAGTGATAAAACAACCCCGGGAGTCAAAACTTATTAATGCCACTAAAATTTCCGGCAGAACACAAAAAGGTTTAGGTATTGGTTTATTAAATG
>CAZXMP010000283.1:0-2113 GCA_964641575.1 uncultured Chitinophaga sp. | reverse complement strand
TTTGAATTAATTAATTTCATAAAAACTATCCAAATAAGTGCTGGCAATATTGAACTTATCTGCTTTCTTATTCGTTTCTTCTTCTACGATTGATGCAAGCGATATTACTTCAAGCTGGGTGAGACGAAGACTGTCAGCTTTTACTTTTCTTTCTTCATTCCAGAATTTTTGATAAGCTGTATAGAATTGCTGAAAGATTTTATCAGGAGTGCTGTTCCAGGTAATAGAGTAAGTGTAGGGCATTACTATAGACAACGCTGTATTACTATTTACGCCATATTTTTTCAATGAATCATTGTTGTTGAGAAAATTAATCATCTGCAATGAATCGATTTCCACATCAAACTTCTTTCCCATTTTTCCCGAAAAAATTTCGTTGGTTCTTTCTTTGGTAATTACCATTTTTACGGGGGATTGGTTGCCGCTTCTCAGCATCTGTACCAATTTTAGCAGGCTTGTTCCATCTTTTATTTCATATCGTCCGGGCTTTACATTTTTATATTTCAACCAACCGGCTACCCTGTTAAACCAGGTGGCACTGTTGATTATTTTTTGGTTAGCTAGATTCTCTTTTACCGTTTCTAAGTCATCACCTGTTTTTATATAAAAATATTTTCCTTCGGGTGCTGTAACGGATGGACCGATAATTTTATAAGCCACAAAACCACCAATCAGCAAGAGGATAAGTAGTACGCTGATAATTATTTTTTTCTTCATAGTTGTGAATGAAATTAAATAAAAAACCCCGACTGTTTTGGTCGGGGTGTAAAATATGTTGTGTAAGTTTTATTGACCTACGGGTGTGGTTGTTGGTGTTGTCGGTAAAACAGGAGCTGTGTTAGTCGGTTGGCTGGTGGCAGGAACCGGTGCTTCCGTTGCATCACTGGCTTTTCCAGAAGTAGCGGTAGCTGATTTAGAAATAAACATTACTGAGAACAAGCATAAAAGACCGATAACACCCGCAAATATCCAGGTGCCTTTTTCCAACACATCAGTTGTTTGCTTTACACCCATAAACTGGTTGCTGAAACCAGCAATATTGCCAGCCAATCCACCACCTTTTGGGTTTTGTACCAATACTATCAATCCAAGAATCGCAGAAGCCAAAACAATTAGCACAATAAATATCGTAGTCATGTATTTTCTTTTACTTTAAATGTTCAATTTTCGCTGCAAAATAAGGACTTTTAGAGGGTTCAAGCAAACTTAATTTACTGTATATCTCAATGGCTTTGGCGTTGTTACCCTGTTTTTCCCACACTTCTGCCATGGCTTCAGTTACAATTTCCCGTTGTTGCAAAGAGTGTTCAGCCAGTTTTTCAACTTTTTTCTCGCTAATACCATCCACCACAGCCGCAATTTCGCTTACCGGCAACTTTTTCATTGTTTTAAGCCAGGATGTAAAGCTTTTTAACTGAAGTCCAAATTTATCAAGCGGTTTCTCCTCCTCTTTAAATTTGATGCCCTGGGAAGCAAAATAGTCAACCGTATGGAACGGTTCAAATGTAAGTTCGGCTTTGGTTGGATCGAATGGCTCCATTTTCAGTTGCGGGATTTTCATTTCTGGTTCTTCCACATTTTGTTCGGCCAGGCTTACCACATCTGTTGTTTCTTCAATTATAGTTTCTATCTTTTCTACAGCTTGATTTGGTACAATCTTTTTTTCAATTTCTAAAATAGGCTCACTCACTGGTAGTTTGCTATCTGTAATGGTTACAGCAGGTTCTTGTATTGCTTCATCAATTTCGGGCACTGCTGTTTTTTTTGCAGGAATGATTTCTGCATGTCCTGTATCGCTCAATAATTGCTCTACCCAAAGTGGGTTATGAAAGAAAAGAAAAGTTTTTTGTAACTGATCATTGTATTGGGCAGAGTTTTCTGTCTTTAATTTTTTTGTCAACAATAATTGTGCTGCGCCAAAATACGGATGACGATCTGCAAAGGTTTGTAATTCCTCCAGGCTACAATGCTCCAACGAATCTTTTTGCAGCAACGACTTTACTAATTGATTGATCTGACCATTCATAAATTCAAGATAAAGTTTACTTACCAGTTAGAAAAGAGGCGGTTGAAAATTTCATCGGTAAGGGTTCTTATTATTTCGTCTGACAAA
>CAZXMP010000282.1:0-2136 GCA_964641575.1 uncultured Chitinophaga sp. | reverse complement strand
TGGAACCCTGTTCCGGATCTAAAAAGATAAGAAAATGAAAGTTGAAGTTTTAAATACAAAAGGAAAAGCTACAGGCAGATCGGTAGAGTTACCGGAAGAAATTTTCGGAGCTGAACCAAACAATCATGTTATCTACCTGGCAGTAAAACAATACCTGGCTGCACAACGCCAGGGAACACACAAAGTAAAGACCCGTGCAGAAGTACAAGGTGCAAGCCGCAAGCTACATCGTCAAAAAGGTACTGGTGGTGCCCGTAAGGGAAATATCAGAAACCCTTTATACAAGGGCGGTGGTACCATCTTTGGTCCAAAACCACACTTATACGATTTCAAATTAAATCGTAAAGTAAAAGATCTTGCAAAAATTTCTGCACTGTCTTACAAAGCAAAAGATAATGCTATAGTGATAATAGAAGATATTACTATGGATACTCCAAAAACTAAAACTTTTGTTGACATCCTGGGTAATTTGAAAATGGCTGATAAGAAAATCATGTTCATTCAGCCGGAGTATAATGCTAATGTAGAGCTGTCTTTACGTAATGTGCCTTCAGTTTTAGGAATGTTACTGAGTGATATCAACACCTACGACATCGTTAACTCTGAAATATTAGTATTAACTGAAAGTGCAGCAAAGATTTTTGCTGATGATGAAAAAGCAGAGGCTTAATTAAAAAATTTAAAGAACAAGCAATGAAACCTTCTGATATTTTAATAAAACCCATTTTGACTGAAAAGGCGAATGCACAGCAAGAATCTTTGCGCCGCTATGCTTTCAAAGTGGCAAGAAAAGCAAACAAACTGGAAATCAAAAAAGCAATAGAAAGCTTTTATGGCGTAACAGTTACTAATGTAAATACTTCAGTAGTTCCAGGTAAAAATAAAAGCCGCTTTACAAAAGCTGGTGTAATCTCAGGTCGCAAACCTGCTTACAAAAAAGCATTTGTAACTGTAGCTGAGGGTGAGAATATTGATTTGTATTCAAACATTTAACCCTATTTAATGAATGGCTTCAACAGCCGCTAATGTTGAACTAAAAAAACGAATTGAACAATGGCATTAAGAAAATTTAAACCTATTACTGCAGGAACCCGTTGGAGAATTGGTAATGCGTATGCAGAGGTTACCACGAATGTTCCTGAAAAGAGTTTGGTAGAAGCGAAGCCAAGAACTGGTGGTCGTAACTCTTCAGGTCACTTGTCTATGCGCTACAGAGGCGGTGGGCACAAGAAGAAGTATCGTATAATCGACTTCAAAAGAAATAAAACTGGTGTGGCTACAGTAGAATCAATTCAGTATGATCCAAATCGTACTGCATTTATCGCACTGGTAGTTTATGCTGATGGTGAAAAGCGTTATATCCTTTCTCCGCAATGTCTTGAAGTTGGTGCTAAAGTAGAAGCTGGTGCTGATGTCGCTCCTGAAATTGGTAATGCGTTGCCAATGAAAAATATGCCGCTTGGTACTAACGTTCACAATATTGAAATGCAGCCTGGTCAGGGTGGTAAATTAGCCCGCAGCGCAGGTTCTTCAGCTCAACTGACGAACAAAGAAGAAAAATATGCTATCCTTAAAATGCCTTCTGGCGAGTTAAGAAAAGTATTGGTGAATTGCTACGCAACCGTTGGTGTTGTAAGTAACAGTGACCACTTCTTACAAAGCATGGGTAAAGCCGGACGTAACAGGTGGAAAGGTATTAAACCAAGAAACCGTGGAGTAGCGATGAACCCTGTAGATCACCCGATGGGTGGTGGTGAAGGTAAAGCTTCAGGTGGACAGCCTCGTTCTAGAAATGGTCAGTACTCAAGAGGTCTGAAAACCAGAACTAAAGGAAAAGGAAGTGATAAAATGATTATCCAGCGTAAGAACGGAAACAAGCTGGCTAAATAATAATAACTAACTAATACAACGATACAAACATGGCTCGTTCGATTAAAAAAGGTCCTTATATAGCTACTCATCTTGATAACAAGGTGACTGCTATGAATGACGGTAAAAACAAGAAAGGTGTTATTAAGACATGGAGCCGTCGCTCTACTATCTCACCTGACTTTGTAGGTCACACATTTGCGGTGCATAATGGCAACAAATTTATTCCTGTGTATGTAACGGAATTTATGGTTGGTCATAAGCTAG
>CAZXMP010000281.1:0-2202 GCA_964641575.1 uncultured Chitinophaga sp. | reverse complement strand
TTGTTTTTATTTTAAGTAATTATTTTGCTTTTCTGAATGATGAATGTGTTTGAACAATTTTCCATCCGTCTTTTGTTTTCCTTAAAACAGAAGTAGCTACTCCCTGGCTTTTAATTTCTTTTCCATCTTTAGCAAGAATGATTGTGTAGATATAGGTTTCAGTAGAAAAAGCATATTCTCCGGAAATTGTTACATCTACTTTATAATTACTAAAAGTGAACGACTTGAAGTCCTTAAGTTCCGGGCCTAAATGGTGTTCAAGATAATGGCCGATTGTCCCTTCATCGCTTGCCTGTTCATATACTTTTGAATTTTTTACAAACAGGTTTACTACACCCGTTGTATCCAGTTTTTCAATTGCTTTTTTGTAATTGTCCAGCACATTTTTTGCAGCTTCTTTATCACCCGTTTGGGAAAGCACCGCTATAGCAGGAGTTAGCAGCAGAAGCATCATTAGTAGTTTTCGCATGTTGTTTATTTTTAATTATTGGTTTAAATACATCATTTTCATCTGGTACACATTGGCAGTCACCACCCGTTCTCCATCTTCTGTTCCTTTAATGATAACAGTTGATTTGTCGTTGCTTTCTCCTTTTACAATAAAGCTGATACTATATTGCTCTGCTTTATCTTTTATAAAAATGGCCTGCTTGCCATTCACTTCTGTTATAGCTTCATTGGGTATTACCACCTGCCTTACTATATTATTTCCTGTCATCCGCACATTTATGTTTTCACCAATTTTAAACTGACCTTTTGGGTTAATAAGTTCAAATACCACTTTTTGAGATTGATTTCCTGTGTTGACAGATTGGGCAGTACTTACCATTTTTAATTTAAATACTGATGTGTCAGTCGTAGAAGTGGTGGTAAACAAAGTAGCCGATTTTAATTTTGATACATCGGCCGTAAACACCTGGGCTTCTACAAAAACCTGGTCGAGATTGGTTATTTCAAAAAGAGTTTCGCCACCACCTACAACAGCGCCAATAGCATAGTTAAAAGTGCCGACAACTCCGGTAACAGGGGAAGTAAGCGTTATTGCTTTTGTACTGCCTGTGTTTTTCCCTGTATTAGCATCAAACAATGCTTTATTTTTTCTGGCACTTTCGTACCTGGCTTTTGCTTCAGTTATATCTTTTTTAGCAGCGATATCTTCAATTGCTTTTAATCTTTCATACTGTGCTTTCGCAGCTTCAAATTCTGCATTTACAGTATTGCTTTGAGAAATGATATTGATTTGTGTTCCGGCATCTACCTGTTGTTCTATAACAGCTACCACCTGTCCTTTGCCAACTCTTTGACCGGGTGTTACCCTGAGTGAAACAATTTTGCCTGCCTGTGGTGATTGTATTACCGCTCTTCCCTGCGGTGCTGCCGTAACTGTTCCCAGTAAAACAGATGACTCTGTGAAATCTCCGGTTCCTATTTTTTGTGTTTGAATAGTAAAGAGGAACTGTGTTTCCTTTTCCACTATAAAGGTTGTGGAAGAGGAACCGCCAGTTTTACCTGCCGCATCACCATGGTCTTCGCCACCATGTGCGGATGCCGGATTGTATGTGGCTGTTGGCAAAAGACAAAAAAGAATGATGGCGCCTGCAATCATTTTCCTGCTGCGGCTTTTGTTTACAAAGAACATAATGAGTAAACCAATCAACAGACCTATTACTCCAAAAAACCAATTGCTGCTGTACCAATGAGGATGAGAACTGCTTTCAGTTGTTGCTACGGTCAATTCTTTTCCTGCTTCAATATTATTTAATTGTATTAAATCAATACCTGCATAACTATTGATATTGACTACAAGATTGTATGCTTTCTTTTCCGGAAACGTGGCTTTCAGTTCAAATACCCCCTTATCAATTCTTACAATAACAATTTTTATATTGGGATTACCAGCCACTGTTATTTCCAACTTTGCACTGTCAATGGGTTTATTGCTGTTGTACTCACTTAAGTACAAGCGGAGTGATGACTCTTTGCCCGGTATAATCGGGCTGTATTTTAGAAGCACTTCATAGATTTCAGAAGCAGCTTCAGATGTAAAATAGTTGGCAGGCGATACGGCCGTTTTTTTAGCATCAGCATGGTCTTCTCCACCGTGTGCAAATGTAATTACCGGCAATAGCCCAAATAAAAATTGAATGATTAATCGTTTCATAACTGACCCATTAAATATTTGTGATTGATAACACTTAAATT
>CAZXMP010000280.1:0-2212 GCA_964641575.1 uncultured Chitinophaga sp. | reverse complement strand
ACCAGGCGTTGCAACACCAGATAATGCACCAGTTGAAGTATATCTGTTAAATGCCTGGGTAATTTGAAGCATTCCATTATCACCCGATTGGCTAACTATCCATACAAATGGAATTTTTCCGGTAAAGATTCCTGAACCACCACGAATTTGTAAGGATCGATCGCCATATAGATCCCAGTTAAAGGCAACTCTTGGAGACCACATCAATCTTTTGCCGGGTAGAATACCAGTATTTACTTTTTCTCCACCTTCAAAATTTTGAGCTAATACAAGTGGGTGAGTTAACACCTGGGGTACACCCGGATAGGTTGGCAAATCAATTCTTAAACCAACAGTTAACTTGAAATCTTTATTTATTGAAATTTCATCCTGTCCATATACAGAGTATTGTCTGAATTTAAAGGAAGAAAAAGCAGGAGCAAAGTTCTTAGATAATGAATACGTTAATGCGTAGTCAGTAGGAAGTGCTCTTAAAGCCGGGTTAGGGTTTAAAGCACTTTCAAAATCAGCCCATGTTGCAAAACGATAATAGCTGGTTGCAAAACGTTGGAAACCATTAATCGTTTGACTCTCATCAAACTGGAAACCAACTGTCCAGCTATGCTTATTTGTTTTCCAGGTAAGATTATCAACTAGCGAATACATTTTCACCTGGCGAAGGTTACCGAAACTAAATGGTTCGTAACCAAACGATGTGTAAACAGCTCCAATACCACTATTAGCTTGAGGTACTACACCACCACCAGTGCTCATAATATCCACAAATGGGAATACCTGGCTGTCAGACTCACGGGAATCATTTTGGTAAGTATATGTGGCTCTTACTGTGTTAGACAACTTTCCAAATGTGGAGTTCAACTCTCCTGCAAATGAATAGAAATTAGCACCCTGGAAATAGTTTGAATTTTTGAAATGCAAAGCAGTACCAGCAGTTCTGGTAGCAGTACTACCTGCTACAGTACCTAAACCACCAACAGAAGTACTTGGGCCATTTGGTTCACCACCTTCTACCTGGCTATAGCGTAAGTTAAGACGGTGCTTATTGCTGATGTTCCAGTCAATACGGGCCATTATTTTTGTTCTTTCAATATCCGGGGTATAATTATCAAACGGACCTGTTACATAACCATAATTGTTAAGCAGGTAATTACTAATATATGTTAACGAATCAGCTGTTGGCCTTTTAATATTGGGGCTGCTTCCATAAGGAGCGGCCGCTGTTGCAGCAGGGTTAGGTTGTATTGAACGGGGTTGTTTTTCTGTTTCATAGTTAATAAAGAAAAACAATTTGTTTTTGATGATCGGACCACCAATACGAACACCTTTTTGGTTGAATTCTTCCGGGGGTCTTGTAAAATAAGTATTTTCAACTCTTCTTCCCCGCTGTTTTTCTGTTCTGAAATAATTGTAAACAGATCCTGTAATTGTATTAGTACCTGAACGGGTTACCGCATTGATAGCACTACCAATAAACCCTGTCTGGCGAATATCATAGGGAGTGATGTTAACTGAAATCTCATCCAATGCATCCAGCGAAATGGGAGCACCTCCCGCAGGAAGATTACTACCAATACCGAAACTGTTATTGAAATCAGCACCATCAATGGTAAAATTATTCTGACGATAGTTACCACCACCAATGGAAGCACCATTGCTTTGCGGAGTAGCACGGGTAAGATCGTTTATGCTTCTGGAAATAGTTGGTAACTGATTAATCTGACGTTGATTAATATTAGTAACCGCCCCGGTTCTATTAGCATTTAATATATTACTTCTTCTGGCAGTTGTTATTAAAACATTTTCTAATGTTCCTTCTATTTTTCTCAATACAGAGTTGATAGTAAAAGCTTCAGACAATTGAAGATAAATATCTTCAAATTTTTCAGGCTCATGTCCAACAAAGCTTATTTCAATCAGGTAAGGACCACCAACCCGCATATTCTGGATGTTTATAGTCCCCCCATTTCTGGAAATGGTCGTGTATTTTGTTCCGGAGGGAATATGCGTAGCAACGATAGTCGCTCCTACCAACGGATCGTCGGTGGTGCTTTTTACAGTTCCTACAACAGCGGAAGTAGTTATCTGACCAAATAACAAAGGACTGGCTACTAAAGCCAAAGCAAAGAAAAAGAGTATTCTCTTAAGCATATAGTTTGATTTTCGGTTGCAAAGAAAGGGAATATTTCCTAATTAAATATAGGCAAATATTAAC
>CAZXMP010000279.1:0-2226 GCA_964641575.1 uncultured Chitinophaga sp. | reverse complement strand
TGCTTTCTCTTCACCTTTTCCTTTACCGTAGATCTCGTTGAAATCAACCAGTTCTATCATTGCAGTTTCTGCATTATCACCTACTCTTGCACCTAACTTAATGATACGGGTATATCCGCCAGGACGACCACCAACTTTCTCTGCTACATTACCAAACAATTCTTTGATAGCTTCTTTATCCTGTAAATAACTAAATACCACACGACGCTGGTGCGTAGTATTTTCTTTCCCTTTGGTAATTAGTGGCTCTACATATACTCTTAAAGCTTTTGCTTTAGCAGTTGTAGTTACGATTCTTTTGTGTTGAATCAGCTGGCAGGCCAAATTGCTAAGCAACGCATCTCTGTGTGCTTTTTTTCTGCCGAGGTTTTTTACTTTGTCTCCGTGACGCATGACTATTTAATTTGAAGATTTGAAAATGAATCAATTTGAAGATTGTCCATCCAAATCCTGGTTAAAAAATTCAGCTATACCGTGTCAGGAATTATAGCCTACTTAAATACTTATTATCAATATTGAAAATTTAGCAAATTGTGTGTCATCTTCAAATCTGCACATCACCAAATTTTCAAATCAATTAGAATTCGCTAGGATCAATACCCAATTTGATCAGATCCATTCCAAAATGCAAACCTCTTTCAGTCAGCACTTGTTCAATTTCAGCCAGAGATTTCTGACCGAAGTTGCGGAATTTCATCAGGTCTTCTTGTTCGTATTGTACAAGCTCACTCAATGAATTAATTTTCGCAGCTTTCAAACAATTGAAAGCTCTTACAGAAAGATCAAGATCTTCCAATGGAGTTTTCAATACTTTACGCAATTGCAAAGTTTGTTCGTCAACCATATCTTCTTTCTTCTCTTCCTTATTATCGAAAGTGATGTTCTCATCAGTGATGATCATCAAATGCTGAATAAGGATTCTTGAAGCTTGCTTCACTGCTTCTTCCGGATGAATAGTTCCATCGGTAGAAACTTCCATGATCAATTTTTCAAAATCCGTTCTTTGTTCAACCCTTGTATTTTCGATTGTGTATTTCACATTCTTAATTGGGGTATAGATGGCATCAATAGGAATATAACCTAATGGTGCATCTTTCGGTTTGTTGTCTTCAGCAGGTACATAACCACGGCCCTTGCCAATAGTCAGTTCCACATCCATTCTTGCAGAAGAATCTAATGTGCAGATAAGCAAATCAGGATTCATGATCTGGAAAGAATGAGTGCCTTCGCCTATCATACCGGCTGTGAACTCCGTTTTATTTTTGATCGACAAAATGATTCGCTCATTTGCCACTTCATGGTCAGCTATCTTTTTGAAACGAACTTGTTTCAGATTTAAGAAAATTTCTACTACATCTTCACTGATACCTTTCATAGTAGCAAATTCATGCTCTACACCTTCGATTTTCACACCAATGATAGCATATCCTTCCAGTGAATTCAGCAATACACGACGAAGTGCATTACCAATAGTTACACCGTAACCCGGCTCCAATGGACGAAACTCAAACTGAGCTTCAAAATCAGTTGCTTTCTGCAGAATGATTTTATCGGGCTTCTGGAAATTTAATATTGCCATATTTTAGATTTAATTTTTAGAATTTTTATTACCAAACTTTTTACTACCAGCTTCGCTGCTTGCGACCGCAGGTCTGTTAATTTCTTTTCTTCCAGTGGAAGAGAAGAAATTAATCACTCTTCATCGTTCTGTTCGCTATTCAGCATATACGAAGTATCCGCATTGCTTCACAGCATCACTTCTTATTTAGAGTATAACTCGACGATCAGTTGCTCCTTAATATTCTCAGGAACACTTTCTCTTTCAGGGTATGTAAGGAAAGTACCTTTCATTTCAGTTTCATTCCAATCTAACCAACTGAATTTAGGGTTCTTTGCACGAACAACACTTGTAATCGAAGTTCTTCCTTTGCTACCTTCTTTAATAGTGATAACATCACCAGCTTTCATCTGGTAAGAAGGAACATTCAATACAATACCATTTACTTCGATATGCTTGTGGCTTACTAACTGACGGGCAGCAGGACGGCTTGGAGCAATACCCATACGGAAAACGGTGTTATCCAAACGAGCTTCACAAAGTTTGATCAGGTTTTCACCTGTTACACCTCTGCGACGAGCAGCTTCTTCAAAAGTTTTGCGGAATTGTTTTTCTAAAATACCGTAAGTGTACTTCGCTTTTTGTTTTTCACGAAGCTGTAATGCGTA
>CAZXMP010000278.1:0-2246 GCA_964641575.1 uncultured Chitinophaga sp. | reverse complement strand
ACTATCGGTGACTTTATGCGGACACTTGGCCGCCACTAAAATAATAATGGGAAATCCTTAGATTTACAAGGTTGAGGCTTATGGACCAGAATGATGATATAAAACGATTGCTTGCTGCTATTTCTATAAACGCTGACCAGGTAGCGTATAAGGAATTATTTGTCCTTCTCCATAGCCGCTTGAAGCAGTTCGCTTATTCCATTTTAAGGTCAAAAGAAGAAGCCGAAGAGCTGGTTTCGGATATATTTATCCGCATATGGGAAAAAAGAAGTCAGCTTACGAGTATAGAATCCCCTCTCCTTTATTTTTATACAACTGCAAAAAACCTTGCAATAAACAGGTTAAACAAGCAAAAAAGACAGCTGCCTCATTCTCCCGAAGGCTGGCAGGTTCAATTGCAAAGTATCCATTTCGATCCGGAACAACTACTGTTAACGGAGGAGATCATGCAAAAAATAAGACAAGCAATCAACGATTTACCGCCCCGATGCCGCCTTATTTTCAAATTAATAAAAGAGGATGGCCTAAAGTATAAGGAAGTAGCCGAATTGTTAGAACTGTCCGCTAAAACAATAGAGGCACAAATGGCAATTGCATTACGCAGGTTAGGGAAATGCATGCAATTGGAAATCAATCAATTGAATCCTAAAATGGCTATACCAAAAAAATAGTTAATTTTTTTTAGGGGTTTTCGGAACGTTTTATTGTCCTCATTCTAATAATCAACAAATCACTTAATGAGTCAGGAGAAGTTTTGGGTGCTTTTTTCCAAAAAGGTTGCTGCTGAGGCATCTAACGACGAAATATTCGAGTTGGAGAAGCTTATACAAGAACATCCTGAATGGCAGTTAGCGGTTCAAAATCTTGGAGATCTATGGCATCACCAGCCCCAACCGGTTGATAGCCTCGAGGCAGAAGATGCCTATATATTACACCTCAATAGAATCAATGAGCTAAAGATTCCTTTTGGCGATTATAAAAACGAAACACCAGTTTATTCCCTTCGCCACTATAAAAAATGGTATTGCGCGGCAGCAGTTTAACTTATTGATTGCGCAGGCCTTATTACCTTATTACAGTTAAATAAAGGGGAGAAAAATAATACACCCGTTTCATATGTAAACGAAGTATCAACAAGGCCGGGCTCTAAGTCAAAAATTCAATTGCCCGATGGTTCTATGGTATGGTTAAATGCTGGCAGTAAACTAACCTATACAAAGGACTTTGGTAAGAAAAATCGGGAAGTAGTTTTAACCGGTGAGGCGTTTTTCGATGTTACTAAAAACCCTGAAAAGCCTTTTTTAATTCAGACCAACAGTATTAATATAAAGGTATTGGGAACAGCATTTAATGTAAAGGCCTATCCGGAAGATAAACAAACCGAGACCAGTCTTATTCGTGGAAATATAGAAGTGACAATTAAAAACCGTCCGAATGATAAGATTTTCCTCTCGCCGAGTGAAAAATTAGTTGTTGAAAATATAGTTGCAATAGAAAATAATAAAAAAATAAAAGTGCAGAATAGTGCATCCCGGCCCACAATAAAAGAGAATTTTTCAATTGCTCCTCTTGTTCCGAAATTATCCATCAATAAATTAAAATACAGCCCGGTAGATAGTACCGTAGCAGAAACACAATGGATCAATAACAGACTTGTGTTTAGAGACGAATCTTTTACTGAACTGGCTATAAGGCTTGAAAGATGGTATGATGTGACGATTGAAATAAATGATGCTGCTTTGGAAGAAGCAAGGCTAAACGGCATTTTCCAATCGGAAACGATTGTACAGGCATTGGAAGCTTTAAAAATTTCAGTACCCTTTTCATATGATCAAAAAGGAAATAAGATAACTATTTACAGATAACTGATTTTTAATAATTATGATTGTTTTAAACAATACATCTTAGTTTGAGAAAGCCGTAGCAAGCGGTTGCTAAAAACTTGAATGTAGTTTTCCGACCGAGGAAGCCTGATTGCTTAACATGTAAAATTTTTTATCATGAGAACAATACAAACGACTGCTTTTTTTAAAAACAAGTATCTTCATGGGAAGATTTCCCGAATTATGAAACTAACAATTGCGCTATTGGTATTTGCCTGTTTACAGGTATCTGCTAAAGGATGGTCGCAAGAAAGGATTACCTTAAAACTTACAGGGGTTGAACTCAAGAAAGTGCTTTTTGCTATCGAAAAGAAAAGTACTTATCGTTTACTGTTTACAGAAGAAGATGTAAAGGGAAATCAA
>CAZXMP010000277.1:0-2397 GCA_964641575.1 uncultured Chitinophaga sp. | reverse complement strand
CTCTCACACAGCCAGCCTCTTTCAATTAGTTTTCGGACAGAGGAAAGAAAATTTGATGTAGATGGTGCCTATAATACCCGCTACGAAATTGTAAAAAAGAGAATTGAGAAAGTAAAAATAAAAGAAACCAACGAACGCCTTACACAACCCGGTAAAATTGCCATCGTTTACTCGCAGGCTAAAGATGCGGCTGAATATATTGAGTACATCGAATACTTGCAACATAAAAACTTAATAAGACCTGGTATAGAAAAACATGATCTGGAAGAGTTGCAAGGGGTTATAGGATTAAAAGCCCTGAGGGTTGATATAAATTTCGATAATGATGTTAAGTCCGAAGCCAAAGCTGAAATGCTTAGTGCTACATCTCAATAATAAAAAAGCTCAGTTTATAAGCGATATAAAAAAGAGGCCGGCTTTAAAAGCCGGCCTCTTTTTTATATCGCAAGAAAATTATTATTTAAAATTTCCAGCCCAATCCCACCAATGGAATTTTATCTTCATCAGACATGGCAAAGGTGAAAGTAATCAGGAAGCGGCGTAGTGGCGAAAACCAAATACCTGCTCCGTAACCGAATAACATTTTATCATCAATATCATTTTCTAAATACACTCTGCCTGCATCAACAAATGCATGAATACCAAAAGCAGCCGGGAATAAATAGGTTCTGAAATTTGCTAAGCGTAAGCGAAGTTCTGCCTGGTTATAAATTTTAGACTTTCCGGCAAATCGTTCTCTGCGGAAGCCCCGCAGGTTATCATCACTGCCAAGGTATTGTGCCTGGTAAAACTCAAATTCTTTGCCCATTGTAACGCCGGCACCCAAACGGTTAGCAAAGGTCAGCCTGTCATTTATCAGGTTTAGATAAAAAGTAAAATTAGAATTTACCTGCGTTACCTTATCATAGCTATTGTCATTGATACCAGATAAGTGTTTAACAGCAGTTACCCAGTTAATACCAGTGCTTGGCAATACAGGATGATTTCTTGTATCGATAGTTAACGAAACCCTTGCCCCGAAATAAGATTGCTTTGCAAATGCAGTAGTCTTATCAAAGAGTAATGGATCATTATTTTCTGCATCAGCCACTATATATCTTGCACTGTTTAATTTATCGGTTGAATCCATGGAGTAGAACTGGAAAGTAGGTCCCAATGTTAGATTTACTTTATCGGAGAAGCGATGACGAAGCTGCAATGAAATTTCTCCTAAATCATACCGGGCTCTATAATAGCGGAATCTTCCTGTTTTGGATTTGTCATAAATTGTAGTTACTCCATATCCAAAAAAGTTACTGGTATTGTTAGGTCCCCGATATTCAACATCGCCTACTATATCTGTTCTATCACCTAACACAGACATAAACTCATTGTGATATTGAAAATTAAAAGCCTTTGTAGAAAATGCATACGAAGCTTTTGCCTGGTGCAATGACTTATAAGGATTTTTCCTAAATCCGTGACGGATATGTTTAAAGGTTGGGCCCAAAAACAAACCATCATCAGGATTGAAACCCAGTGTTATGAAAACTGACTGATATGGATATTTATAATAAAGTCTATCAAAAGAGTTAACTGCGGAATCGTTACTCATTTTATTTTTAAACCTTCCCTTAATTGTATTTGCCCCATCTACTTTATCGTATACCAATACTTCCGGCCGGGAGTTGCTGGCATTTTCAAATGCATCTGCCCCGCCTCCGCCAATCATTCTTACTTTTATTCTATCGTTCTTGCCATTCAATACAAATTTGTCTTCTCCATCCATGCCATACAATCGCAATTCTTTTGTTACTAATGGATCAAACTTTCTTTCATACATTTTACTTGACTGTTGGCCATCCTTGTCAATTTTATATACTTCTATCAATACAGAAGCATCATCGTTACGGATAACATTAAATAGTTCCTTTTTATCGCTACCCGTTACACTGACTATTTCAGAAATAAAGCGGTAATATTCCATTACTTCAGCTACAAGAAAATTGCGTCTTTCTTTTAATGTTTGGATAATCTGGCCATTAGAGGGCATAGATCGTATTTCTGCAGGCTGCATAGCCAAAGCTCTTTCAATAACAGCATCTGTCATTTGCGAAACAAACTTTTCTGCTGCCTGTTTCCAGTCCTGCTCAGTGAGTTGATTAAGAAAAAAACGGTCTAGATTTCTTGCTGCAAAGTTGAAACGGCCAATATGGTTAGCCTTTACTTTAAATCCTTCCAGTTGAGGTACTAATGAACGGCCTTTAACCAAGCCGGGCAATACACCCTGATTAATATAGAAAGCCTGGTCACGGTCTTTGGGAACCGGAAAATAAGTCTTGCCTTTATCTTTTTCAATGGCACCCCAATTCCATTGGCCTTCATGCCGGTCAAGGTCCATTACAAACATATCAAGTA
>CAZXMP010000276.1:0-2401 GCA_964641575.1 uncultured Chitinophaga sp. | reverse complement strand
AAGCAATGGGAATATTTGAAAAATATTGGAAAGATTGCTCCTAAAGTTTTACCGGAAGATGTTGTTTTTATTTCGCTTAGAGATTATGAAAAAGAAGAACGATACCTGATTGAGAAACATGACATGAAAGTAATTACGACCAAAGAAGTAAGAAGCAAGGGTGCGGAAAATGTAGTAAGAGCTGTGTTACGCTACTTAAGCGATTGCACCGATATCTACATTTCATTTGATGTTGACAGCCTCGACTCTTCTATTTCAAAAGGAACAGGTACACCGGTAAGTAATGGATTGAAAGAACGAGAAGCAGAAGACCTGATCAGCAAGTTTATGCAGAACCGGAAGGTTTGCTGTTTTGAAATAACAGAAGTAAACCCCACATTGGATAAAGAAAACCTGATGGCAGAAATTGCATTCAATATTCTACAGCGCAGTGTGAATGTGTTAATGATGAATTAAAGCGATTGCAGTTTTTGTTCAATTTGTTTAGTGGCAACAGGCCCTAACTCGAATGAGCTTTCTAAACATTCCTGCAATAACATTTTTGCTTCTTCATTGTTGCCATTGGCGGCATATATAAAAGCGGTGTGCATAGTAGCACCTGGTTCAAAAGTTTTTTTATGAACATAACTTTTTGAGAACTCCAGTGCCTTTGCAATATCTCCTTTGTTGTAATACACCCAGGCCATCCAGTCGCATGTTTCCGGGGTAAAGCGATTCTTCAATTCTTTATCAGCAATAGCAAAAGCCTTGTCGTAGTCTTTAAATTCTTCCGTATAAATTTCAAGCAGGTATTTATTATACATATCGCCATAACCGGGTTTTGTAACCGTAGCTACAAATTCATTTATCAATCTTTTCTTTTCTTCTTCGTTATCTTCTGTTTCTGCTATTTGTGCCAACACCAACTTTAAATCGGGTATATCCGTTTGTGAAAGTATATATTGAAGAATACGTTTAGCTTCAGTTGTATTGTTATCATGAGCATAAGCGATCCATGCAATTCCTTTCAGGCAATATAAATTGGAAGGATCTTTTTCTAACACAGATAAATAACCATTATATGCTTCTTCTATTCTTCCTGCATGTCCATACATATCTGACAGATTAGAAAGAGCCCATGAAAACAAACTCTTCTTTTTATCTTTTACTTTATCGAAAGCTTGTTCCATTAGAACGATGGCACCCTCCAGATTGCCTTTATGATCTTCCCATTTTGCTTTACGAATAAGATAATCGAATGCAGATTTATCTTTTAAACTCTCAAGGCTTTTGTAAGCTTCATTATACCTGCCCAATTCCATATTGGCATCAAATTCCAATAGGCGAATAGTGTATTTATCCCCCTTCGCATTTTCTGCATCTTCACTAAATGATGCAGCTTGCAAAAACTGATGTTGTGAAATTGCATTCTGCGAAAGCGAATAAAGAATTTCCGGGTCAGTATGATTAAGTTTTGCAGAGCTTTGTTTTAAAAAGCTATCTCCTCTTTGTAATGCGTCTATATTTCCATTGGTCCGGAATAAATGAAAATAATTACTCGCCAGCTCCAGCATGTAAACATAACTACCTGTATCAGCAGCTAATTTTTGCTGCCAGAAATTTATTTCAGTATTAATTGTTTCTACTTCGCCTGCTACAAGGCCATCCTTCATAAATCCACTATAATCATTCTTACTGGCAATTGTTTTCTTGTTATTGCAGGCAGCAAAAAGAAGGACGGAAATGAAGAGTATTAATAAAGTCCTGATCATAGTGGTAATATTTAAAAAAATACCGGGCAGCATGTTGCTACCCGGCTTGTAAAATTTGTTAGAAAGGAGCTGCAAGGAAAGGAAAGGCAGGTAAAAATGCCTTATCATTTGTATTTACATTATCCTTTGTCAATGTTGGATTTGCAGTTCCCGCAGGTCCGCCAAAAATCAGCAATAGCTCAACATCAATTACATCATCTGCCAATGCTCTTCCAGTTAAAACGTTGGTACCATCAAAAAAAGTAGTGGTGCCATTCATTTTTACATTCAACACATCAGTAACCAAAATGCTTGTAAAGGTTGCTTTATCATGCCCAAGTGCATTTTGTGTATAGCCAAAGCCTGTCAACACACTTTGAAATTGTGTATTAAATGCTGCGTTCATGGCAGATGGAACTGTTGTATTAAACTCATTCTTTCTTGCGGCGTCTACAAATACTGTATTAATTGCAGGTCTTGCCATTTGGTCGTTTTGTGTAAACGTACCAGAGGTATCAAAATTTTCTTCATTATCATTTTTATCGCAGCCTGTAAACAATATTCCTGCTACAAGAAGAGACAAGAGTGTGAATTTATTTATCCGTATCATAAGTTGTGTATTTTATCAGTAATTAAAAATGTTATTTTGATTTTGTTTCGCCCCATACATT
>CAZXMP010000275.1:0-2454 GCA_964641575.1 uncultured Chitinophaga sp. | reverse complement strand
AAATAATGGTAAAAGGGAATTTTAAAACTTAGCTTTTCTATAATTCCGGGAACATTTTCGAGAATAAGTTCTCTCACTATTTCACAAATTTCTCTTCTTTCATCCGGCAAAGATTCTATGTATTCGTCAACACTTCGCATAGTGACCATTGTCAAAATTGCTGAATAATATTATTAATCTTATCGCAAAAAATTTGGCTCTCTTTATTTTGCTGCTTAATAAAACTGTTATCAGATAGCTTTCCAATCACCTTTTCCATTTCTTCTGTGTTATCATACACCATTTGACGAAATGTATTTTGATAATCCTTTTCCCTGGAGTGAAGAATTTGTTCCGTCATCCATTGGTTGGTGGTGCTTGCCTGCTTAAGTAATTGAATGAAAATTTTCTTAGTAAATTTTTTAGGTGTGAGATTGAGTACTTCGAGCAAAGAAGCAAATGCATGTTGAAATTTATCGGCATTATATTGAGAACTCTTCTTGGCATAAAATGTATGGACTTCATCCCAGCTAGTGATTTTTCCGCTACGGATATTTTTTAATAATATGTTTAAAGAAGTTTGTGGTATCAATTGCCCACCTATATTTTTCCAATCTGTTCTTTCTGGTTTAGATGGTAATGCCTGCAGTAATTTCTGCCAGGTTGTTATCTTTCGTTGTTCAATAAATTGAACAAGTTCAGTAATGCCGTAGTACACAATCATTTCTTTAAAAAGGCTATATGCTTCTCCTACTTTTTTCAGCTTCACTTTTCGTTTACTGTTTTCAAAGTTATCAGCCAGAATTTCTAATCTACTAAACTCTACTGCGTTTTGTACCAGCAACTGTTCGCCGGTTTTTACTAAATCTTTTTCTGTAATTTGTTTTTTTGACTTGGCAGTAAATGCTTTTGCAGTAAATTTTTTCATCAACTGCAAGCTGTCAAATATTTCGTTTACACTATCTGGCGCAAGAAAATCGTATTCTATTTGCTGAGACTTATCTACCCGTTTATCTCTAGCTTCATATTTTCCGGCGTTTCTTACCAACGCATACATGTTGTATAAAAACCAATAGCCAGGCATCACAGTTAGCTCGTCATTGCTCACATCATTACTAACCAGCGAAAATGGAATAGGAATATTAAGCTCAGCTTGAAAATCTCCTTTTGCAATTAAAGTATAAGATGCAAATTTTGAATTGTGTTTCAAACTTACACAAAGCCCCGGCCAAAAACCTCTTCCTGCAATCAACTCACCATCTGCACCTCTGGAATTATGATTGGAACCAATTGTTGCACCGGCGGCCATATTACTTTGCCCCATTATGGTAGCAGCACATAAAAATGAATTATTATGATGTTGCTCATGGGCAGAAAAGATAAGAGAGTTTAAAACCTCGCAACAAGAAATTGTAGAATTGTCGCCAAGGTATGAGTTAATAAGTCTTGCGCCATACTTCAATTGTGAATTTGAACCCAGCATAAAGCGTACAGCTTTTACACCATAGAAAATTCTGCAACCAAAACCGATAATACCGTTTACTAATTCGCATCCTTCGCCGATTTGTGATTTAGCTTCCGCATCTGAATTGATTGTTAGATTTTTTAATTTGTTCGCACCTTTTATGTAGGCGTCACTGCCAATCCAAACATCTTTTATAATGCTGGTATTTTTAATTACTGTTCTATCCCCGATCTTACCATAGTAGCCACGTTGGGTGTCAAATTTTTTATCGGTAAAGTCTTTGAATCGTTGTAGTAGTTTTTCATCATCTCTATACTTGGACCAAAGCCATGCATCAGCCGCTTTCATTCCGTTGTATGGAAGAATACTTCTGCCTCCATTTTCATTGCAGATTTCCATCCAGATACGAACAGCTTCATTTTCGCCATCTTTTAAAACGCCATTACCAAATTTTGCATGATTGGAGGTAACGAGTTCATTAATATTTACCAGCATCACATCATCACCTGTTATGTAATGACTCATAAAATTTACATTGTCAATAACGGCATTATTTCCAATATCACAACTTACAATAGTGCTGTTGTACAAGCCAACAGGCATTTGTAAATCATTAAACTCCAAAAATAGTGGTTGTAATTTTCCAATTCGAACCAACCCGTAAAATTTACAATTCTTGACCAGCTCAGGATTGAAGCCGTCGGCTACTAATATTTTATCCCAGTTATCTGCACTATTGCCATTTCCTAGTAATATCTTTCTTTGAGATTCATTCAACTTGCAATAACTGGCACCGCTTCTGTTTTGAATGTTACGAAGATGATACTCGTTCTTTCCTTTAGGAATATATTCTTTGGCTATAAATCCGTAGCCAAGAGAGGAAAGTGGTTTTTTATTGATTTGATTCATAAGCCCCTGTAAGATTTATTCCACCGTTACACTTTTTGCTAAATTTCTCGGCTTATCAACATCAGATCCTTTTGCAACGCCAATATGGTAGGCCAGTAATT
>CAZXMP010000274.1:0-2465 GCA_964641575.1 uncultured Chitinophaga sp. | reverse complement strand
ATTTAAAAAAGGTGAACGTATTGGTGTAGCAGGAAAAAATGGTGCCGGCAAATCTACTTTCATAAACATTCTGCAAGGAATTGAACAGCCAGATAGTGGCAAAGTAAATATTGGCGACACCGTAGTATTTGGCAACTACTCGCAGCAAGGTTTGGTTGTAAAAGAAGACATGCGGGTGATCGAATTTGTAAAGAACATCGCCGAACATTTTCCTTTAGCCAGTGGGGGCTCATTAAGCGCCGCACAATTTTTACAACTATTTTTATTTGATCCTGATAAACAATACACCTACATCAGCAAATTAAGTGGTGGAGAAAGAAGAAGATTGCATTTATTGTCTATTCTATTTCGCAATCCCAATTTTTTAATTCTGGATGAACCGACCAATGATCTCGATCTTCCTACATTGGGAGTATTGGAAAATTTTCTCAGTGAGTTTCCTGGCTGCCTGTTAATAGTATCGCATGACAGATATTTTATGGACCGGCTGGTTGATCATCTTTTCATTTTTGAAGGTGATGGGGTTATCAGGGATTTTCCCGGGAACTACACACAATATCGAACGGAGCAAATGAGAGGCGAATTAAAACCATTGGCAACTGAACAAAAAACAGAACCGAAACCAGTTGCTCTTGCACCAGCCCCAAAAAGACAATTTTCCTATAAAGAAAAAAGAGAATTTGACCTCCTGGAAAAAGAAATTGCCGACTTGACGAAAGAAAAAGAAACCATTACGGCCAAACTCAATAGCAGCGACACTCCATTTGATGAGCTGCAACAGATTTCTAACCGGTTAGGTGAACTTACAAAGCAGCTGGATGAAAAAGAACTACGATGGCTGGAGCTGAGCGAACTGCAATGATTTTCTTACTATCTTGGTAGCAGCAACCAGCTACCTTATCTATATGCGACTGTTCCTTTCATTATTGGCCATGACAGCCTTTCTTTCATCTTCCACAGTAGAAAAAAATCCTGCTGAAAAAATTCTATTAGTACAAATAGATGATATCGGAATCATTAGTGTCAACCGGGATACTATCAGTTCTGATATATTAGCCCGTTATATACAAGAGAGATTATTCAAAAGCTATTTGGGAACCGGAAAAATGCATAGCAGAATAAAACTAGAGAAGATGAATGAAAATGTACCAGAGATGGTAACAGAAGTAATAGTAAATGAAATAAAACAAGGCCAAAAAAAAGCACTTACTGAAGTATCCTTGCAAAAATACAGACGAACTTATGATGGCCTCGAAAAAAAACAACAGGAAAAGCTAAAAAAATTATTCCCGGTTTTATTCCAGGAAAATTTTGTTTAGTGAATCACTCAATCAAATCGGCATAAGCTCTTTTGCCATAGTAGATGTATTCTTTCGAATCTCTTTTTGTGCCGCATAGTATAGAATGAATAAAACCATTCAACTCCACTTGTTGAGTATGATAAATCCCATGGTTTAAATTTTGTTTGAAATAAAACTGCACTTTGTTCTTAGTGCTTTTATAAATAATAAGACTATCAGTGATCATTTTTGAAAAAGAATAATCAACCTGCAAATCTTTTAATAATAAATGTCCTTTGTACCAGGTACCTCCAGTAGCAGATACAACCGGCTTTCCATTATACAAAGCAACACTATCATTGTAAGCAAATACATTTAACGTGGCTCCCTTAACATTTTTTAACCAGTTACTTAAAATGGGATAATATGTACTGTCATACCCATAATTGCTATCCAAAAAACTAATTCGCTTTACTTGCTTAGGCACTTGTCCTACCCCTGCTAAATAGCCAAAAATAAAACTACCGCCTCCGCTATGCCCATTTAGATAAATTTCACATTTCCTGCTTCCATAAACTTTAGCTAGCGAATCTACAATGTGTGGAATCTGTTTTCGAAAATCAGTATGCTTTTGTTTCCATGATGGCCAACTTTTATAATCATTTTCCAAATAGATAACTATAAAGTTTACATTAACCTGTTGACGGATAAATTTTGTTTGTGCAGCTATATGTTGAATATCAAAATGCCAATCATCGCCCGGCAACATTTTTTTACCCATTGTTTGCGAAGTCGTATTCCCATTGGGTAATGCAAAAAATGTAATGATTGTCTTCGAGTTGCTGGATAAATCGGTTGGACGATCCACGGTAACTTTTATATCGCTATATATATGAAATGAGTCAATCACTGAAGTGGCAGTCTGGCCATATACAGCTCCATTAAAAAAGACAAACAACCCAACTAATAAAAACCGCATGAGATGAGATTTATAGCAAGATACGTTACCCGAAAGTTCAGAATAGAAAAACTACGATATAGTAAATCCACTATTTCTAAACTCAAATTAAAATTAGTGGATAATTTTTGATGGAAAGGCTTGCAGCTATGTGTTTCAATATCTATTTTGCTCACAATTCTTACCCCAATTTCCTGCGATAAACATTCCAATATCCGGTTTGTTAA
>CAZXMP010000273.1:0-2486 GCA_964641575.1 uncultured Chitinophaga sp. | reverse complement strand
TGAATTAAATAAATTAGCCCAGCCCTTTCAGCCATTTCACCAGATCGTCTTTGGCCTTACCGGTTTTTTGCTGTATTCTTCCCCATAATTCATCTTCTTTACCTTCTTCATACTTTACATCATCGTCTGTTAAATCAGCGTACTGCTGTTTTAGCTTTCCTTTCCACTCATTCCATTTTCCTTTTACTTCCATCTTATCCATAGCTTAAGTTTTAAAAGATTAATAATTGATTATCGCCAGATAAAAAGATAAAACTATGCCAGACACAAGCTTGTTTTAAACTTAAAAAATAAATAACGGCCTGAAATTTGAATTTTGTGGTATGTACTAAAACATAAATATCATGGCAAACAACACTGACGACAAAAAGAAAAATACCGACAAGGATAAAGCCCTGAAGCCAGATCCTGAAACTTTGAACACTACCGATCCACAGGATAATATGAAAGGTCCTGTATCATCTGTAGTGCAAAGTGTAAAAGAAACAGTGGAAGAGAATGATGCTGAATCTAAAGAGGAAGCTGTTGAAAAGAAAGACAAGAATACTTAATAGTAAAAAATCCCGCAGAGTTTAACTAATGGATAAAACTTTGCGGGAATTTAT
The DNA here is from genome assembly GCA_964641575.1 of uncultured Chitinophaga sp. Taxonomy (GTDB): domain Bacteria; phylum Bacteroidota; class Bacteroidia; order Chitinophagales; family Chitinophagaceae; genus JJ008. Next base: position 1,881 of record CAZXMP010000273.1, on the reverse strand, counting down.
GTTGTGATTTACTCACAAACATGCCTGAATAAAAACTAATACTAATTTAATTTTTCAGTAAAAAAAGTCACTAATCTTTCATCACTCATTTTATTAGAAGTAGACTCTTCGGTCTTTAAATTCTTAAACTGTGGTGTGGCTGCCAGAAAATGTATAAATTGCTCCTGCACCTGGCCAGTTCCTGTTACATGAAGGTGGGTAGCATTTTGAAGATGAGTGGCAATTTCTTTAAAATATTTTGCCTGCTGAGTTCGCTTCTCGTTATTCTCATTCTTTTCGTTGCTATTACGCACAATCCCCTCTCCTTTTACATGGGCTAGTATTACTATTGCACCCTCTTCTGTATTTTCTTTACTTACTACAGTGGCATGCTCTGTATCCATCCATACCCCAAACTGTTTTTGCTGACTCATATTAATATAATTTAGTTAGCAATGTAGTTCAATAACCGAGCCCCGAATATGATATCTGTCAGTTAGTGAAATGACAAAGCTTCAAACGATGCAATCAATTCCATACAACACCTCCACAACTTATTTTATAAACAGGAGTACAACAGTAAGAATAAACCCCGCAATAGCATAATAAATGCCCTTTTTAAAGATGCTGGTCTTTGGCAAAAACATCCAGAAAGAGGAAAGCACAAAGAATAATAATGACAATCCAAAGAAAATATTCAGGTAATACAGCGGGTGGGTAGTGTTAGCCTTGTGCAAATGTGTTAGTTTTTCCATTACAATAGGTAACGCCTTCACGGTATACTTAGCATCGCCGGTAAATTTATTATAATACCCCTGGGCAAAGAATATCGTATCCCCGATTTCAGTTATTGCCTTAAGGTCACGCAACTTAATCGCTTTACCCACTTCGTCTATCGGCAGATTCAGCTCTATTTTTTTTTCCGTTATTTTATCATATTTCAAAAAATCGGTAATACGAAAAATAAGCACCACACCACTGATCGCATACACAGCCATAATGCCGGCTAGGAAAAAACCCAGGTATCGATGCCAAATTCTCATTTGGTTGCTCATAGTTGCTTTGCTAGCCATTCATTGATTTTTAAAGATGGGCAAAGAGAATGTTTACACAATCAAATAGGTATCGCAAAACGGAGAGAATAGTTATACAATCCGGAAAAATCGCAATATGGAACTTCTAATCCCGGCTGGCAATTAAAAACTACTTTTGCTGCTTATACATTACCAGTATGACATTTGACGAACTGAATTTAAACACCCCCCTCCTCAATGCACTGAATGAGTTAGGATACATCACTCCCACACCTATTCAGCACCGGGTTTTCTCCACCGTAATGTCCGGAAGGGATGTTTGTGGCATTGCACAAACCGGAACCGGCAAAACATTAGCCTACTTACTCCCCTGCCTGCGCCAATGGAAATTTAGCAAGGATAAAGCACCGCAAATACTCATTCTTGTACCAACCAGGGAACTGGTAACACAAATTGTTGACACAGTTAAAGCATTAACACCATATATGAGTGTAATAGCAATGGGTGTGTATGGTGGTGTAAATATCAATACACAGCAAATTGAAGTGATGAAGGGAGTAGATGTGTTGGTAGCAACACCCGGCCGTTTTTACGACCTGGCCATGAATGGTGCTTTTAAAACAAAAGCAATTAAAAAACTGGTGATTGATGAAGTAGATGAAATGCTCAACCTTGGATTTCGTACCCAAATAAAAAACATACTGGATTATCTGCCACCAAAAAGGCAAAACCTTTTATTCTCCGCCACCATGACGGAAGATGTAGAAGCCCTCATAGATACTTATTTTAATGATCCTGTTCGGGTAGAAGCTGCACCTACCGGTACACCGTTGGAAAATATTTCGCAACTGGGTTACCAGCTTCCAAA
>CAZXMP010000272.1:0-2507 GCA_964641575.1 uncultured Chitinophaga sp. | reverse complement strand
TTTAAGTTTAAACGCTACCATATACAACCGGTTTGGAGAGCCGACAGACCACAAAAAGGACGGTACCGTGAATTTTATCAATGTGATGCGGATGTAGTAGGAAGCAACTCTTTGTTAAATGAAATTGAATTAGTTTCTATTTATAACGAAGTATTTGTAAAACTTGGGCTTGCTGACTACGAACTACGAATAAATCACAGGCAAATATTATCAGCACTGGCAGAAACATGTGGCTCCCTTGATAAGATGATGGATATTACCATTGCCATTGATAAACTGGATAAAATTGGCCTGGAAAAAGTAAAAGAAGAATTGATCAATCGGGGGCTCTCGGCTGAACAAACAAGTATTATCGAAAAATATTTAAGTATTGCCGGAAGCAATGAAGAAGTTTTATCGGGACTCTCTTTAGTAATTGGGCATACGGATGCAGGTGGAAAAGGAATTGAAGAAATCAAACAAATCGTAGATCAAACCTCAAAAGCAAATGTTGTAATTGACCCTACCCTTGCAAGAGGTTTAAATTATTACACGGGTATCATCTTTGAAGCAAAAGGCCCAAAGGAGGTAAATATGGGAAGCATTGGTGGTGGAGGCCGGTATGATGATTTGACTGGGCTTTTTGGTGTGGCCGGAATTCCGGGTGTGGGCATTTCTTTTGGAGTAGACCGTATTTACGATGTAATGGAAGAGTTGAAATTATTTCCTGACGATGTATCTATCACCACACAGGTTTTGTTTTTTAATTTGGGAGAAGCTGAGAGTAAAGTTGCTTTTGGATTAATGCAGCGACTGCGTAACCATACTATTCGCTGCGAACTGTACCATGAAACTGCCAAGTTTGACAAACAATTTAAATATGCCGAAAAGAAAAATATTCCCTTTGTAATTATTATTGGAGAAAAAGAAATAGCTGCGAAAAAAGCTGTGGTAAAGGATATTCGGAAAGGTGAGCAACAAGAAGTTTCGTTTGACGAATTAATTTCTTTCTTTTAATTAAAAGCGGCTATCTCAAATGAGATAGCCGCTTTTCTATTTCTATTTAAATATAATATTAAAGAGGGTTCTGCACCACAACACCCAACGTATATTCAATTTCCAATCTTGGAATTAAGAACTGCCAGTTAAGCGTACCTGCAGGCTCATTTATTATTTGAGCTACCGTATTATTATGATTTCCACCAGCTCTATTTAAAGGCTCGTTCAACCTTTTTAAGTCATAAAAACGGAAGCCTTCTGCCCATAACTCCACTCTACGCTGAATCATAATTTCATTTATCAAAGCTTGTCCGCTATTAGTTGAAAGAACATAGTTAGGATCTCTTTGCTTAGCTAATGTAAATAATGCCTGACGTGCAGCTACATCTTGTCCACCTTGTCTGGCCAAAGCTTCCGCTTCTATCAAATACATTTCAGCGGTACGCATAAACACTAAATCTCCATTGCTGTTACCTGGATTAGCCAGGATAAACTTCCTGGTCATATATGGAAACCTTGTTCCTCCTGAAACAACAGGAAAAGATGCATTTGTTCCAGTTGGATCCCACAATTGCTTTCTGATATCGGTTGCACTTATTTGATCATATAAGGGAGAAAAAATTGCTTTAGGATTACCTCTGGTGTTAGTAGAGGAGAAATTTCCTAAATATGCATAGAAGGAATAGAAAAAGGTATTATGATCATCTCTATGATCGATACCCCAAATCCATTCTGGGTTAGTGGTGTTGGAAAATCCTTCAAGATATTGAGCATTGCTCATCAAGGTAAAACCCTGGCGAGCCAACGCTGCTGTTGAAGCAGCCAGAGGCCAGTTTTGCTGGGTCAATGCAATTCTTGCTTTAATACCTCTTGCTACGTTTACATTAAGATGAGATTTAGCAGGTCTTGCAATACCATCTAACAATGTAATTGCCTGGTCAATATCACTATTAATTTGGTTATAGGTCTCAGCAACAGTACTTCTTGGTAAAGACCCAGTTTGAGGTGCAAGTACTAGTGACATACCTAATCCATCGTTTGCCTTTGTTTTATCAAAACGTTCGCCAAACAATTGTACCATCTGAAAATAACTCCAGGCTCTATAAGCATATGCCTGACCCTTAATCAATTTCTTGTCGGCCTCAGGTCCCTCGGCTCTATCAATATTCGCAATAATTGCATTGGCATTTCCAATAATTGTGTAATAAAATCCGTAGCTAAAGCGACTAATTGTGCTTGCATCGTTACGATGACCCAACCACCTGTATTCAGTTACGAACCAGCCATTAGCCTGAGCAGGCATTACAAAATCCTCTGCCAGCAAGTCCATATAAATCATATTACCGCTATGACCACCCAATGCCTGAGTTCCGTACCATTGCGTATACATGGTTCTATGTATGCCATTAATGGCAGCAAATGCATTTTTGGTAGTAGCGAAAATATTCTCCGGTGTTTGCGTACTCGGAGGATCAAGTTGCAAGTAATCCTTGCTGCAACCGATTCCCAATAGCGCCACTAAGAAAAGT
>CAZXMP010000271.1:0-2606 GCA_964641575.1 uncultured Chitinophaga sp. | reverse complement strand
AAGGAAAGCAAGAGCATTCATAACAAAAAGATGGTGGTTTGTGTTCCATCTCCCGCGACTTTTACCGATTTTTATTTATGATGCAGTGGTGAACGGTTCGTGGAAGTTGAAACGTAACAACTAAACTGGATACTTTGAAAGAGGAACAACCTTCTTTAAAAAAAATTTTACAGCCTTACCTGCTCATATCTATTGCTGGCTTGTTTGCATTTGCTCCTGTTAGTTTTATGTTACGATCTCTAAAGAACGACATTATAGCTCTTGAGTATCCTATCAATCACTTCATCAGCCAGTCAATACACAACGGAGAAATTCCCTATTGGTTTAATACATGGGGAATGGGGTTCCCATTGCAAAGCAATCTTACATGGGGAATATTCAGCACACCTCAAATGCTTTTTAGCTCACTCTTTAATTACAATATCTATACACTGCATATAGAGTTTATGTTTTTTATACTACTTGCCGGATGGGGCATGTTTTATTTGCTGCAAAAACACATTCTAAAAGATCAAAAGCTCTCACAGTTATTGGCTATATGCTATATGCTTTCCGGGTTTATGGTAGGTTCTACACAATGGCTTTTATATATTACTGCTGCCGCATTTATTCCACTCATTATTTCCAGTTTACTCAGCTTATTGAAAAATCCGTCATTAAAAAATTCAATCCAATTTGCCATTGTTTATACATTGATGTTTACAAGTGTGTATGCAGCGTTTAATATTATTACTACTTATAGTCTAGCAATTTTCATTTTACTCTGGTTTTTATTTTTTGAAAAAGAAAAAAACCAGAAAATTACAAGACTCAAATATTTAGGGGTTAGTGTTTTTTTTACAATACTTCTTTGCACCCCTTGTTTATACTATACATTGGAAGTGCTAAGTAATATTGGCCGAGGAAGTTCAATTACAACTGACGTTGGATTCTTTAATTCGAATTACCTGCACCCTTACTCTCTAAGTAATTTACTTCTTCCATTCACTTCTGTAAAGATGAATTTTACGAATACAGAAGGAACTATGCTGCACAGTTATATGGGCTTATTTATACTACTTCTTTTACCACTTGCAGTACGGAGGACTGTAAAAGAAAAAAACAAACCAGCTTTATTTCTTCTTATTGTAGCCTTTTTGTTTTTACTAACCTCTTTTGGAGGAGTAACCCCGGTAAGAAATTTACTAAACATTTTACCCGGCTTTACATATTTCCGAAATCCGGCAATTTTCCGCCTATATTTTATTATAGCCCTTATCATTTTTATAGGAATAGCATTCCGAAATAAAAATATGAAGGAACTATTCTTTTTAAAGAGCCTTGAAACAAAAACTATTGTTCGCCTGACAGGATTATTATTGACTATTTGCCTGATTGTTGTCTTCCTTAATATTAATAATTTAGAAACATCTTCCTTAAGCAATTTTACTGCTTTTGTAAGAAATATTAATTACAAAAGCTCATTACTGATAAGTTCTATTATACAGGCATGTTTTCTAATTATAATTCTTTTACTGATAAAATCAAACCGACAAGATTTATTACGGATTACTTTTACATTAGACCTTTTAATAAATACGCTTATTTGTACACCCTTTTTCTCGGTGAGCAGTTCCTCCATTTCAGAAGTAAATGCTATTTTACTTCCCTCCAAAGGGTTTCCATTGCAAACAAAAGGGCCAGATGATGTTACTACCACTTACATGGATAGTAAAAACAACACTTGGCATAACATAAATATTTTTAGAAAAGAAATCTCTACCAAAGATGCATACAGAGGACCATTAACTTTAAACAATTTCTATTCTGATTCCTCAGCAAAAAAAAATAAAATAACCAAGACTAAAAACCTTGTTGTTTATTTTGAAAATGATTCTACGACCAGCTCCATTCAGTTATTGATTCAACGACCAACAAATATCAAAGCATCTGTAAACGTCAAAGACTCTTCAACTTTAATCGTTTTGCAAAACTATTATGCCGGATGGAGGGCATTTTATAACAATAGTGAAGTTGAAATAATAAGCGATAACCGACCTGGAATGAGCATTAAAATTCCCAAAGGAGAAGGCATAGTGGAATTTAAATACGAAAGAAAGCTTGTTTGGCTTACTGCTTTTGCTTTACATCTTATCGTAATATTATTTCTTATATGGAAAGGCATTAATGGGATTAGAAGACATTGCTTTAAATCACCTTACCTTTCATAGCCTTATTCACAGCCTCATCCATTAGCCGCTCTGCATACGGTCTTGAGATTTCATTTAGTTTTTCGATAGCAGTTTGAATTGAATCTTTATTTGCCAAGGGCAACAAGCTAGTCAACTCATTCATGGCATTTTCTGTTTTACTTAATTCATCAGCAGTTAGAAAGGAACGATTCTTTTTCAAAAATTGGCTTGTAGTATCCAATAAAATGGTTGCTTCAGTTTGTGCTTCAACTAATGCTCTTATTTGTATATCTTCTTTTGCATGAGTAATAGATGCAAAAAGCATTTTTTCTACTTCATCATCTGTTAACCCATACTGGGGTTTTACTTCGATAGTTTGCTCTACGCCGCTGCTTAAATCTTTGGCTTTTACCTGACGGATACCAGCTGCATTAA
>CAZXMP010000270.1:0-2661 GCA_964641575.1 uncultured Chitinophaga sp. | reverse complement strand
ATATTGCACCTCAACTTATGAGACCAACCGACGACAGCTACCGGCACAAAGGCCTTCGAAAAAAATTAATGCAAACCGTTCAGGCAAAAGGCATAACCGATGAAAGAGTGCTGGATGCTATACTGGCTGTTCCCCGCCATTTTTTTTTAGATTCTGCATTTGATGAAAAAGCCTATGAAGACAAAGCTTTTCCTATTGGCGAAGGGCAAACCATTTCTCAACCTTATACGGTAGCTTATCAATCGCAATTGCTGGAACTAAAACCGTTCATGAAAGTATTGGAAATAGGAACCGGCAGTGCCTACCAGGCTGTGGTGCTGGCTGAAATGGGTGCACAGGTTTATACCATTGAGCGGCAAAAAAAATTATTTGATTCGAACAAGAACTTTGCTTTTTTAAAAAAATATAATTCCATCAAATTTTTTTATGGAGATGGATTTGAGGGCTTGCCTACTTATGCCCCTTTCGACAGAGTTATTATAACTGCAGCAGCACCAGAGATACCGCAAAAATTGATTCAGCAATTAAAACCCGGTGGCATGATGGTGATACCACTCGGTGCCGGTGATATGCAACAAATGATGCGTATTACTAAATTGGAGAATGGTTCATTGAAAGAAGAAGTGTATGATTATTTTTCATTTGTTCCGATGTTGGGGGGGAAGGAGTCTTAAGGTTATTGATTTTTGGACAGTTCATGTTGGCTGTAGTGTTTGTTGAATTCTACTCTTTGTCTGATTTTGTCGGGGAATCAATAGAATTCTTTTTAAATGGTATATTCTCAAAAATACCATCTTTGATAATAAGTTTACTACTGTCCAGGTCCGATGTTAGCTCTCCGGAAAACCTACCGCTTGCAAGATTTTTAACAATTGAAATATCCAGATGAAATTTATCATTTGTTCCTCCACCTTCTCGAAACTTAAATCTTCCGCTAATTTCATCTTTAGCTTTAAATACACTCTCGTATCCTGCAGTATTGTCTTTGCATGAAAAATCTTCATAAATAACCTTCGCAGAGTCAGGAAAGGGTTCGTCTGAACACATTCTAAATAGAAATTTCATTACATATTCATCTGATTTTTTATTTTCGAGATTACTCAAATAACTCAAGGTTATGCTTTTATGCCTTACATAATCATACTTTTGTTTCATGTTACTTTTATTAGTAAATGTGTCATAGGTAACTTCACAAATGAATGCTTTGTCTTTTGCTGAAATTTCATAATTCTTTCCATTTGCTGTAAACTGAATCTTAATTTCTTTCTTTTCAGATTGACAAGAAATTAAAATTAGTATTAGCGAAGCTGTACAAAAAAATTTTGCTATCATTTTTAATTTTATTTCAGTTTTTCTAAAGTCCAACTTTGGCTGTAGTCTTTTCATCAAATGCTATGTCTTGCCATAAATTCTGTCACACCTTGCAGCATGAGTTCAACTTGTGATTGATTATACTCAGAATATTTTCCGTGTGCTGCTTTATTCCTTAAATCAAGCCACGCAGTCACAGTTTTTTGGTCAAGTTTATTATAAACACTTTGTCCGGCTAACTCAGCATTTAATAAGTCGGCCTTTTTAGGAACAGGTTTACTGTTTTTTATTTCCGTTGTTACGAGTCCATTTTTGTCGCACAATTGTCTCAAATGTTCTTCTAAAACACTTCCAATCATCACAGCCGCAGGGTCTTTATAATTCTCAAAAAGTAGATGTTCTGCCATTTCTAAAAAATCAGAGAATATTTCAGCAGAAACAAGACCTTTTACCGTTGTTAACCAGCCATTGGTGATTTCTGATTTAATTGCTTTTAGAATTCCTCTTGCTCTTTCTGTCTCAGATGGTTCCGAACGAAGTAAATACTTGTCGAAGTCTTTATAATAAATATGATTTTCGCCATAAAGGTTCTTGATAAATGAGAGAGATGAGGTTCTAAGTTCATTGAATAATTCTCTGTCTACTGTTGCAATTCCAATAGTTTGGGGATATTTAGCCGTCGCAAGAGTCCTATCCGCCAAAGCAATCAAGGCTTCAACTCTGTCGCTATATTTTTGAAGTGAGTTCATATAACATTACAGCCAACTCATAAATATACGCAACTCGTTGTATAAATATCTGCTGAAGATCAATGATTTTTTATACAAACTGTTCCAACAACTCTATCCTTTTCTCAATCGCCGGATGCGTAGCAAACATATTATCCCACGAAGCAGATTTATGGGTGGATGGTTTTGGATTATCAATAAAAAGTTGTGCTACATCTCTGCTTTCGACGGCTTCAATTAACGGGTCGCCGGAAATTTTTCGAAGTGCATTCGCTAATGCATAAGGTTTCTTGGTCATTTCCGCAGCACCTGCATCGGCGAGGTATTCTCTTCTTCTGCTTATACCAAAACGAAGTAATAATGAAATAAGATAAGCTGCTGCAGTAACTACAATGGCTATCAAAATAATTCCACCACTGCCTTTGCTGTCTTTGCTTCTTTTACCACTACCGATATGGCGAAGGCTGCGAAAAGCCACTTCTGCTAAAAATGCAAAAATGCCTACGAAAATGATTGAAACGATCAGTAACCGCACATCCCTGTTTTTAATATGCGTTAGTTCATGTGCAATTACCCCTTCCAGTTCTTCATCATCTAATTTATTAATGATGCCTCTCGATAA
>CAZXMP010000269.1:0-2677 GCA_964641575.1 uncultured Chitinophaga sp. | reverse complement strand
AGTTTACGAATACGCTTTCAATATTAAGCCACCCTGGTACGAAACCATCTGGGCTTATGCTTTATATGTTTTATTAGCCGGGTTAGCTCTTTTTGCGATTTTAAAATACCAGTCGAAAAGACACCGGAAAAAATTAGCCGCAAAGCGACTGGCCGACAAATTGCGGTTTGAAGAAGAGCAACAGCAAACAGCTTACCGCCACCAGTTGGAATTGGAGAAATCAGAAAAAGAATTAATTGGATTACAAAATGAAAAATTAGCCGCCGAGATAACACATAAAAATGCCGAGCTGGCCAGCGCTACCATGAACCTGGTACAGAAAAAAGAATTTATTCTGAAATTAAAAGCAGAGTTACAGCAATTACAAAAAGCGGTGAAAGTGGGAGATGATAACCCGGAATTGAAAAAAGTTTTAAAAGCATTGTCCGAAGAAGAAAAGTTGGATGAAGAGTGGGAACATTTTTCGCACCATTTCAACAGTGTACATGGAGATTTTTTAACCATTTTAAAAAATAAATTTCCGTCGTTAAAGCCACATGAGCTACGACTTTGTGCTTACCTGCGCATGAACTTAAGCAGTAAAGAAATTGCGCCGCTGATGAGTATTTCCGTTCGGGGTGTTGAAATAAGCCGGTATAGGTTGCGTAAAAAAATGGTATTGCCTACAGAAATAAACCTTGTACAATATTTGATGGAGCTTAAAGCATAAAAACATTCAAATGAAACCATTTCATACCGAAACAGTTTCATTTCCCACCCTTTTCCTATCTTCCCTTTTCTTAATAAGCTTGCTATGTTTAAATCGAAGATTGCCGGAATAGGAATGTATGTTCCCTCCAATGTTGTTACCAATAACGACCTGCTGAAGTATATGGAAACCAGTGATGAGTGGATACAGGAACGTACGGGGATTAAAGAACGACGCTACGCCCATAGAACTGACGAAACAACCACAACAATGGGAGTGGAAGCCGCCAAAATTGCTATTGAAAGGGCAGGCATTGCTCCTCAGGATATTGATTTCATCGTTTTTGCTACGCTAAGTCCCGACTATTATTTTCCGGGTTGCGGTGTTCTATTGCAACGGGCTATGAAGATGAAAGAAATTGGCGCCTTAGATGTACGCAACCAATGCAGTGGTTTTGTATATGCATTAAGTGTAGCCGACCAGTTCATTAAAACCGGTATGTATAAAAACATATTGGTGGTTGGTGCCGAAAAACATTCTTTCGGTTTAGACTTTACAACCAGGGGAAGAAATATTTCTGTAATATTTGGCGATGGTGCAGGGGCAGTGGTGTTACAACCTGCTGACACATCCTCTTCATCAGGTATTCTTTCTACTCATTTGCATAGTGATGGTGAATCTGCAGAAATATTGGCAATGTATAATCCGGGAACCCATGCCAACCATTGGGTAAAGGAGAAAGTCGCTGATTTTAACAGCAATGAAATAGGCGATATGTTTATGAGTCATGAAATGATTGACAATGCGCAGAATTTTCCTTTTATGGATGGACAATCTGTTTTTAAAAAAGCAGTAGTCAAATTTCCGGAAGTAATTATGGAAGCATTACAGCAAAACGGACTTCAAACCTCTGATTTAAAAATGCTGATTCCGCACCAGGCTAATTTGCGCATTGCACAATTTGTGCAACAAAAGCTAAAACTAAACGATGACCAAGTGTATAATAATATTCAAAAATATGGCAACACCACAGCAGCTTCTGTTCCAATTGCTCTTTGCGAAGCATGGGAAAGCGGAAAAATAAAGGAGGGTGATTTAGTTTGCCTGGCAGCATTTGGTAGCGGTTTTACCTGGGCCAGTGCTTTATTAAGATGGTAATTGTGTATTTGTCCCTTTATAATCATCTTCTAATAGTCAAATTGTTTTGGTAAGGTTATTGAACTGTTTACGAGTATGAAAAGATTATTTCCTCTTTTAACCCTTATTTTAACAACCGTGATTGCTGATGCACAAGAGAACAGTTGGACAATAAAACTGAACAATAAAACATTGGTAGCTACGACCGATGAAGATGAAAATAAAAACAGTATAAAAATAAAGGCAGAAGAGTGGAAGAAAAATGGATGCCTGGAAATACAGTTTACAGAAGCTGAACCTGATACATGGTGGCGGTCTTTTCTTTTTTATGATGAAAATGACAATGAGATATTAAGAAAGGACAGCGTTACCTCGTATAAAATAAAGATTGGACTTTTACGTAAGTCCTTCACAGGAAAAAAAGAAATAAGAATCTACACTACAATAAGTCCCAAAGACCCTAACCTCGCAGTGAGAGTTCGTCGGGTACATTTATGTACATTGCGGCTTCAATAATACATGAGCCGCAACATTATTTATATTATTAATCCCATTTCCGGTACCCGTACCAAGAAAGATTTGCAAGAATATATAGAGAAAAAAACAACGGAGAAAAAAGTTCCTTTCCAAATTTTTCCATCTGTTGCCAGTGGCGATTATTCTTTTCTTCATTCTATTATTAAAGAACAAAAAGTAACGGACATTGTAATTGCCGGGGGTGATGGAACAGTAAACCAGGTGGTAGGCAGCTTAATGGAGTTACCTGTGAACTTTGGGATTATTTAGACAAAATGTCTGTTCTTGAATTGCTTACAAATATTTCCAGAGGTAATGGAACTGTCAAAGACATAG
>CAZXMP010000268.1:0-2697 GCA_964641575.1 uncultured Chitinophaga sp. | reverse complement strand
TCAAGGCCGATAGCAATTTGCCCCTGATCGGGTACGATACCACCACCAATATCCTCTCCGGGGTGGTGTTGGGGATGGCCAAAGAGATCGATGGCTTTATTGAGGCCTACCGGGAACGGTACCGGAACTTTAACGTGCTGTTAACCGGGGGTGATATAGTGTATTTGGCTTCACACCTTAAAAACAAGATATTTGCAGACCCTGATTTAATATTTAAAGGTCTGTATGCAATTAGTGAAGTTAATAACCCCTAAGAAAATCAATACGTTACGAGGTATTTACGCAACGATTTTGGTTTTACTACTTACTGCTGTTTCCCCTGCTTTTTCACAGGATAATTCCCCTTACTCCCGGTATGGCATTGGCGATTTGGTTCCGTCAACAAATATTATTACCCGTGGAATGGGAGGTGTTTCTGCTGGTTATGTGGATTATATATCTATAAATTTCAACAACCCCGCATCGTATGCCTATTTCCAGGGCACTAAAGAATTAAAATCAAAAAAGCTTACTTCGGGAAGAGCTATATTAGATATAGGTATAAACGTAGAGAATCGTAAACTAACTGAGCCGGCAACTTCTAAAACTTTTACTGCCAGCAATGCACTGTTTTCTTATGTGCAGGTAGGCTTGCCGTTAAAACAAAACTGGGGTTTATCATTTGGTTTGCGACCTATGTCGAGGATCAGCTATAAAATGTTTAATACTGAAAAATTAATTAATCCCAATCCACCTTTCAATCCTATTGATAGTGCCCTCACAAGGTTTGAAGGAGATGGCGGCTCCTACCTCGCATCAATTGGTACGGGTATCAGTATTATCAAAAGAAATAAAACAGTAGGCAAAGGAGAAAATAGAGGCCTTGCAGAAGAAAATCTTAGCATAGGTGTTAATGCTGGCTATTTATTTGGTGAAAAGAATTATAACACCAGGAGAAGCCTTATCAATGATACAGTGGAATATTACCAGGCAAATTATGAAACCAAAGCAAACTTTGGTAAACTCTATTTTAACGCCGGCATACAATACAAACTTCCAATAAACAAACTCGTATCATTAACACTGGGTGCTTATGTTAAATGCTACCCAGGACATACTTAGAGAAACTTTTATTTTTGATCCAAGTCAGGGAGAAATCAGATTAGATAGTGTATCTGATGTGCGGGATGTAAAAGGAAAAATAGAATTGCCAGCATCTTACACATTTGGTTTTGTATTGCAGAAACTTGCCATTTTTAACAAAGAAGGTGGTTGGTTAATAGGTGTTGATTATATGCAACAAAACTGGAGTGAGTATCGCTATTATGGTCAGGCAGATCAATTACAAAACAAATGGGAGTTGAGAATTGGTGGTCAGTTAAGCCCAACACCCAGAGTGAAGAATTATTTTAGCAATGTTGCCTACCGCTTTGGCTTTTTTACGGGCACCGATTATGTAAATGTGGGCAGTAAATTAGGAATAATGGGCGGATCTTTTGGATTCGGCTTGCCACTGGGTTTTAGCAGACAGGCTCCTAACCAAAATCAAACGTTGAACCTTGCATTTGAATATAGCAAAAGAGGAAATAATAATAACTTGCTCCGGGAAAATATGTTCAGGATTTCTATAGGCTTTTCGCTCAGTGATGCCTGGTTTATTAAACGTAAGTATGACTAATTATTTTTCTTATACAAAAATATTTTATGCAGCAGCTCTTTTTACAGGCTGCTGTTTTGTTTATAGTTGCGAGAATGATGTGAAAGTTGTGAACGACTGGAACAAGGCTGTGATAATGAAAGAGGAAGCAATAAATGTAGAAAGCTACCTGAGCCAATCGGGTAAAATGAAAGCTAAATTGAAAGCACCATTAATGTACAGAGTATCTACAGATACATTGTATGTAGAATTTCCTAATTCTCTTCATGTAGATTTTTACGACAGTACCAATAAAGTAGAAACCTGGCTAGATAGCAAGTATGCCAAATATTATGAAGGCATGGGAAAAGTGTACTTGAGGGATAGTGTAGTTGTAATTACAATAAAAGGTGATACACTTAAAGCACCCGACCTCTGGTGGGATCAGAATACCAAACTTTTTTACACTGATAAATACGCTACTTATACCGGCATTGGGAAAAACATATACGGAGGAAAAGGATTAACAGCCACACAAGACCTCAATAGTGTCATCTTTCACCAACCCACAGGTACGGTAAAAGTTTCTGATAGCGGATTTCCGCAATAAACTTTGCAATAATATTTCTGTTGTTTGAGTAGGTGCCAAAAAGCTATCTTTAGGATAGTAGGAATATCGAATTCTTCTCAACCAAAACAAAAACACTAATCTAAATATGGAGTATCGGTACATGGGTAAAACCGGCTTACAGCTAAGCGTATTGTCATTTGGCAGCTGGGTAAGTTTTCATAAACAAATTAATGATAGTGTGGCGGATGAGTTAATGGGAATTGCCTATGACAACGGCGTAAATTTTTTCGACAATGCCGAAGGATATGCATTGGGGGAAAGTGAAAAAATGATGGGTCGAATATTGAAGCAAAAAAACTGGGAAAGATCTTCTTTCATCATTTCATCTAAAGCATTTTGGGGTTGGCGGGGAGCTGAAAACAAACCCAATCAACATGGATTGAGCAGAAAACATTTGGTAGAGGCTTGTCATGAAGCATTGCAACGGTTACAATTGGATTATCTCGATCTA
>CAZXMP010000267.1:0-2810 GCA_964641575.1 uncultured Chitinophaga sp. | reverse complement strand
GGCAGGCGATTAAAGATTTTGTAAAAATGGGTGCCGATGAGCAAAACTATATGGCAGCAAGAGATGATGATGCTGCGCAGCAGGTAAAAGCAATAGATAAACTAAATGAAAAATCGGGCTTATTTATACTCTCCGCTTCAGCCAGCAACCAAAGTGCCTATGAAATGGGAAGATATTCGCAGGGATTGCTCACCTATTCTTTATTAAAAGCCATCAAACAACAACCAGATATTTTGGAAGATGGGAAATACCTGAATGTAAGCCGCTGGTTTAATGCAGCAGAAAAAACAGTGAGTGAATTATCAAAAGAAAATGGCGCCCGACAGGAGCCACAAGTTGTTACCAATACCAATTTTAATATTGGCGTAGTAGATGAAGAAGTAATGGCTAAAATTATTTTACCCCAAGAAAAACCACTGTTCGCTGCCAGCAATTTTCAAAATAGCGATGAAGCAATTGCTGACGATGATTTAGAACTCAGCCGCATGGTAAATCTTCAATTAAATGAGTTGGCTACCAGGGGAACAGAGAGTAAAATTGTGTATGTTACGGCTACCAATTCGCCTGATGCCTATTCTTTAAGTGGTCGTTACACTTTAAAAGGTAATAGTATTACTATAACAGTAAATGTAAAACAGAATAAGGTAATAAAAACCAAGTTTGAAATAAGCGGCACTAAAGACAAACTCAATCAATTAACTAAATCCGTAGTAGACAAAGCAACAGAAGCAGTGAAATAAGGCAAATCTGAATATTTAATAAAATTTAGTAAAATGCCCACCAATCATTTCTTTTCATTTACTAAAATTTGTACCACAAATTTTATTCTCCTTTTGCTAAGTGCAGGAACAAACGTTTCCGCACAGCAAAAAAAACCGGTCCTTAAAGTACCGGTGGGGCATCAGCAGGTTATCAATTCAATTGCTTTTTCAAATGACGGAAAGTTGATAGCGACGGCCAGTGCGGACAATACATTTATAATATGGGATGCTAAGACCAGTTTTGAAATCAGAAAAGTAAATGTGGGACAACCTGTACACCAAATATTTTTTTCATCAGATGCTTTGTTCATTACCACAGTAAGCGGACAAAATACTGCAGGGCTTACCTCCGAAAAATTAGAGGTAAAAAACTGGGATACAAAAACAGGGAAAATGTTGAGCCAATATCAGTATTCCGGCTTACCCACACAATTGATAATCCCTGCTTCAGACCATATTCTAATAGCTGAAAACTCTGCAGAAATGCAAAAAATTGCAACCGCTGCCGGGAATACAAATTTTGCTGACCCATCTAATATAAATAAATACACTTCCACAATTAATTATGATTCCATTGCAAAAGCTTCGGAGAAACGAGGCGAAGAGTTAGTAAAAAAAATGGGCAGTATTGACATAAACGATCCCAAAGCAGTAGAAGAGTTCCAGAAAAACATGATGAAAGAGATAATGGGAAATGTAAATGCTTTCAACCCACTACAAAAAAATTATATTCAGTTAGATCCCAAAACACTGAAGCCAACAGGCAGGCTCTCTGTAAATTTTGAAAATGCGGGTTACATAAAACACAACAATACAGATTATTTCATTTCACTGGAAAAAGAAACAGACTATTCCACCAGGAAAACAATACATACTATAAATATTTGGGAGTTAGATAAAATGGCAAAATCTCAAAGCACAAAAGTCCCTCCAATAAAAAAGATTCACTTAAGTTCCCAGGTTTACTCCATTGCAACCTCACCAGCAAGAGGTTTCTTTACCACACTTTCGAGAAGAAATACCAGTATTCATTTATGGCAGATAAATGAAGCTGCACTTTTAAAGGAATTTAGCATAAAAGGTAAATCATTTATTGGAACTGAATTTTCAAAAGATGGAAACAAGCTTTATGCTTATAGCTACACTTACCCTGAAACGTATATTGAAATCTGGAACACCACTACATTTCAACAAGAGACGCTGATACAATTACCACAAAAATATTTTACCGGACGAATTGCTGCCGAACCATCAGGTGAATCTTTCCTACTTACAAATATGTGGAACCTGATAAAAATCAATAACGCCGGAGACAGTACTGCAGAGTTTAGAGGACGTTCCACTTCCCCTGGCTATTATGGCTTTACTCCCAATGGACGGGATGTTTATATTAACTATCACGGCTTTCCCGATATGACAGAATTTTTATGGTCTTCCACAGAGGCTGGAGTTGAATATGAAGCTTACAAAGCAGGCAAAACCCTTACTAAAGCCGAAAAAGAAAAACTGGTTAAGCAAAGAATGCAATTATTTCCTCCCACAAATGCTGATTCCTACAACGGTTATAATCTGCTATGGGACCTCACTCATGGGGGTGCTGCAGTTTCTAAGGCTAATACTTTTACTACCGGACACAAAACAATAAGTGACGAAAAAAAGTATCAGTTGGAAAATGAAAAGTTTGAATCTGGTAACCGTACAGGTAACCCCCAAATGATAACACTGCTGCAACAACCGGTAGAAGGCATCTCCAAAGAAACTGCAGATAAACTAAAAAAATATAGAGACCCGAATAGTGTTTACTATAAGGTAATGTTTGCTGATTATTTAAATAGCCCTGTAACATTACTGATAAATAAGAAAACAAATGACTCAATTTCTCTTATTAAAATCGATTCGCTGGACTGGATCATGACATTAAAAAACAATTACTATATGGCTTCCAAAAACGGAGCCAAGGCACTTAGCTATGTTTCCGGAATACAAGTATATCCTTTTGATCAATTTGATTTAAAGTACAACCGGCCCGATAAAGTGCTTAAATCTATT
>CAZXMP010000266.1:0-2842 GCA_964641575.1 uncultured Chitinophaga sp. | reverse complement strand
AACCAACATCATTGCTGGCTTTCTTCTAAAAAAGATATCAAAGTTGTCTTTCATAGTGTAGTCCAATGTTTATTTAATAAAAAAGTACTTTTTTGTACTCTTTCAAAACTATATATTAGAGTCCTATATTAATTTATAAAGCTTTCTGTTAAAAAAATTAACCAGGTTAAAACGTCTAATCCATCGTATGTGGCTATATCTCCCGATGAAAAATTTGTGTACGCAGTAGAAGAAACCGGCAACAACAATGTAGGTGGAAACATAGCTGCTTTTTCATTGAATAAACAAACAGGAGCATTAACACTAATTAACCAGCAACCATCCGGCGGCGATCATCCCTGCTATGTGGAAGTAGATAAATCAGGCAAATGGGTTTTTGCAGGCAATTATACCAGTGGAAGTGTAACTGTATTACCTGTTTTAGAAAATGGTGGATTGGGTGTCGCTACTTCAACAGTACAACATACAGGTAGTGGTGTAAATAAGGATCGACAAAAAAGCCCACATGTACACTGCACTGTTATATCCGCAGATAACAAATGGCTTTTTGTGCCAGACTTAGGAATAGACAAAGTAATGATCTATTCGTTTAACGCCACAACCGGAAAACTGACTTCTGCTAAAGAGCCTTATGCTGAATCTGCCCCCGGTGCCGGGCCAAGACATTTTACATTTCACCCTGGTAACAAGTTTGCTTACCTCATTGAAGAACTTAGCGGAACTGTTGTAAGCTTTGGTTATAAAAAAGGCAAGTTGAAAGAACTACAACGAATTAGTAGTATGCCTGCTGGCGATACCAGTTTTGCCGGCAGTGCAGATATTCATGTGTCATCCGATGGAAAGTTTTTATATGCCAGCAATCGCAGTAACTCAAACAGCATTGCCATTTATAGTATTGATAAAAAGAAAGGCACACTAACTCTTATTGGACACGAATCAGTATTAGGTAAAACGCCCCGCAATTTTAATTTTGATCCAACGGAGAAATTTCTATTGGTTGCTAACCAGAATAGTGATGAAATTGTAATTTTTAAAAGAGACACAGCAACAGGCTTATTAACAGATACCGGCAACCGTATTTCTTTAGGCAAACCCGTTTGTATAAAATGGGTCGCCACTAATTAGCAAAAAAATTAGTTATTTCCCGGAAGTGTAAAAGAAAAAATGCTGCCCTTCCCTATTTTACTTTCTACAAACATACGTCCGCCATTTTTGGCCAGAAATTCTTTGCAGAGTATTAATCCCAGCCCGGTACCTGATTCATTGGCGGTACCTTTGGTTGTAAAATAATTACTTGCATTGATCTTCTGCATTACATCCTCACTCATACCCGTACCAGTATCTTGCACAAACACTTCTACAAAAGAATCTGTTTCGTTTGCACCGAGAAATACATATCCATTCTCCGGGGTGAATTTAATTGCATTGGAAAGCAAATTTCTAAGCACCAGGTTTACCATATCTCTATCTGCATAGATGTAAACAGGCTCACTTGCTTTATTTTCAAGGAATACTTTTTTAGTATCGGCCTGTAATCGTAATAATTGCATTACTTCTCTTATCAACTCAGATACATTAATTAATTGCGGCTTTAACGCATCTGCCTGCATCTGGCTTTTGGCCCATTGAAGCAGGTTTTCCATAAGCCCTGTGGTATAATTTAAGTCTGTAACTACATCAGGTATCATTACTTTTATTTCATCACCTGGCAAATCATACTCCTGCATATTTCTAAATAAATTACGCAGGGCATACATTGGCGTCTTCAAATCATGAGCTATAACAGAAAAAAGTTTGTTCTTTAAAGTATCTAATTCCTTTAATTCAATAGTTTGCTTTTCTAACTGAATTGCTTTTTTCTCGATTTCCAATTTCTGATCCTCTATTTCCTTTTTGCTATTTTCCAGTTCTGTATTTCTATTTAGAAGCATGAACTGGTAGCCATTGTTTTCCGTTTTAAAAAGATACAGACTTAAAAAAATAAATGTCGCTGCCAGCAGGTGATTAAAAAAATAAAACCCAGGATTCAGGTCAATCAGTCTCAAATCATAGTTATGCCAGACAACAAAAACTGTTAGATATAACGCAATAGAAAAACCAAAAGATACAATTGCATTGATAATTTTTTTAAGTAGAAATATGGCTAATACACCATAGACAATAAAAAATAGTTCAATTCCAATATCAATATTTGTTGCATAAGCTAATGCCGTAACCAAAGGGTAAAAAATAAAATAAACCATTTTGGCCTGCTCATATCTCTTGTAATAAGTTCCCAATAAAGCAATGCCGCTAATCAACGCAGGGGAAAAAGCCACTATCCAGGCTAAAGCTGGTAATTTGTCATTATTAAATAATCCGGCAATGGGAATTACAATCCCATTCATAATTCCCATTGAATTGAGAATATTGAAAATGGCTAACTTTCTTTTTTCATAATCATCTAATTCAGGGGTAACGCCGATATGACGTATAAACAAGTAGAGTCCTACCAGTGGTTGCAGTATTGTATTCATGGTACGAAAAAGATTGGTTCGGATGGGTTTTCGTAGCATACGGACAAAAAATACCGGTTAATAATTTTCAACTACCGGTAATTGGGTAAATAAAATACGATATCTCCTGTTGTATGGATTTAGCTAAACGATACCTGAGGAACGATATTGTATATAAAAGATTATTGGCAACTAAGTAATCTTAATTATCAAATATTTGCAACACATATTGAAAAATAAAAAATATGTTTGGCGCAACCTAGTTCGATTTTCTACTCGTATTTGGCTTTAGCACTTTAGATTTATTGAAGACATTTCTCCCTTTATCAATTCCCGAACGCAACTCT
>CAZXMP010000265.1:0-2889 GCA_964641575.1 uncultured Chitinophaga sp. | reverse complement strand
CTTCTAATCCCGACGCAACAGGAATCAGGAAAACAATATTCTCATGGCCTGCCGGAGCAACCGTTTCATCCGTAAGAGATGAAATACTTACATAAAATAATGGTGCCGTTGGCCATTTCGGCTGTTTATAAATTTCTTTGCCATGTGCATCAAAAGAAACATCAAAAAATAATGAGTGATGAACTGGTTGTTTTAATTTTTTATTAAGCCCAACATAATACAGCAGGCAAGAAGGTGCCATTACTTTTTTAGCCCAATAATTGTCGCTATATGTTCTATACGCTGGCTGCAATAGTTTTGTTTCAGTAAAATGGTAATCTGCTCCACTTACCACTACATCAGCATCATAGCTACCTTTATTAGTAATTACTTTTTTGGCGATTGATTTATCAACAACAATTTCGCTGACGTTTTCATTAAAATTAAATTTCACCCCCAGCTCAACAGCAAGCTTATACATACTCTCCACAATTGCATACATACCTCCTGCAGGATACCAGGTACCCCCTTTAATATCCGCATAGTTCATTAAGCTATATAATGCAGGTGTGTCTTCTGGTAGAGCACCTAAAAACAACACCGGAAACTCCATCATTTGCCGCAGCTTTGGATGCTTAAAATAATGATGAATATGTTTTTTTATAGAAGAGAAAACCTGCAACTTAAAAACACCGCTTATTGTTTCCCAATCCATGAACTCAGTTAGTGACTGGCCAGGTTTGTAAACCAGCTTATTTACTCCAACCTCATATTTATAAGCAGCCCCTTTAAGATATTTTTCGAGTTTTTCAGCACTACCCGGTTCTATTGATTCGAAAATATTTTTTAAGGCCGTAAAATCAGCCGGCATATCTGTGTGTCCATCGGTCCAATAAATGCGATAAGATGGGTCAAGACGATGAAGTGTATAATAATCACTAACCCTTTTTCCAAATTGTGCAAAATATCTTTCAAATACATCCGGCATCCAATAAAAACTTGGGCCCATATCAAATGTAAATCCGCTTTCCTTTAACTGCCTTGCACGGCCTCCGGGTGTAGCATTTTTTTCTATTACAGTAACTTCCCACCCTTCTTTAGCTAAAAAAGATGCCGCTGATAAACCGGCAAACCCACTACCAATAACGATCCCTTTTCTGTTGGTCACTACAATTTTTTTAGTATCTGCTGATTTGTTCTTTCAACAATTTACGGGCAAAATGAATTCGACTTTTGATAGTTCCCAGCGGTTCATTCAATACATCTGCTATTTCATTATACCTGTATCCGTCAAAGTACAACAAAAAAGGGGTTTTAAATATTTCAGGCAAATCAGTAATGGCCTTCTTTATTTCTTTAATCTTCATTTCACTTTCCGCAGCGTTGGCAACGGTAGCCTGGTTTTGATTAAGCAAATAATCATTGGGCGTACTATCAAAAATTGTTTTTTGCTTTGCCTTTCTCCTGTAATTATTAATAAAAATATTACGCATGATGGTAAACAACCATGCTTTAATATTGGTGCCAACATTATACTTTTCCCTATTGGCCAGTGCTTTGTATAATGTTTCCTGATAAAGATCATTAGCGGCTTCATTATCCCTGGTAAGATTTATAGCAAATGGCTTTAGGAAACTGGCATTGCTAAGAAGCATTTCATTAAACTCAAGTGTTGACATAGCTTTTTGTTTAAATAATTTACGTCAAAGCTAAACAAAAAGATTGCTGACAAGCAGATTTTTGTTTAATATTTTTAAATTAATATTAAACAAATATAAATCAACCAATTACAAAGGCAGGGAAGTTATAATGTAAACAAATACTCCATTACTTCTGAGAGAGATCGTTTAAAGTAGACATTTTCGGGAGTTTTCTTTTTATACTGCTGGGTTAAATAACCAGAAATCAGTGTAGGAGTATTTCCAAAGCGTTGTTGGATATTGGCCAGGAATTTTTCAAAGTTGAAATGCGCTGCTGTGGCGGTAAGATGTGTAAAAACAACGTCGGGCTTTTTGTAATTAATAATATATTCCATATCCTTCATTGGTACATTTGCCCCAAGGTATATTGTTCTGGCACCACGACTTTTTAGTAAATAATACATGAACAATAACCCAAGTTCATGGTGCTCACTTTCAGGTAAGAATAGTAAAAAAGTCTTATCAATTTTTACGGTAGATACTGTTGTTTCTATTCCTACAATTAATTTCTGGCGGATAATATTGGTAACCAGGTGCTCCTGCACCGGGTTGATATGACCAGTTTGCCATAGAATTCCAATTTTTTCCAGGAAAGGAAAAATTATTTGCACTACAGTTCTTTCAATCCCTTTTTCGGCAATGTATTGCGACAGAATTTTTTCAAAACTGTCAATATTTAGATCTGCCATCTCCTGAACCAGCTCGTTAATTACTCGTTCCTGTACTATTTTAACGTCGCCAAAAGAAAGTATCCGCTCCTTAATTTCCTGCGGTTGCATCTTATCTATATGCGATATCTTATATCCATACTTATTAAGCAATGCTATATTAAGTATAGTTTTTAGTTCCTCGTTAGAATAATAACGAATATTAGTAGTTGTACGCTGGGGCTTCAAAAAATTATATCGCTGCTCCCAAATACGAATAGTATGGGCTTTAATTCCGGATAGATTTTCTAAATCCTTTATTGTAAAGGCGTTCATAGCATACTATTACAACCTGTTTTTAAAAAAGTTTGATAAGACCCAAATTTTATAGTTGGCTATTTTTGATTTCCCCAGTCTCTATTAATTTGGAAAGACTATTGGTGATGGATGGGTTTTTCAACGCCTCGAGATGGCGATGATGATGTAAATCTGTGCCTACAAGATTATAATGCCCTTTTTTAATAAGATAACCAGCAAGTTCCTGTACCGATTTTCCATAATAA
>CAZXMP010000264.1:0-2895 GCA_964641575.1 uncultured Chitinophaga sp. | reverse complement strand
AGCCAAGTGTCGTTACACTACTGTAAATTATTGCGACTGTTTCAATATCGCTGTAAAGTTTTAGTAATAGTTGACTGCCAAAATATAAAAGTATTCCTATGAGGATATATGCAGCAATGGTTTGCCATCGTATGTTCTCTTTCTTCCTTCCTCTCGAACCCATCAATGAAATGATGAGCATTCCTAACGCAATGAATTTACTCCGGTTAAAGTTGTTGAATAATCCTGATCGCTGAATGTTCTTTAATAAATTGTCGGACAAATTTGCTGTCCAGCCCCAAGCTTCGAATGCCTGGTAACAATAAAAGTAAAAGTGCAATAGTAAAATGAAGATTGCAGATAATCTTGTGAAATCTAAAATCTTCCTTAGCCCCTGTTCATTCTCTCCTGTATGCATAAGCCCCCTCCTTCCTCCCCCTTAAGGTGAGGTATTTTAGATTTTTCGTTGTTTGCGTTTGCGTTTTCGTTTCTTTCTTAATTGATACGGTAACTGGTTGTCGAAACTCGATGACTGACCGGTTAATTCGTCGAGTAGATTTTCTTTGTTTGATCCGGTGATTGATTCTGCGGACACTTCAATGCGGGTCGCCATCGGAGTTTGTCCGGGTTGCCCTTCTGTTGTTTGCTTGTTATAAATTTCTCTGATGGCGGCAGCACTGTACTGCTTTCCCAATTCACTGCCATTAAAAACTGCTTTGCTGTAATGGTCGATATACGTCACTCCATACAGAAAGTTATCAGCAATGGTTCGCCAGATCAAATCAATCTTTAATTGCTGTAAAGCATTTTTAATTCCATTGCGGTCTTTCCCTTTTGAAATAATAATATCAAGTTTGTCTTTTAACTGCTGCTTTAATAGCTGCTTTTTATCTTTATTAATTTCAAATTTTTTCTCCAGCTCTTTCAGTGTTGGTTTATTATATATACTACTGGCTTTAATTGGCACTCCTACATTCTTTCCATTCGCATCAAGCAAACTATACAGCAAGCCTCCCTTCTCAAACATGCGGGTTTGCTGTGCTCCCCTATCGGCGGTAACATTGTATAATTTTAAAATCGCATTGAGTTCCGGCAGCGATGCAAATTTGTACTGGCTGACGACCTGGTTCACGATATTACTGATGGCTTGCTTCGTCGCTGATTTACCATACTGCATTTTCGTGAGGTTGATCGGCCTTAACGGTTGATGATAATTTTGTTGCTTATCGCCTGCCTTTACTAACTTAAAGTTTACTTCAATTTCCTTCCTTGCTTTTTCTGATTGTACGCTCCCGAGGTTATGCATCGAGATACGTTTGCCGTCCCTTTGTATGTTGGTGCTGACTATATGAATATGCTGGTGGGCGGCGTCGCTATGATGATATACTAAATAAGGCTGCTTGCCGAAACCAATGCCTTCCATATACGTCTCAGCGATGGCTTGTAGCTTTTCATTGCTGTGATTTTCAGATATATCGAAGTTGAGCGAAACATGCAGGCAATTTGTTTCTGCCCTTGTGTTGAGATCGGCTAATTGTTGCAGACGATTTAATTTCTCGTGGAAGTTTAATTGATTCGCATCTTTCGCATAGAACTTTGCCGCAATCAGTTCCGCTTTGCCCTCGTTTACCTTCTTCTCATTATAATTAATCGCACCTTTAATGCTCTTACCGCTTCTTATCCTCGCTACCATCTTTCTGCCATTTGATTTATTCGTTGCTGAATATGATTTGTTTGTTCTATGAATTTATTTTGCATTGCTTCGTTATTGTTGACCCATTCCCGGAATTCAGGGATTTGCCGGAGTGTATGTAACTTCTTTACCACCTGGTTGAAGTTGTTACCTATCGCATTTAATTCCTGTCTCATTGCGATCAATTCTTCCATGAAACTATCCAGAGATTCGTTCCTGTATTTTATCACTATGGGTTTTTCTAATAAAACATTTCTTACATAGTGACTGACTTGGTTACTGGTAGTGGTTTTAAATTTTGTTTCCAGTTTCTCATACTCTTTGGGTGTGAAGCGTACTGTCATTTTTCTTGTTCTCCTTTCCTTCGTCATCTGCAATACCTCCCGCAACGAGTTCCGAGTGAAGGGCAAGATGCCCCGTTTGTCCGACAAACGTACATCTTGCTGACTGCGTGAAATGGGCAGTCTGGTTGACCTGTCCAACACATTGTCATTGTTTAGTTTGATTTTTCTGGAAGGTGATGCGGCTGTCTTCAATCAGCTTTTCTACATCTTCGTAATGAAAGAAACGACGGGACTCTATTTTTATAGAAGGGAGTTTGCCCTGGTTCATCCACTCGTATAAGGTAGGTTTGGAAATCTTGAACATGGCACAGACTTCAGTTGCTTTCAGTAGCGGTCGCTGTGCCTTTTTGTCGAGGGCATTGATCAATGGCACGGTGTTACTATGCTCAATGACTACCTGCTCAACAATTGCTTTTAATTTCTGCCAAAACTCTTTTGGTTCCATCGGGAACAACATCTGTACTTCACCCATACTTCACAATTTTCAGTTACACAATACAGTTACTCTACTCAGAACTTAAAATTACGTAGGCTGCATGTTCTTTACATTATGAAAAGAGTTTGGGGATTTGTGAAAAAGGGATTTGATTTTTTGATGCTGTTAAGACGGGTTAAATGAGTGGGAGCTATGGACGATGAGGATGTGATCATTTCTAATTAACACGCTCATTAAGAAATAATTATTAGCCATAAATTTGTATGATCAACCGACAGCTTTAAGTGAATTTTTAAATCCTACTAATAAATGTCAAATAGAGTTGCTATAATTGTCAGAGGTGTTTATAATTCCGTCCAGGAAGAATTAAATGCAGCATCCTATGGTCAGCACATCAATATGGTAACGCAAAGGGATACCTCTCGAATAATTGAATTCCTTCA
>CAZXMP010000263.1:0-2910 GCA_964641575.1 uncultured Chitinophaga sp. | reverse complement strand
AGCATGAAACATCGCCAGGAAAAGACAAAACTAGACCTCAGCGATACTATTCAAAAGCTGGAGCAGGGCATATTAGATAAGCGAAAAGAAATTACCGAAAATCTTAGTAGCTGGCAGCGGGTACAACTCAGCCGCCACCCAGACCGGCCATATACACTCAAGTACATTGATAAAATGGCGGAGAATTTTGTAGAGCTCTTTGGCGATCGCAATGTGAAAGATGATAAAGCAATGGTAGGTGGCTTCGCCAGTTTGGGTGGCGAAACAGTAATGATAATCGGACAACAAAAAGGAATCAATACCAAAATGCGGCAGATGCGAAATTTTGGTATGGCCAACCCCGAAGGATATAGAAAAGCATTGCGGTTAATGCGGTTGGCAGAAAAATTTAATAAACCAGTTATTACATTAATAGATACACCCGGCGCATATCCCGGACTGGAAGCAGAAGAAAGAGGACAAGGTGAAGCAATTGCCCGCAACATTTATGAAATGATACGGTTGAAAGTTCCTGTTATCTGTGTAATAATAGGGGAAGGGGCAAGTGGCGGTGCATTAGGTATTGGTGTGGGGGATAAAGTATTTATGATGGAAAATACCTGGTACACAGTTATTAGTCCGGAAAGTTGTTCCTCTATTCTATGGCGCAGTTGGGATAAAAAAGAAGTAGCTGCAGAACAGTTGCGATTAACTGCAGACAAAATGTTAGGCTTTGGATTGATCGATGGAATTATCCCCGAACCTGTTGGCGGCGCACATTGGGATTATGATGGTGCAGCACAAATTCTTAAAAACTATTTAATACCCATTATCAAACAATTAAAAGAAGCAACACCAGAAGATAGAGTGAATACAAGAATTGAAAAATTTGGAAAAATGGGATTCTGGGAAGAAGTGTAGAGAAAGAGTTGGGAGTCGTTAGTCATGAGTCGGGAAAAGTACAGTTATTTGCCGGGCTATAGTTTTTCATGGCATCGTCTGTTGCGTCGCACTCTTCATCGTTCTGTTCATTATTCGTCTTTTTAATACAAAATACAATAGCAGCAGTTTTAAACTGTGAGCAATTATAATTTACTAATTATTAATTTTTAATTTTCAACAAAAAATGTCCCTCAGAGAAAAATTTACCGGAACAGGAATAGCAGTAGTAACTCCATTTCATGCAGATGCCCGCCTGAATGGCGAAGTCGGGCAGGGAACAATTGATTGGGAAAGCTTCGGTAAGCTGATTGAATTTTGGATAAAGGGAAAGGTTGAATATCTCGTTGTATTGGGTACAACAGGGGAAAGTGCTACTATTCACGGTGCAGAAAAACAAGAAGTATTTTCATTTGTAGCCGAAACTGTAGCGGGTCGCTTACCACTAGTTGCTGGCATAGGTGGCAATGATACGGCGGAAGTAGTAGATGCATTTGAGTCATTTAATCTCGCAGGATATGATGCAATACTTTCTGTATCTCCTTATTATAACAAACCAAATCAGGAAGGAATTTTTCAACATTACAAAGCATTGGATGCGGGAACTCCGTTGCCTATTATCATGTACAATGTTCCGGGACGTACTGGACAAACTGTAACAGCAGAAACACAGGTTCGCATTGCCCATGAGTGTAAAAATATTTTTGCCACTAAAGAAGCCAGCGGCAATTTCGATCTGATCAACCAAATCATTAAAAACAAACCAGCTGATTTTATGGTCATCAGTGGCGATGATCCGATTACATTACCCATGATAGCTGCAGGTGCAGAAGGATTGATCTCCGTTGTGGCGAATGCATACCCTCAAGACTACTCTGAAATGGTGCGTCTTTGTTTACAAGGAAAATTTAAAGAAGCAACTGTATTACATTCTAAATACATTGATATTATCGCTTCCATGTTTGCAGAAGGAAGTCCAAGTGGCGTAAAAGCATATTTGGCTGAGATGGGATTATGTAAAAACACTTTTCGTTTACCTGTATGGCCGGTGAGTGAGAAACATCACCAGAAAATTAAGGAGTTGATGAAGGGGCTGAACTGAAATTTTCGTAAGTCTTCCTTATAGGATTATCCAAAACATTTTCGGCATAGTCTTTTCTAATAATAGTTTCATGTACAAGCTTAGCTCAATTATCCTAGCCTTTTTCTTTGCACTTTCTGCATTATCACAAAGTACAACCCGTCTCGAAACTGAGGATCGGGAAGATAAATTACCTTCCCAAGAAGCAACAAGTTTTGCCAGCAAAAATGTTCGCATTGTAGAAACTTCTTTTTTCATGCCGCAACTAAATCGGAACAGAAGAATTTGGATTTATCTTCCCGAAAATTATACATCATCAAAAACCAAATATCCGGTGCTATATATGCATGATGGACAAAATATTTTTGAAGATAGCAGTTCATTTTCCGGGGAATGGGGTGTGGATGAGTTCTTAGATTCAACCAGTACGAAAAATTGTATCGTTGTAGCAATAGATAATGGTGGTGATAAAAGGATGACCGAATACAATCCATATGATAATACTCGTTTTGGAAAAGGTGAGGGAGATGCCTATGTTGATTTTATTGTAAAAACAATAAGACCATACATTCATAAAAATTATCGTGTTTTAAAATGCAGAAAGAAAACGATCATTGCCGGTAGTTCAATGGGTGGATTGATTTCGATGTATGCATCTTTAAAATATCCAAAAGTATTTGGTGGGGCAGGGGTATTCTCCCCGTCATTCTGGGTATCACCGGAAATATATAATTACATACAAGCAAAGGGAAAGAAAGTAAAATCTAAAATATATTTCTATGCCGGTAAGGAAGAAGGTGAATCAATGGTGCCGGATATGCTAAAAGCATTTGAGCAAATGGCTAAAATTTCCAAATCAAAAATGACTACTGTAATACGAGACGATGGTAAGCACAATGAAGCTACCTGGA
>CAZXMP010000262.1:0-2920 GCA_964641575.1 uncultured Chitinophaga sp. | reverse complement strand
ATTCCATGTCCTTTTAGTAAATTTTGCGCTGCAAGTATTTGATTGGACCGGTCTGAACGGATATTAAAAAGATAGCTTAATTGGCTAATACGTCCTGCTATTACTACTAAAATAACAATTACACTCGCTGCTTTGCCAGATAAAATTGTTTTTATTTTATTTGATACCGAACCAAACATATATATTATGAAAGTACTGCTATTATTTGCTACAATTTTCAATAACTTAACAGTAGCTCTTTGTGGGTAATATTAGTAGATAAATTAATAGTATAGAAATATAAATTTTGAAACTGTCCTGCGAAAGTGTAGTTTTTTTCTATAAGAAGTGAGTTTAGTTTACTAAACGAACTTTCATCCAGAACAACCAACATTAAAACATTTTCTTTTGTTTGTAGTAATGCAGGATTATTTATTTTGTCTGTTTCATGTAAGATTGGGATGTGGCTATATAAGCTAATCCGGTTGTTGAAGTAATATGAAGTTCCAGTAACGATAGCTTTTTTTAAGGAGTGTTTTCCCTTTTCCTTGTTAATTATTGCATCAGCGTATTGCTGAATTTTTAAATCAGATTGCCAACTGTATTCTTCTTTACTAAAATTAGCTACTCTTTTTGCTGTAAATATTGCTCCCCGAAATAGCTCTGGTAGTAATGAAGCAAGAAGAAAGCAGAAAATGATTTTTGTTATTTTATCAGATTTTATTTTATAGGCCTGGTAAAAAGCAAATATTGCTATATGAATTAAAACGTTAGGAAGGCCATAGTACCTTGGTTCCTGTATAAAAGTCCACCAATTGCCGGGCATATCTTCTGCTTTTGCAACTCGTATTGACAGTGCGGCAAGTAGTAAAATAGTAGCCATTGAAATTCCTGCAGTCAAGTAAAAATAATCAGTGGCTAATGTAGGGTTCTTAAATTTAGTTTTTATAAAACGGGTTATAAGCCAAACAACTACCAGAACTAAAAAAATAAAGTATAAAATTCTGAATATGGTTAGTACCTTACTTTCACTAGTAGATGAATTAAGCATTAGCCCAATTGTGTCTGGTTTTACAATAGCTGCCGGAACGAGGGGATAGGCTGAAAGAAGATTTTCGGCAAAGAAACCATTGGGTGCATCGCTTACATAAACAGAATCACCGCTTATGCTTTTTTGGTAGAATAATACTGCTATAAGCCCTATAGCCACAATCAGTCCCGATAATAGCCCTGCCCGAAGCTGTATGTTTTTTTTATCAATAAAACCTTTCCATACAAGGTAGAGTGGTACAACAAATACTGCTGGCATAAAAAGATATTTCATAAAAGCACAGCCAAACAGAAATAATGAAATTAATAACACTCCTTTCGATAAGTTGAGTTTGTTTTTTATAAAAGCCAGTGTATAGTAAAGTGCAATTAAGAAAAGAGTAGCGGCAATTCCATCAGAAGAGGTGATGAAATAAAAATAGTAAATAAATAAACTGGAAATTACTGTGTAGATATTAATCAGGAAAAGCGGGGTGTCGAGTAATTTTAAGATAGCTCTTGCTACAAATATTAAAATGATACCAAATGCAATGTCGAGAAAAAGGGAGGATAGAAGATAGTTATTCCCTGTTATTGAATAAAAAGGTGACAATAATAGTGAATAGCCGGGTGGCCATTTTATTAATGGGGTATAAGTAATAGTTGAAAGGTCGGTTGATAGAACAGAGGCCGTTGATATACCGTTCCCGTGTACAAAGTTTTGTGTAGCCAGCAATTGGTAGCTACGATCGACTCTTATGTTAAAGAAAAAAATTAAATGAGTAATGCGGCTGGCTATCGCTATAAATAAAATAGCTAGGGTTGCCCAGCGGGTTGAAAGAATATGCTGTATCTCAGATATAGTTTTTTTCATTCTTAATTACCACCAATTTTCTAAAAAGATAGTAGAATCTTTTAAAAGTGGCAGCTGCTGGTTGAACTGTGTATTTAACAAAACCCTGAATTCGTTAACCATTGACATGCCCTCGTAAAACTGGCCGTAGTTTTTACCAGGTATGAATATTGAATTGAAACTCATGAAATGACCTTCATCGTTTCCTTCAAGATGTCTGAAGCCGTGGTCACCCATAAAAATGATTATGGCATTCGGCGAGCCCTGTTTTATTTTATCAATCATATCAATGAATACTTTGTTACTATATTGCAGATAACCAATGTAGCGGTCTGTATTAAACCGGTTCGTTTCAAGAAATGAAGCACTGTAATCAGCATTACCATTTTTATCCATCAGGTATGGGAAATGTGGCATCATGGTATGCAGGTACACAAAACGTGGCTTGCTGCTCTTTTGATTTGCTTCACTGATTGTTTTTTTAATAAGAGTGGTAGTCTGGTCGAGTCTAACCTGTACAAAATTCCTGATTTCGGATTTTATTTTAAAACGGGTAATAAAATTCCAACGAAGATCGCTGTTGAACCTACCCACTAATGTATGCATAGTAAACAGATCTGTTCCGGTAGTAAAAAAAGATGAAGATACCGGATTGGGTATTCCTGCTAAGGGGAATGCTGAATAATTTTTTACCTCATAACCTTCATGTTGTAACCATGCCGTAACAGCATTATCGTTAATTTGATTAAATGAAGCATTCAGGCTTCTGTCGTTGAAACGATTTCCTAATGAATCTATGTAACCCATTCCCAGCAAAGAAGCAATAGAAAAGGGTGTGGAATTATAATTACTTTTTGAGTTTTGAATAATATGAAAACCCCGGGCAGTCAAATCAGCTTCAAATGCGGAGTTGTCAAAATGTAAAATCTCTTTTAGTTGTTTGTTATTGGCATATTCATCTGCTACAATTAGATATATATCAGGCTTTGCACAAGTGTCGCAACTGGTTAATTCTTTGGGGAGATTTGCGGAGGTAGTTGTTCCCTTTTTGTTCTTCTT
>CAZXMP010000261.1:0-2930 GCA_964641575.1 uncultured Chitinophaga sp. | reverse complement strand
ATTGTTTCTTTCCTTTGTCATTCCTCTATTCCTATTCAACAGGAAAATGCTCAATTAAAAGAAGGCCGCCAGCAAAAAACGGATATGAGTAAAATGCGGGCTAATAAAGATGAAGTAGATAATGCAGGACAAGATTATGCTGCTAATGAAAAAGATAAGTTTGAACCAGGCGGACCTGAAGTAGCAATAAAACATGAACCGATAAAAGTTGCTCCCAAAATTGGCCGTAATGACGCCTGCCCATGTGGTAGTGGAAAGAAATACAAACAATGTCATGGTAAAGATGCTTAGTATTAACACCTTATAAATTTTAAAAGGCTGCAAGTTTTTGCAGCCTTTTTGCTTTAGGTGATGTGAATAATCAATTTTCCCAACTCTTTCAAAATATCAAAAAAAACAATACGTTTGTTGTCATTATTCATTAAACCAAAATCAAAAAAATGAAAAAATTACTTTTAGTAGTTGCCGTTGCCGGCCTTATGACTTCTTGCAAAGACAAAAAAGATGAAGCCAAGACTGAAGAAACTACCACCACAACTGAACCTACAACAACTACTCCAACTGAGACGACTTCTACAGGAGTACCAACTTTCAGCGACCCTGATGTTACAGCTTATGTAAAATCATACGAAGATTATGTAGCTGCCTATAGAAAAGCGGCAGAAAGTAAAGACATGACTAAACTAACAGAGTTAGGTACTTTGGGGCAGGATTTAGCTACAAAAAGCACTGCTATAGCTCAAAAACTAGCCACATCTCCGGAAGATGCTAAAAAATTAGCTGATTATATGACAGCAAAAGCAAATGAGATTATGGAGTTAACTAAAAAAATGACTGGACAATAATTCAGTTTGCTTTGAGTATAAAAAAAGTCCCGATTATAAATCGGGACTTTTTAGTTTGAATTCTTTTCTTAGAATCCTTTCTTCTTCAAATCATATTTGATTTCGTATCTGTCATTCAATTGTTTTTGCTTATCATCCAAATTGATCTTACGTCCTTTGATAAATGCTTCAGTAACATTGCTGGTACTCATATCCAGAATATCTCCAGAACTGATAATAATATTGGCCTCTTTACCAACCTCAATACTTCCTGTTTTGTCTGCCACTCCCATGATCTTTGCAGCGTTCAACGAGATTGCTGCCAATGCCTCCTCTTTTGATAATCCAAAAGCAACAGCAGTACCAGCATTAAAAGGAAGGTTGCGGCCACGGGTTTGTGAATCATCATCTGAAATAGCAAACAACACTCCTGCTTTTTGCAATATCGCTGCTGTTTTATACGGCTGGTCAACATCATCATCAGTTGTAGTAGGCAGGCTATGCATCTGCTGAAGAATTACTGCAACATTATGTTGCTTTAACAAACTGGCGATCTGCCAGCTTTCGCTACCACCAACAATTACCATATCAACACCAAATTCTTTTACAAAATCTAATGCAGCCAACATTTGTTTTGCAGTACTGGCATGTACATATAGTTTTTGTTTCTTAGCCAACAAGTCCTTTACTGCTTCATATTTCAAATTTGTTTCTTCACGGGTAGTAGCAGCATTGTATGCTTTTGCTTCACGGAAAAAAGCTTTCAGGTTCTCAATTTTTTCAAACCCATCTTTTACAGGGTCTGTTTGTGCACCACCAGCATTGGGGCCGCCGCCACCAAATCCACCTCTTCCTCCACCCGGACGAGCCATTAACAATGGCATATACAAATGCATTCCACCATCTGCTTTAACAGCTGCATCTTCCCAATTCCATGCATCTAATTGTACTACGGATGATGTGCCGGCCAAAAAGCTTCCTTGCGGAACAACATTAGCTGCAAGAATACCATTCGATCGAAGTGTATTGATAACTTTTGAATCAGAATTATACGCTACAATAGAGCGGATATTGGGGTTCAAGTCGCCAATTTCACGAACATCATTTGATGCACGGATAGAACTGGTTTCTATCAAACCTAATGTGCTGGTTGGCAGAATCAGGCCAGGATAAACATGCTTGCCTTTTGCATCAACCACCTGCACATCATCTTGTGGTATGGCGATGTCTTTACCAACTTTTTCAATCTTCCCATCTCTTATCTGGATAGTTCCATTTTCAATAACTGTTCCGTTACCTACGTGGATGGTTGCATTTTTAATAAAAAGCAATCCCTTTTGTGGGGGTGCTGGCAATACATTCGATTGCGAATGAACCGAAACAGCTACTGCCATAATGATTGTTAGAAAAAATATCTTTTGCATATCTAATTTTTTTATTGGTTTTCAAATTCATCAGCATCGATTACCAGCAAGCCATGGCTATGACCATGATCCATACAAGAATGCATTATCTGGTAAGAAGGTGTTGCAGGAGCCATTGGCATACCACTTCTTTTTTCACCATTCAGTTTCTTTACCAGCCTTGCTCTTTCTGCATCCACTTCTTTTTGCTTTTGCTCATCCTTTACTCTGTCAAAATAAATTGTTCCATCAACAATAGTGTATAAAGGTTTTGCGTAAATGCTAAGTGGATTATCTGACCAAACCACCACATCTGCATCTTTACCAACTTTCAAACTTCCGATTCTATCATCCACATGCAACATTTTTGCGGGATTTAATGTTACCATTTTTAATGCTTCTTCCGCAGATACACCACCATACTTCATTGTTTTAGCCGCTTCCTGGTTCAAACGTCTGGCCATTTCTGCATCATCAGAATTAATTGCCACCACTAATCCTGTTTTGTGCATGATGGCTGCATTATAAGGTATAGCATCTTCTACCTCTACTTTATAAGCCCACCAATCAGAGAAAGTAGATACAAAAGAACCATGTGCTTTCATTTTATCAGCTACTTTATATCCTTCCAATATGTGAGTGAAAGTATTCACCGTATAACCCATTTCTTCTGCTACTTTCATAGCCATGTTGATCTCACTTT
>CAZXMP010000260.1:0-2953 GCA_964641575.1 uncultured Chitinophaga sp. | reverse complement strand
GCAAGGCTAACAGAACCGATTCGTTACACCCTAGAATTTGGTGGCGATCTGGCCTTTCAATCAATTCTGAAGACCGCTGTAAATTTTTATATTTACAAAAATGGAAATCACGACTTTGTTAGACATCTATACGAAATGATTAAAGGGAAAGAACAGCTTGATATTGTGAAACATTTCTATCCCCGAAAACCCGTATACAAAAAAGAAGCAAATGAAGTAATCCACTTGCTACATCTTTACGGAAACAAGCATGACAAGTTACTATATTGTTTTGTAGAGTTTTTCAGCATGCAGTCATTTCTGGTCATCCTTTCTACAAATTATCCAGGTCCTAATATTTCTCATACTTACGCTTACGATGTTATTTCAGGGCTTACACAAAACAAAGTCTGTAAACTGAAGCTTAGGCCTTCTGAAATCTCAACACTTCCTACCGCCTTCTCCAGCTTTCAAGAAGTTACTATAAAGGCAAACAGGGTAATGAAGATTGCATCTAAGATTCACTCAGACCAGGAAATATCCAATATAACTCGACGTGCTGCAAAGGACGTCTTTGAAACTAAATATGCACATGAAAAATTAATGACTCCACAGATGATAGATGAATTTATAGAGCAAGTAACGACTGATTTTGTTGATTTCATGTATGCAGGAATGAAAGATGAAGATGAACCATGAACTAATAATTAAGCTTTCAGCAAATGATTTTGTAAATATTTACTTACAAAATCATCAGCAACTGATTGTTTATGTCCCTGCTTCCCTTTCCAAGCTGTCAATTCACTTCGTTTGAATTTATAAAGTTTCCCTACTTTAAAACAGGGGATCTCACCTGTTGCACATTTTGCATACACTATATGTTTTTCCAACCCGAGAAAATCCACTGCGTCTTTCAGGCTTATGATTTTTTCTTCTGTAGAAGCAATGTTGGATTGACCCGCTAATATTTCTCTCACCAATGATTTAATTTCTTTCAACTCATTTTCAATTTTGTATAGTCGCTCATTCATATCGTTTCTTATTTAGCTTCCTTAATTGCAAACATTGGTGTGAAGTTTTGATTGACCTTCACTATCTCACCAGCACCCACACTTACTTTCCCGGCGGCTTTAGCCCTCATTTGGTCGGCGACTTTTGCATACAACTGGGTCGTGGTAACAAATTTGTGATGTAACATTTTGCTCACTACATAAATATCCTCACCGCTGCTGATCATTCGGGTAGCATAGGTATGGCGAAAATTATGGAAGGTGATATCTTTCGTGATACCCGCCCGCAGACACCAGGCTTTCACTTCCTCAAGTGTTTCTCTATAATCAAGGCCTTTAAAAATTTTCTCCTCCGCATTTTTTTTCTCACCTAAGATTTCAACAGCCTGCTGACTGATATAATGCTTGAATCTTCTTTTTGGTTTGGGATCGATAAAATCCACGAGCCAGCTTTTCAATTTCGTTGAATACTGTAAATCCTTCCACTTCAACACTTCAATACCGCTATAGCGAAGGCCAGTTAGAATTGAAAACACTGAAGCTTTATAAATAACTTCATTAGCAGGCGGCGTATCCAGCATATCTTCGATTTCACTATCATCAAGTGCCTCTCTTACTACCTCGACATTTTTTATCCGCTCCACTCTCAGTGTATAATTCTCCGGCAGGTACTTATCCATAAAAGCCCTCTCCACTATCGTACAAAATTTATCAAAGTAGGATGATGCGGAATTCACATCCAGCTTAAACTTTTTTGATTTGAGTGTATAGGTGTTTAATAAATGCTCTTTGAATTTTTGCAGTATAATCTCATCTATATGGCGGAACTTTAAATTCTCACCTGCATACCGTTTTAAATATTTCAATACTCTTTCATAGTGGTTTACATCAATGGCTTCCCTGGCTTTTTTTCTTATGTACGTTTCCGCATATAAATAAAAATCTAAGTTGAGCATATCCTTATTGTACAACTTGTTTTCTTCCAGCATCAAGCCATTCATCCGTTGCAAAAAAATCTTCTCTGCAATTTCTCTATTCAATTCATTTTGCTTTTTCTCCAATGGTGAGGCTGGATCTTCGGTGAGGTACAATTTTAAAAACTCCCGCCTAGTAAATATTTTCTTCGCTACATTCCACACTGGTGGAAAATAATCAATGTACAAACTCAACTTCCCGTTCGCTAATTTCTTTTCCCTTAAGTGTCCTTTCATAAACTTCCATATTTATTGGTTAGATAATTCAATACCTCTGCTTTATTAAATAGTAGCCGGTTGCGCACCTTCAATTTTGGAAAGTCCGTGCCCTTTACCATCCGGAACAGCGTTCGCTCACTGAGGGTGGTATAAATTGCCAGTTCTTTTATATTCAGCAATTCCTTATTTACATTCATTGCCTTTATGGTTTCTTCCTGCACCAAAGCTTGTCTTGTCTGGACCTTTGATGCTTCAATTTTATGTTGCTTCTGCTGCTCTTTTAAAAAATTGCAATTGCACTTGTGCGAGCAAAATCTTGTTCTCGTTGTTTTGGCCGTAAAAGCTTGTTTACAGTACTCACAAACCCGTTTGATACTGATGTTGGAACTCATTGTCTGGTGTTTAGTTTTTGCTAATCCTGTTACAAGTTCCTCCAACTGGTCAAACTGTCCCCAACTGCCTGGCAGTGACAGGGGCTGACATAGACTGTCTGTGACTGCCATGATTTCGCCTTTTCTGCTACTGTCTTAATGTCTCACCAAAATATCAGAAAAAGGTACAATCGAGGTACAACAGGTTGGTAAAAACGGTGGAAATTACCGTCAGTTTCCCAACTATGTTTTTGGAAGAACTCTGTAAATGAGTGAGTTACGTAAAGCGGGGTTAAGTGTGGTAGGTGGGCTATTTTCCGATACAGAATTTTGAGAATATATAATCTAACTGATCATCGTTAGTTATTTCCCCGGTTATTTCCCCGAGATAATGCAAACA
>CAZXMP010000259.1:0-3058 GCA_964641575.1 uncultured Chitinophaga sp. | reverse complement strand
AAGCAATCATGAGAAAAATATTTTTCATATTAACCGGTATTGTTTTTTCATCTGCATTGCTTGCTCAAGAACCCGCCGATGCACTTCGATATTCATGGCATTCATCAAGCGGCTCTGCAAGACAACAAGCCATTGGGGGTGCTATGGCCTCACTTGGTGGTGATATATCGGCCACATTTGTAAATCCAGCGGGGCTTGCATTTTATAAAACCGGCGATTTTGTACTTACACCAGGCTTTAATTTATCAAACAATAAGTCCACCTATTTTAATCGTACCGAAAAAGACAAACGGAACAATGTCTCATTTGGCGCAAGTGGTATTGTATTGGGCACCGACAAGGGTTTGGATCGCCAGGGACGAGGAAGTGGAGTTGCTGTTTCAATAGCTATCAACAGAACCGCTAATTTTGGCAGCAACGTTTTATATAGAGGATTGAATACACAGAGTTCTTATTCCCAAAAATTTTTAGAAGAACTGCAGAACGATAATGTAACAACAGATGCAGCAGCTTTTAATTATCCTTTTGGCACCAGTCTCGCCATAAATAGTTATTGGATAGATACAGCCAATGGTTGGAACGCTGGTAATAAAACATTTCAATCATTAGCAGCTCCGCTATTACAAACGGGTGGTTTACTACAGGAACAACAAGTTATAAACCGTGGCGGTATCAGTGAGCTTGCATTAGCATTTGCAGGTTCAAAACGAGACAAATTTTTTTGGGGTTTTACCCTTGGCGTTCCTTTTTTACGCTATGATAAAGAATCAACTTTTACCGAAGCTGATGCAACAACCAACAGCAGCAACCGTTTCGATTTTGCTTCTATTACTGAAAACCTTACTACCAATGGAGTGGGTGTTAATATTAAAATGGGTATGATTTATAAGCCGGTTGAATATGTGAGATTAGGACTTGCGTTCCACAGCCCAACTTTTTACAGCCTTACTGATACTTACAATGCTTCTGTAACTACCGATACTGAATCCTTCCAGGGACTTCAGACACAGAACTCCGGAGCATTTACCGGTGGTACAGATGCGCAATTTAATTATTGGATGTTTACCCCATACCGGGTAATGGCCAGCGCATCATATGTATTAAGGGAAGTAGAAGATGTAAGAAAACAAAAGGGATTTATTACAGCAGACGTTGAATACGTAAATTATAAAGCTTCTTCTTACACTACGGATCCGGAAGCTGATAGTGAGGAAGCAAGAGATTATTTTAAAACTTTAAATACTGCCATTGATAACGCCTACAAAGGAACATTTAATTTTAAATTAGGCGGTGAGTTAAAATTCACTACCATTATGGCAAGGTTAGGAGCAGCATTTTATGGTAACCCTTATAAAAATCTTGGCCAAAATGAAAAAGGAAGCCGCTTTTCTTTGAGCGGTGGGTTAGGCTATCGCAACAAAGGAATGTTTATTGATCTTGCTTACGTACACACAATGGGTAAAGATGTTCATTTTGCATATCGCCTGGAAAGAACTCCGTTTACGGGGGCAAACATCAGATCAACCAATGGCAATACAGTTGTAACTATTGGTTTTAAGATTTAAGTCGTAATCAAACTAACAATTGAGAAAAGGCATCAGCAATGATGCCTTTTAGTTTTTTAGCTATTTCTTGGGCTGCTGTTTGTATATTTAATATCAACTGATAAAAGCTCCTATTATGACGTTTCTGCAAAGAATGACACCGCTACTTTTTATTGTTATTTTCTTTGGTTGTAAATCGGCTACGAAGAGCAATTATGCAATTCCGTCAGAATTTGAACAACAGGAATATATTTGGTTAAGCTGGAATGAAACAGGTTTTTTGGGTGGTTCCCCTTTCTATACAACGATTATAGAGGCAATAAAAGAAATTCATCCTTACGTAAAAGTGAAGATATTTTATGGGCCACAATTAAACAATGACAAAACACAAATGCAAAAAAGAATTTATGATGTATTGCTAACAAACAAAATAGATACTTCAAAAATTATACTTTTCTACAATGAACAACCCTATGGTGCTATACAAGACCCCGGTCCAATCTTTTTGAGAAATGAGAACGACGAACTAGCCATTGCCGACTTTGATTTTTTTCATCCGGATAAACGTTCAGCAGCCATTGACCGGAATGTGGCAGCACAAATGAATATACCGACCATTTCATCCGCTATGGTTTCGGAAGGTGGTGCCTGGCAAACCAATGGAGAAGGAACAATGCTGGTAGTTGAATCAGTTGAACTGGATAGAAATAAAAACATGACCAAAGCCCAAATTGAAGATGAATATAAAAGAGTACTGGGAGTGTCTAAAATTATCTGGCTTAAAAACGGATTAAAAGAAGAAGAATGGGGAAAATTAGAAAATGGTTTATACGGTATTGGAACAGGAGGACATATTGATGAATTTTGCCGGTTTGTAAATGCCACCACTGTACTGCTGGCAAAAGTTGACGAGAAAGATACCGCTAATAATGAAATTTTAAAAGAGTCGTATCGTAGGATGGAAGAAACTTATTTAACACTGAAACAAAGTACTACTAAAGACGGGAAACCTATTGAAATAATTCGTTTACCCGTTGGACCGTTAATGACAAAAAAATTATTGTTTAAAGATTTAGACAATGAAGAACAATCTTGGTTTGATGGTGTAAAAACTGATTCCGTTGAGTTTTACCTGGCAACAGGATATATGAATTTTGTAATAGCTAACCAGGTTGTAGTAACTGCAAAATTCTGGAAAGAAGGCTTCCCGGATGAATATAAAAAAACAGATGCAACAGCAAAGCAAGTTTTAGAACAAGCATTTCCCGGAAGGAAAATTGTACAGATAGATTGCATACCATTACACCACGATGGAGCAGGTTTGCATTGTCATTCGAGAAATGAACCAACAACTAAAATTAAATAAACATAACTGCGGATACTTATCAAATTGAAACTTGATCTTTAAAGAGCTATATCCTAAATGTGTTTAATCAGAACCGATATTGCAACCGAAAATCAATTAAATCAGCTACTTCTTTATGGGCCTTTAAATTAAAGCCGGCAAACCAATG
>CAZXMP010000258.1:0-3105 GCA_964641575.1 uncultured Chitinophaga sp. | reverse complement strand
AATAATCCATGAAGCTTTTTGATGTAGCATATAACAACGGCTGGCCTACTGCTTTTTCATTTCTGCCACTGATTATAATTAACTCCTTTTCCAATAGTTTCTGAACAGCATAATCCGAACTTACACCACGAATAGCTTCAATTTCTCCTTTTGTTACTGGTTGTTTGTATGCAATAATGGCCAATGTTTCCAGTGCCGCTGCAGACAATCTTTTCAAAAACTTATCGCCATTTAATTGAGCAATTGTTTTATGAAATTCTTTACGGGTCAAAAATTGCCAACCACCACCGCTTTGTTTTACTTCAAATGGGTAAAAATCGGCGCTATATTTCTCCGTAATTCCTTCAAGCGCCGCTTCCACCTGGTCCAATGAAATTTTATCATCCATATAACCAAGGGCATTATTCACCATTTCTGTGATCTCAAGAGTGGTCAATCCTTTATCACTGGCAAAGATCAGGGCTTCTATGTGCGGTATCAGATTAGTTATTTCCATGTTGTTATCTCAAAACGATTTGAACGAAATTAATATTACTGACAGGAAGACGAAAACACACTTATTAACAATTGTGTTGCACCGCTGTTAGAAAGAAAGCAAATAATGGAATTTATTTGCCTTTGAGTAAAGGGCTTTTACCCATTTAAGGCCGCCGCTCCACTTACAATCTCCGTCAACTCGGTAGTAATGGCAGCTTGTCTTGCCCTGTTGTAAGATATCTTCAGGCTGCGAAGCATTTCATTCGCATTTTCGCTGGCTTTATCCATGGCTGTCATTCTTGCTCCATGTTCTGAAGCGTTGGAATCTAATACAGCTTTGTATAATTGGGTATTTAGAATTTTAGGCATCAGCTCTGCTATCAACAACTCTTTTGACGGATCGTAGATAAAGTCCGCTTTAGTTGCGCCGGCTTTTTTCTGTACTTTAGGAATAGGCAAAAAACGTTCTACTTCAAATTTCTGCGTAGCAGCATTTTTGAACTGGCTGTACACCACTTCAACTACATCAAATTGTTTTTCTTCAAATGCCGTCATAACTGCTTTAGATGCAGCCTGTACGTTTTCAAATGTCAGGTTCAGGAAAATATCTTTAAAGGTAGCATCTGCTTTGTAATTGTTCTTAGCAAAATGTTCGTAGCCCTTTTTACCGATGTTCCAGATTGTCACATTGCCTTTTTTGTATTGCTCCGAATATTTTTCTGCAATGGTAGCTTTGGTTAGCTTGATGGTATTTGCATTAAAAGCACCCGCCAATCCACGGTCGCTGGTAATAACAATAAATAATACTTTTTCGATGGGACGTTCAGCAGCAAGGCTCATTCCAGCTTCCCCTTCGCTATTGCTCACAATATTGCTCAGCATTTCCTGCAATTTCTGTGCATACGGACGCATCTGTATGATTGCATCCTGTGCACGGCGGAGTTTTGCTGCACTCACCATTTTCATGGCTTTAGTGATCTGCTGTGTACTTTGTACCGATTTAATGCGATTTCTTACCTCTTTTAATTGGCCTGCCATAATGCTTGCTTAATTGGCGGCAAAAGTACGGCGTAGAAGCTAAAATTCCATTGAGAAATGAAAATAATAATCCTCGCTTGAGAAGGTTGTTATTTAGTTGTGTAAATCTCTCTTTCTCAGCTTAATCTTTCAGGTAAAATTCCCTGCCAAGACTATAAGTAATCAATATCCTGCCACCCCGGTTGGTGCCATTTTGTGCAGGCTTTTCAAACTCCCGGAAAAACAACAACTGAACCGGACCACTGTCCAGCTTTTGAAAGTCATCTGCTGCTATAACTAATCTACCATTTTGAAGCGTATCCACCCGGTTAATACCTTCATTTATTACCGAAGTATCAACAACTAACACCCGCAAGTAATCTTCTGACTCCAACCCGCCAAATTCCAGGACCAATTCCTCTCTGGCTAATGTATCCGGTATTTCAGTTAACAACTCCACCCGTTGAAAATCGAAATCATCTTTGTATTCCTCCTCATCACCACCAGACAAAATGATACTATGCTTGCCGGAAAAATCGGCTATTGGCCTATGCACTTCATAAAAAAAGCCTGTTCTTTTTGTACTGTCGCCGGGCAACACTTCTCCGTCCAATGTCACTTTGCCCCAACCGGCAAGCGATATTGCATCACCTTTTTCCCCACCTTCTCTAAATTGTAGCAAAACAGTAAGCTTATCATCTGTCTCCCGGCCACTTATTTTATAATCAAAGAAAATATCATCGGCATTAAAACTAAACACCGATTTATCCTTGCTACTACAACCAACAGCCAGCAATACGACTGCTGCTATAAAAAAAACTGGCCGCTTCTTTTCGGATTCCTTCCTAAACATAACTGCAAATTATACCAAACTAAAATTAAAACTTGGGAGAATATATTAAAGTGAAATTAATTTGCTTTGGTATATAGCGAAAAGAATAGCAAATTTTAAGGTTGAATTTTTTTTGCAGCGGCTTCTTTCAGGCGGTTATATTCATTCACTATTTCTGCAAACCCTTTATTGGATTTTTTATATTTAAAGCCCTTCATTTCATGAGCAATATCATCATCACTTAGCATTTCTATCATTTTCTTTTTATTAAAAAATGGTATTACAGTGTTTTCTGCCTCAATTCCGTGCCTGTCTAAGTAATAGGAAGAAAAGATGCAGGTGCCATCTGAGTCATACCTAATATACAAAGTTGCATACTTTCCCTCTACTATCCGGCTCAAAAAATGCCATTCC
The DNA here is from genome assembly GCA_964641575.1 of uncultured Chitinophaga sp. Classification (GTDB taxonomy): domain Bacteria; phylum Bacteroidota; class Bacteroidia; order Chitinophagales; family Chitinophagaceae; genus JJ008. The sequence continues at coordinate 365 of CAZXMP010000258.1, read as the reverse complement.
AGGTTTTTTGCAGGGCCTTTTTCTTCAACTAGTGTCCGTTTACTTTGCCCCTGTGTCACAATTTGCTTTGCTTCAAAATTGCCATCGCATAATAGTCCTTTCCCATGCTCTTTCCGGCTATATCCTTTTATTTCGCCTGCATTTATAATCCTTACTGAATCATTTTCAAAAACAGTTACCACTTTCTCGTACCCATCGTCATATTTCCAAACTGGTTTTAGACCGGCCTTTTTTATATCCCCAGGCAGTTTACAAGCTATCGTATCATTTTGCCAGGTAATGATATAATCCTGGGCCTGCGCTATTGACCCCATTGATAATCCCGCAATCAGAAATAATAAATAGTGTTTTTTCATAAAAATCCT
>CAZXMP010000257.1:0-3141 GCA_964641575.1 uncultured Chitinophaga sp. | reverse complement strand
AAAGCTATTATATGATATAGCATCAGACTCACAAGCGTCAAACTGTAGCGAATTGTTTCCCATGTACTTGTCAATTCCAACTGAAAGAGCCCATACTGCTTTTACAGAATACTTGTTTCTGTCAGTTTGGTCGTAGACCGCATATTGTCTCAATAGCATTGGTAGTACCTTCTTTGCTCTTGTTCTTTCAGATATGGAGAACTTACGGAGGTAGTCAAATACAAATTCGTCAACAACCCTCCCCGCCTCGTTATAGGCCATTATTCTTAATAGCCCTTCGCCGGTATTATAGGCTTTGTCTGTAATTATATACTTATTATTAGTTTGCCATACACTGTCGATCTTATCATTGCTGCCAAAAATCAATCTGAAGCCTTTTTGTGTATGGCCTAATGAATCCGTAAATTTTTTGTAATTGGTAATTGTGTCACCCCTAAAGATCACCCCTTCAAACTTTGACAAAACCGGAGTGCCATAGTAAAGTATATAAATAACTGCAGGATTATGTTTTTTTAAAGACTGGGGGAACTGACTTTTATCAAGAACAAATACATTTTCCTCGCCAATGCCGGGGGTTGCAGATGAGTTTTTGCTAACCAGCATTCCGGCAAGAAATAAAAAAATAAACGAAAATTTTATAAAAAAGCTGGTGTTCATATCTTGTCAATATTTAAGAAAGGTATTACTTCAATTCAGGATTACAATACCCAGCAGTGGGTACATTATCTTCTGCAAACTATATTATCTTTAGGTATATTAGAGAAGTTCGGGCAACTTCTTTTAGTCTTAGAGTGTCTGCTAAAGGTATTATTCTAATGAAACAGAAAAGCAATATTATATTACTATCCTTACTTGGCTGTGCTTTACAGGCAATGGCACAGCCTGATGAACGGGGTTTTAAAAAAGCTGGCGATACCGCAACAGCAAAGGGTAATATATATGCCATTATTGTCGGCATCAGCGATTATAAATTAGTGCCGGATCTACAATATGCTCATAAAGATGCACAATCATTTGAAAGTTTTTTACTGAGTGAAGGCGGAGGCAAAGTGCCCGCCACCAATATTGAAACTTTCTTAAATGAGAATGCTACCCGTACCAATGTGGGAGATGCTATTTCTGTATTAGCCCGCAAGGCAAAACCAGGCGACAGGGTGTATTTCTTTTTTGCAGGGCATGGTGATATGGAAGACCTTACTCAAATTGAAAATGGCTTGCTTTTATTACACAATAGCCCCAATGGAAATTATTTTGGAATGAATGATGATGTGCTGGAAATCTTAGATTTAAAAAGATATTTATCTCCATTAGCACAGCGAGGCATCGAAATGATATTTATTGTTGATGCCTGCCACTCCGGTAATTTAAAAGGTGGAGTAGAGGGAGTGCAGCAAACAGCCTCCGCACTTACCGCTGCATGGGGCAAAGAGTATAAAATACTTTCTTGCCAGCCCAATCAGCTTTCCCTGGAGAGTTCGGAGTGGGGTGGGGGAAGAGGACTTTTTTCTTTGCAATTGGAAGAAGGATTGAAAGGCCTTGCAGATATGGATAATAATGGAACGGTTAGCATGTTTGAGTTACAGAGTTACATTCAATCCAATGTGGCAAAGTATAGCGAAGGGAAGCAAATTCCATTGGTGACCGGCGATTTAAGTAAGCCAATTAGTAAAGTAAATCCAACCATACTTGCAGCATTAAAATTGGAAAAAGCTAAAAACTACCCCATACTTGCATCTGCCAATACAAAAGGTAATGATGATAAATATGTTGATTCGCTGGACCCTGCCGGAAAGAAATTATATGCCTCTTTTAAAAATAATATTGCCGAAAAAAGGCTGGTCGCACCAATAGATACCAATGCATTCAGGGATTATCGCTTGTTTGAAAAGAAGTATCCGGCCAGTCCGCTTGTAGTACAGATGCGGCGCAACCTTGCTGCTGTATTAAATGAGAAGTTTAATGGCATTGTATCTCCCTTATTAAAAGGACAAAGAAGCTATTCTTCAAGGGAAGAATGCGGATTGGTGGCAATCGAGCTGGATAGTTCGATGCAATTACTCGGCAGCCAGCATTATATGTACACCAACATTAAGGCCCGCAAATTATTTATGGATGCGATGGCTCTTAGCTGGGCATTATCGGAAAATGAATACAATGCATATATGAAGCCTGCAGTAGAAACTTCAGTCAAACTATTGGAACAATCAGAACAATTGGAGCCCAACGCAGCATATACATTGGATGCATTAGGCGTTCGTTATATATTCTTGTACGAGAATGATAAAGCAACAAAAGCTTTTCAAAAATATCTCGACCTGCGTCCTAATGATTTAATGGCTCGTTATACATTAGGGATTACTTATGCAAATCTAAAAATGTATGACAATGCGGAAAAAATATTTGAGGAACTTTTAAAGGAAAATCCGGGTTGGCTGGATGTAGGGGTGAAATTGTCTGATGTTTATCTTAACAACAAAAAGTCTAAAAATGCATTAGCTATTATCAATGCAATTATAGATACCTCTACGTTGTACAAAGGAAATGGATATTTTTTTAAAGGAGTGTATTATTCCAGGAACAGTATGACTGACAGTGCCATCTACTATTATAATCTTGCAAAAAAGGAAATGGGGGCTTGTGATATTTGTGATAATAACATTGGACATAATTATTTTGTGAACAACCAGCTTGATTCTGCAAAAAAATATTTCAGGCGATTATTAGAGGCTGATAGTCTGAATGTATTTGCCAATTTCAATATGGGAACAATTGAAGTATTGGAAGGGGACATAGGGAGGGCATTTCAGTCATTTGTTAAATCGGCGGTGTATGCTCCTGCGTTTATGGAAGGGTATGTAAACAATCTTCAGCTATATTTTGGTAAAACATATACAGCAACAGATGTAAAAGAGTTTAAGCAGTTTAAAGAAACGCAGTATATTTTTAATATGCAGTATTTATCTTATTTATCGATCTTGTATGGATATATGAGGGATTCTGCCATGTTGAATAAAGGAACAGGGGTGCAATATTTTTTTGATCAGGCTTTTGTTTACAAACAGCATGATGTGTACACCTGGTATCACCATGCTTGTTACAAATCACTAATAAAAGACAATCAGGCTGCTTTAGCAAGTCTGG
>CAZXMP010000256.1:0-3171 GCA_964641575.1 uncultured Chitinophaga sp. | reverse complement strand
AGCTACAGCCGCAAGCTCAATTACATTATCTTTGCCAGCCCCGATAAACCGGGGAACAAATGCTGTCAAATTGGCTCAATAATACTTGTAGCACTTTTTTTGACAACATTAAGTTCTATAAAATTTTTCAAGAGAAGAATACCCAATAACACTCATTTTTATGCTTGGTTTTATTTCAAAAATTTTTGGTGGCAGCAAGTCAGAGAAAGATGTAAAAAAGATTGAGCCTTATGTTGGTAAAATCAATGAAGCGTTTGCTTCTTATCAGTCTCTCAGCAACGACCAGCTTCGCAACAAAACACAGGAGTTTCGTCATCGTATAAAAGAACACCTGTCTGAAATTGATGCTAAAATTGCTGATAAAAATGCTGCTGCGGAAGCACTTCCTTTCAACGATCTGATGGGAAAAGACGCCATCTACCAGGAAGTTGATAAACTGAAAAAAGACCGCAACAAAGAAATTGAAGTAATTCTTGAAAAATTACTACCTGAAGCATTTGCAGTAGTCAAAGAAACATCCCGCCGTTTTAAAGAGAATACAGATATTGTTTCTACCGCTACCGAATTGGATAGAGAATTAAGCATCAAAAAAAATTACATCACTATTGATGGTTCCACTTCCACTTTCAAAAACACCTGGACAGCTGCCGGCGGGCAAGTAACCTGGAACATGGTACATTATGATGTACAGTTGATTGGTGGTGCCGTATTGCATTCTGGTAAAATTGCTGAGATGGCTACAGGGGAAGGTAAAACCCTTGTATCTACATTACCGGCATACCTGAATGCATTACCGGGTGAAGGTGTTCATATTGTAACAGTAAATGACTACCTGGCCCGTCGTGACCAGGAATGGAACGGAACCATTTTTGAATGGCTCGGTATTACTGTTGATTGTATTGACAAACATCAACCCAATACTGAAGAAAGAAGAAAAGCATACCTAGCAGATATTACTTATGGAACCAATAATGAATTTGGGTTTGATTACCTGCGTGACAACATGGTACACACACCGGATGAAATGGTACAACGCAAGCATCATTTTGCCATGGTGGATGAGGTTGACTCCGTATTGATCGATGATGCGAGAACACCGTTAATTATTTCTGGCCCGGTTGCCAAAGGCGATGATCAGCAATACCATATTCACAAACCAAGAATTTTACAGTTAGTACAAGAACAGGAACGCATTGTTCGTAACTGTTTGAACGAAGCAAAAAAACGTTTTGCAGAAGGTGATGATGATGCGAAAGGCGGTGGCTTGTATTTATTCAGGGCACATCGTGGTTTACCGAAGTATGGTCCGGTAATTAAATTTTTAAGTGAGCCTGGTATCCGTGTAAAAATGCAGAAAGCAGAAAACTATTACCTGCAAGACCAGATGCGGAATATGCACATCGTAGATGAAGAATTACTTTTCCATATTGATGAAAAGAATAACTCTGTTGATCTGACGGAGAAAGGTCTGAATATGATTACCAAAACGGGTGAAGATTCAGAATTCTTTGTACTTCCTGATATCGGAGTAAAACTGGCGGATGTAGAAAAAAGTGCATTGAGTGCCGACGAAAAATTGCAGCAGAAAGAAACGATACTGAATGAATATTCTCAGAAAGCTGACCGTATACATACAGTACAACAATTATTAAAGGCATATACCATGTTTGCAAAAGATGTGGAATATGTAATAATAGATGGTGCAATTAAAATTGTAGATGAACAAACAGGTCGTATCATGGAAGGTCGTCGTTATAGCGATGGCTTACACCAGGCATTAGAGGCAAAAGAAAATGTAAAGATCGAAGCCGCTACACAAACCTATGCCACTATCACTTTGCAAAACTATTTCCGCATGTATCACAAACTATGTGGTATGACGGGTACTGCCGAAACTGAAGCAGCAGAGTTGTGGAGTATTTATAAACTAGATGTGGTAAACGTTCCTACCAATTTGAAAATGGTAAGAAATGATAAACAGGATCTGGTTTATAAAACAAAGAGAGAAAAATACAAGGCTGTAATTGATGAGATTGAAATATTAAGAAATGCTGGTCGCCCTTGCCTGGTAGGTACTACTTCAGTAGAGGTAAGCGAATTGTTGGGAAGAATGTTGCAGCAGAAAAAAATTCCGCACAATGTATTGAACGCAAAACAACATGCCAGAGAAGCTCAGGTAGTTGCTGAAGCTGGTTTGCCCGGCGCAGTTACTATTGCCACTAACATGGCTGGTCGTGGAACGGATATTAAGCTTGGGCCAGGCGTAAAAGAAGCTGGTGGATTAGCAATTATTGGTACAGAACGACATGAAAGCCGCCGTGTAGACAGACAGTTGCGTGGCCGTGCAGGTCGCCAGGGAGATCCGGGTTCTTCGCAATTTTATGTTTCATTGGAAGATGATCTGATGCGTATGTTCGGTAGCGAACGTATTGCATCCTTAATGGATAAATTAGGTTACAAAGAAGGCGATGTGATACAACACAGCATGATCAGTAACAGTATTCAACGGGCACAAAAGAAAGTAGAAGAAAACAACTTTGGTATTCGTAAACGTTTGCTGGAGTATGATGATGTAATGAATAAGCAACGGAATGCTGTGTATGAAAAAAGAAATCATGCATTGTTCGGCGAACGCCTTGCATTAGACATTGATACTTCTTTCTCTGCCGTTGCCGGAAGTTTGATTGACTCTTTCCGGGAACAAGAAGATTTTGAAGGATTTAAAATGGCTTGTATTGTAAATTTCGGCTTAGATACAAAGATTGAAGAAGAAACATTTAAGAAGACTGATGTAAACAGTTTAATCGACAGATTATATAACGAAGCGACAGAAAAATACAACCTTCATAAAGGAGAACTACAAAAACAAGCTATTCCCGTATTTAAAAACATCCGTCTTACACAAGGGAGCCACATTGAAAATGTAGTGATTCCATTTAGTGATGGTCGTAAGGGATTGAATGTATTAGCTAATCTTGATAAAACGCTTAGCTCAAATGGTGCAGAGCTAGCGAATTCGTTAGAGAAAACAATTACACTGGCTGTGATTGATGATGCTTGGAAAGAACATCTTCGTGCAATGGATGATTTGAAGCAAAGTGTACAAACTGCATACCTTGAACAAAAAGATCCGCTTATCATTTATAAAATGGAAGCGTACAACCAGTTCAG
>CAZXMP010000255.1:0-3175 GCA_964641575.1 uncultured Chitinophaga sp. | reverse complement strand
TAAGATGTTTGGGTGAACATTCTTGTATTCAATCCGTGTTAATCCGTGTGATCCGTGGCACCCGGCTGTCGCAGACAGCCATTTGCGCAGCAAATCCATTCGTGTTCTTTCGTGTGTTTTCGTGGCCACCCAAAAAAAATCCCGGCCAACGGCCGGGATTCATGAACTTTCAGGATGCGGACATTTTATTATCCTTCACCACCGCCACTGCCTTCTGGTCTGCGCTCAGGTCTGCGACCTGTGCTGGGAACTCGTCTGGCTCTTTTCTGACGGTAGGCCTCTTCCTGGCGTCTTTTCACTTGTGCTTCGTGCTCGGCACTCCACTTCGTGAATTTCTCCATGGCTGTAGCATCATCAAACAGTCCGAGGCTAACGCCACGGAGCAGGTGTTTCAGGAACAACACGCCCTTGAAGCTGAGGATACGGCGAACAGTATCGGTGGGTGTAGCACCTTTGTTCAGCCACTCCAATGCCTTTTGACGATCCAGCTGAATAGTAGCAGGAACAGTCAGGGGATTGTAAGTACCTAATTTTTGGATGAATTTACCGTCGCGGGGTGCCCGGGAATCGGCTACAACAATGAAGTAAAAGGGTCTCTTTTTTGACCCGTGTCTCTGAAGACGGATTTTTGCTGACATAAATAGAAATTTAACAGCGTTAAACAATAATTGTTAGTTCCGGTAAAAACCGGACGGCAAATATAGGGCTGAAATGGGGAAATAAAAAGATAAAGTATTGGAGTCAGGAGTCTTTAGTCGGGAGTCTGGAGTAGAGTCGCCTTTCAGCGGTATTTTCTCCCATTTTCCCGAAATAAGTAGTAATATTTTTGCTATAGAAAACCGACTCCAAACTACTTCTTCATCCCCGGCATCATTCTCCCCAAAGCACCCATTTTGTTCATATTCTTCATCATGCCCCGCATTTGCTCAAACTGCTTCATAAAGTTGTTTACTTCCTGAATGTCTTTGCCACTGCCTTTGGCGATGCGTTTTTTGCGGTTGCCATCGATCAGATCCGGATCAGCTCTTTCGGCAGGTGTCATAGAATTTATCATGGCTTCAATGCCTTTGAAGGAATCGTCGTTGATATCAACATCTTTTATTTTGCTGCCCAAACCAGGAATCATGCCCAGCATATCTTTCATATTACCCATCTTTTTGATGGCTTCTAACTGGGTTTTGAAATCAGCAAAGTCGAATTTATTCTTGCGAATTTTGGCTTCCAGCTTTTTGGTAGCTTCTTCATCAAATTGTTCCTGTGCTTTTTCTACTAAAGAGGTAATATCACCCATGCCGAGGATACGTTGTGCCATCCTATCCGGATAAAACACATCCAATGTATCCATCTTCTCACCAGCACTGGTAAACTTGATAGGTTTATCAACCGTGTATTTGATAGAGATGGCGGCACCACCTCTTGTATCACCATCCAATTTGGTAAGTACCACACCGGTAAAATCAAGACGGTCGTTAAAAGCTTTCGCAGTATTCACTGCATCTTGCCCCGTCATGCTATCCACCACAAACAAGATCTCTTGTGGGTTGACCGCAGCTTTTACATCGGCTACTTCTTTCATCATCACTTCATCTACTGCTAAACGACCAGCTGTATCTATGATGAGTACATTCTTGTTCTTACTTCTGGCTTCTTTTACTGCATTCTGTGCAATAGAAACAGCATCTTTATTTTCCAGCTCGATATGTACATCTACACCTATCTGTTCTCCCAATACTCTTAATTGCTCCATCGCAGCGGGACGATAAATATCTGCTGCCACCAACATAGGAGAGAGGCCTTTTTTTGTTTTTAGAAAATGTGCCAGCTTACCACTAAAAGTTGTTTTACCACTACCCTGTAAGCCAGCAATTAATATAATAGCAGGATTCCCTTTGGCATTAAATACGGCTTCTTGTCCGCCCATTAATTCTGCCAATTCATCTTTTACAATTTTAGTCATCAACTGGCCTGGAGAAATGGCATTGATAACTTTTTCACCCATTGCTTTGTCCTTTACCTTGTCGGTAAACTCTTTGGCAATTTTATAATTCACATCCGCATCCACCAGTGCACGGCGGATCTCTTTTACGGTTGTTGCAATATTAAGTTCGGTAATTCTTCCCTGGCCTTTGAGGTTCTTAAAGGCGGATTCTAATTTTTCCTGTAAACTGTTAAACATGATTCCAAGTATTTTTCACTGTCCTGTAAATGAAAAAGTGAACATCAAATGTTCACTTTTTAAAGAATTGCAAAGATAGAAATGTAAAATTTTATGTCAGTATAATCTTTTTAGTTTTTAAATCAATTTCCGAGATAAGTTCTGAGAAGTTTACACCGGTTTGACGCCTTTAATTTGGTGATGGCCTTATCCTTGATCTGTCTTACTCTTTCTCTGGTCAGGCTAAAACGTTCACCAATATCTTCCAGACTCATCGGGTGGTCAACACCAATGCCGAAGAAGAAGCAAATCACCTCTTTTTGACGCTCCGTTAATGTTTTAAGCGAACGATCGATCTCGGTTTTTAATGACTCTTTGTGGTCAAGTTCACCATCTGTTTTATCGGCATTATGGTTCTCTAATACATCAAGCAAAGTATTTTCTTCGCCTTCAGACATGGGGCTATCCATACTTACATGGCGGGCATTGATGCCTATAGTAGCTTTTACTTCTTCAATATCCATTTCCAGCAATTCGGCCAATTCTTCGGCAGAAGGCTCTCTTTCAAATTGCTGTTCCAGCAACGAATAAGCTTTTTGGATGCGATTGGTAAGTCCGACTTTATTGAGGGGTAAGCGAACAATACGGGATTGCTCTGCCAGGGATTGTAAAATACTCTGGCGGATCCACCAAACGGCGTAGGAAATGAATTTAAATCCACGGGTTTCATCAAACCGCTGGGCAGCTTTTATCAATCCCAGATTACCTTCATTAATCAGGTCTGGTAGCGACAATCCCTGGTTTTGATATTGCTTGGCAACAGATACCACAAAACAAAGATTCGCTTTTGTTAAGCGATCTAATGCCTGTTGATCTCCTTCCTTAATGCGGGTAGCTAATTTTACTTCTTCCTCAGGAGAAATAAGTTCGACCTTGCCAATTTCTTGCAGATACTTTTCAAGGCTTTGAGATTCCCGATTCGTAATGGATTTCGAGATCTTCAGTTGTCTCATACTCATA
>CAZXMP010000254.1:0-3185 GCA_964641575.1 uncultured Chitinophaga sp. | reverse complement strand
TTTTAAATAATTTGTGAATATTTTAAAAAAAAAAAAATTTAAAAAAAAAAAAAGAGTTTCTGTTTCTGGAGCACCAAATTTTGGATATTCTCTTTTGTGTTCTCTCTATCAAAATTATTTAAAAGAAATTGAATGATTTTTGATTCACCGGTAACAGCTTCGTATACAAGAATTCCAAAAAGAACTGCAAACGTAGTATATCCTACAAAAGCAAGATAGGGAAGGGTAACTGATTGCTGCGTATTAATAAAATAGAAGCCAAAATTTATTGCAGCCATCAGTAGCACAATAAATGTTGTATATTTTTTTAAAAAGCCGGGATTAGTTCGCATAAGCAAGGCAAGTATACTTCCTATACATAGACCATCTATTCGTGTAAATGTATAGAGGCTACCATAGGATAAGTCTTCAATTTTGTACATCCAAATTGCATACCGAGCAATTATTACTACTACTAATATTAATGCGGCTATTGCAAGAAGTCGCTTTGGTTTGCGAATGAGTAGAATAATAAATGGCCAGACAAGGTAAAATTGTTCCTCTACAGCTAAAGACCATGTGTGCAATAATATTTTATCGCCATAGGGCTCCTTAAAAACAAAGAGCCAGTTTTGTAAATATGTCCAGAGCCACAATTGATTATTGGTGTAATAACTACTTTCAATGTTAATGCTTTTGATAGTAGGTAAGATTAAAAGGCAAAAAAGCAATGTAAGGTAAAAGAGAGGAAAAATGCGCAAAATCCGACGCATAAAAAAGTTCCTGAGAAAGTTTGGTTTGTCAATTGTGTTTAAAAGAATTTCGGTAATAAGAAATCCGGAAAGAACAAAAAATAAGTCAACGCCTAACCAACCGAAAAAGAAATAATTCATGAAACCAAAGTTGTGTAAGAAGACAACGAGTAAAATAGCAACTCCACGCAAACCATCAAGGGCAGGGTAGTAAGACCTGGCGGTTTTGTCGGCAGTCATGTAGCGATAGAATTGGGTTAATTATTTCTCTTTCAAAGATAATCCTCTAAGCAGATACTTACCAATTAAGTCGAACTCAAGGTTTACAGTGTCGCCTTCTTTTACACTTTTTATATTGGTATGTTCAAAAGTGTATGGTATAATGGCAACGCTAAAAGTCCTCCTTCTTACATTAAAAGCTGTCAAACTTATGCCATCAACACAAACAGAACCCTTCTCAATTATCAGCCCTGCAAATTTTTTAGGAAACTCAAATTCAAACTCCCAGCTTCCTTTCTTTTCTTTTCTAACAACACAAATTCCGGTTGAGTCAACATGGCCTTGCACCAGGTGGCCGTCAATTCTATCGTTTAAACGAAGGCAGCGTTCAAGATTTACGAGATTTCCTTTTTCCCAACTACCTGCGTTTGTTTTTCTTAAGGTTTCTACTATAGCGGTTACCCGGTGGCTGGAGCCGTTTATTTCTTCCACAGTAAGACAAATACCATTATGGCTTACACTCTGGTCAATTTTTAGCTCAGCAGATATTGGCGACTCTAGCCAAAATGTTTTATTCGAGCCGTTGATAATGACCTCTTTAACCACCGCAATAGATTCAATTATACCCGTAAACATAAGGCAAGATAAAACTTTTCCTCACTCGTTTCAGAGTTTCACTTTTCCCCCTTATCTTTGCAATCCTAAAAAAATACCGAAGGAGGTATAAAATTTTATGCTGATTATTGATTCTAAAGACTGCGAAAACATAGACAAAGCTCTAAAGAAGTACAAGAAGAAATTCGAGAAATCTAAAGTATTACTTCAGTTGCGTGAACGTCAGGCTTTCATTAAACCTTCTGTTAGACGCAGAGGTGAAGTGCTTAAAGCTGTGTACAAGCAGAACCTGGCCAGCGGCAAGATCGAAAAATAACCAATTAGGTTAATCATATTCAAGGATAGCAGCAAGTTATATAACTTTGCTGCTATCCTTCTTTTATCTATAAGGTAAAGTCCCTGCAATATCTTATGCCTGCAAATGCCGAACAAATCATTCAGCCGTTCATTGGCTACTTACAATACGAAAAAAGGTATTCTGTCAATACCATCACATCTTATACCGCAGACCTGAACGATTTTTTCTCCTATCTAAGTGTACAATTCGGTGAAACATCATTAAAACACATCAATCATACATTCATTCGCAGTTGGTTAGCCAGTCTGAAGGACAATGGTCTTACTTCAAAATCCATCAACAGAAAAATATCAAGCCTAAAATCATTTTTTAAATACTGTGTAAGAACAGAGATATTGGCAAGTAGCCCCATGGGAAAAATTATTAGTCCAAAAATTGGCAAACGATTACCTGTATTTGTAAAGGAAGAAGAAACAAAAAAGCTGGTTGAAACCCTCACTCAAACTAGTGATACCTGGAAAAGCTTGAATGCCAAAATGCTGATAACTATATTTTATAGTACGGGGATGCGTTTAAGTGAATTGATCACACTAAAAGAAAAGCAAATTGATTTTAGCCGGTCTTCTATTAAAGTGTTAGGGAAGGGAAATAAAGAAAGAGTCATTCCTGTAAGCCAAGAGACAATTGAAAATATTAAACAATATCAGGAATTAAGGAATAAAGAAATAGGAAGCACCGATGGTTTTCTCCTTGTAACAGAAAAAGGCAAAAAACTCTATCCCAAATATGCCTATTTGCTGGTAAATCAATATCTCGGAACCGTCGGCACACTCGACAAGAAAAGCCCCCATGTGCTTCGGCATACTTTTGCCACGCATTTAATGAATAATGGAGCCGATCTGAACGCAGTAAAAGAATTGCTCGGTCATAGTAGCCTCGCTTCTACCCAGATTTATACACACAATACTATAGAGAAGCTAAAAGATATACACAAAAAAGCTCATCCAAAAGCTTGAAAAATTTACCTGCAGAACAATAAAAAATTAAGAGAATTTTGTTTGGGAGAAACCCTCATTTGAACTAACTTGAAGTCAGACAGAAGAACTCCAAATCCCTAAAAGAAGGCCAACAAAAGTTCTTTATTTATTATTTTATCGTTTTAAAAAAGATGACTATGAACGTAAAAATTCAATCTGTTCATTTTGATGCAGACAGTAAGTTAATTGAGTATGTTAACCGTAAACTGGAGAAACTGAAACAATTCAGTGACCGCATCATTCAGGTAAATGTGTTTTTAAAACTAGACAATGTTGTCCATAACA
>CAZXMP010000253.1:0-3224 GCA_964641575.1 uncultured Chitinophaga sp. | reverse complement strand
ATCTACATTTACAACTATCGGAATTTGTTTCTGTGCATTAATATTTATTGCCAGGCCTTGTTTGCGATAAGTAAAACTTCCATTCATTGTAGCCTCACCTCTTGTTCCAGCCGTAACAGAAACCCTTCCGCTTATTCCTACTTTGCCCTTCTTCGTAACAATATTAATTACACCGCCTTGCTCATTGGCATATTGTGGCGGCGGGTTTGTCATCACTTCTATTTTATCAATAGAACTTCCGGGCATTGATTCTAATAGATCCTGCAATTGCTGAAGATTTAATTCAACAGGTTTATCATCAATCAAAATTTTCGGTTCCTTTCCACGTACCGTTATTTTCCCATCGGGGTCTTTTCCAACCAGCGGAACACTCGTCAACAGGTCGCTGGCAGTACTACCTGCAGCAATTGCTGATTCACCTGCATTAAACGTAATATTCCCTTCCTTTGATTCTATCAGTGGCTTTTCAGCATAAATAATTACCGCTTCTAAATTATCAGTTGAACGGGGCATTAATATAACATCCGAGAGATTAAAATCAAATCGCTCCATCCGAAAATAAATGCTATCAATAGTGAGTGGTTGCAGGCCTACATAACTAATGCTTAATTTATAATATCCAAAATCGACATTTTGAAAACTGAACTCCCCCGCCTTATCTGTTGAAATCGATTTTATCTTTAGGGTATCCGCAAAAGAAATTAACTGAACCGTGGCTCCTTCCAATGCTTTTTTCTTTTCATCTATCACATTCCCCGTCAGTAAACCGGATGCAGCTTTCTCCTGCGCAACGACAGAAATAAATAATAACAGGGCTGTTAAGGTGGAAGTGACTTTTTTAAGCATTGGCATTTAGACGCTCAAAGATAGTTTTAACCTGCTCTGGTTTAAAAAGTTTTGGAACAATGGTAAACACAAACAGTTGTTGGTCAAGCCTCCATATTTCGCTGACATACTGTCATAATCTTGGAGATTTTAGGTATATTTGTCCTCCAAATTTTAAAGAAGAATGCTTGATTACGTGTCGGATAAGGTACAGGACGAAGGAAGACAAGGTGAAGCTTTTTCACCCCTTTCTAACGACTCTCAACTATTTAAGAAACGATTTTATATCGAGAGCTATGGCTGTGCCATGAACTTTGCGGATAGTGAGGTGGTGGCATCCATCTTAAATAATGAGGGCTTTGGTGCAACCCGCAACCTTGAAGAAGCCGATCTTATTTTTATTAATACTTGTTCAATCAGGGAAAAAGCGGAGCTAACCGTTCGAAAACGTCTTACTGAATTTAGGTTACTGAAGAGAGCCAAAAAGGGAATGTTGATTGGTTTGCTCGGATGTATGGCAGAACGGTTGAAATCAAAATTATTAGAAGAAGAAAAGCTGGTTGATATTGTTGTTGGTCCCGATGCTTATCGTTCACTACCTGCTTTGGTAATGGAAGCCGAAAGCGGACAAAAAGCAGTGAATGTTTTATTAAGTCGTGATGAAACATATGCTGATATTTCTCCGGTAAGATTAAATAGTAATGGCGTAAGTGCTTTTGTAAGTATTATGCGTGGCTGCAATAATATGTGTTCTTTCTGCGTGGTACCACTTACAAGAGGAAGAGAAAGAAGCCGCAGTGCAGAAAGTATTATTGCTGAATGTGCAGATTTATTTCAAAAAGGGTACAAAGAAGTAACATTGCTTGGGCAGAATGTTGATAGCTATTATTATTTTGACGAGCAAAAAGATTCGTCGATAACTTTTGCCATGCTTTTAGAAAAAGTAGCATTGATATCGCCGCTGCTTAGAGTTCGTTTCTCTACCTCGCATCCAAAAGATATTACAGACGAAGTGCTGCATACAATTGCAAAGCATGAAAATATCTGTAACCACATACACCTTCCAGTTCAAAGTGGTTCTTCAAGAGTGTTACAGTTAATGAACCGCACCTATACCAGAGAATGGTATATGGCAAAAGTGGACAGGATCAAACAAATAATTCCCGACTGTGGAATTACAGCAGATATAATTACAGGTTTTTGTACCGAAGAAGAGCAAGACCATCAAGATACATTAAGCATAATGGAATATGCAAAATATGATTATGGCTATATGTATTTCTACTCTGAAAGACCGGGTACTTTAGCACAACGCAGATATGCAGATGATGTGCCATTGGAAGTAAAGAAAAGAAGAGTGCATGAAGTAGTGCAGATGCAAAACAAGCTATCGCTGGAAAGCAATCTGAAGGATATGGGTAAAACATTTAAAATTTTAATAGAGGGCGACAGCAAAAAAAGTGATACAGATTGGGTGGGAAGAAGTTCTCACGGTAAAGTGTTTGTTTTTCCTAAAGAAAATTATGAATTAAGTAAAGGAGATTATGTACTGGTAAAAGCAACACATTGTACTCAGGGAACATTATTAGGATCTATTGTCAACAATAAATTATAATGGATATTCAAGCAATAAAAAATCGATTTGCTATTATCGGCAACTCCCCTGCCCTTAATTATGCACTGCAGGTAGCGGCGCAGGTTTCAAATACCGATCTTACAGTTTTAATTAACGGACAAAGCGGTGTAGGGAAAGAAGTATTTTCGCATATCATTCATTCACTTTCTGCCCGCAAGCACAATCCGTTTATTGCTGTTAATTGCGGTGCTATACCAGAAGGAACTATTGACTCTGAATTATTCGGTCACGAAAAAGGATCATTTACCGGAGCAGCGGATGCAAGAAAAGGATATTTTGAAACGGTAAACGGTGGAACAATTTTCTTAGATGAAATTGGTGAGTTGCCACTGGGTACACAGGCAAGATTGTTGAGAGTGTTAGAAACCGGCGAATACATTCGGGTAGGCTCATCAAAAGTGCAAAAAACAGATGTGCGGGTAATCGCCGCAACTAATAAAGATTTATTAGAATTAGTGCAGTCGGGAAAATTCAGAGAGGATTTATATTATCGTTTAAGTACCGTTCCTATCCGGGTCCCCTCGTTACACGACAGGCCGGAAGATATTCATATCCTTTTCCGAAAATTTGCAGCCGATTTTGCTACAAAATATAAGACTGGCTCTGTACAGTTAGATGATGAAGCAAAACAACTGTTAATAAGCTATCCCTGGCCCGGGAATGTGCGGGAATTAAAGAATATTGCAGAGCAAATTTCGGTGTTGAGTACAGATAAGAATATTAATGCAAAACAACTGAGCAAGTTTTTGCAACCGTATTCAGA
>CAZXMP010000252.1:0-3251 GCA_964641575.1 uncultured Chitinophaga sp. | reverse complement strand
CACCTTGCTTAGTTCTTTGTAAGAATAAGCTACATGCTCTGGCTGTGTATATAATTTAGCATTATCAATATCGCTGTTATCAACACCATCTTCTTCGCCACCGGTAACACCGAGTTCAATTTCAATACTCATACCCAGCGGAACCATTCTTTTATAATACTCAACAGATGTTTGAATGTTTTCTTCCAGCGGCTCTTCACTCAGATCAAGCATATGAGAACTGAATAGTGGCTGACCTTTTTCTTTGAAGTATTGTTCGCCGGCATCTAACAATCCGCTGATCCAGGGCAGCCATTTTTTTGATGCATGGTCGGTATGCAAAACAACAGGCACTCCATAATATTTTGCTACATTATGAATATGCAATGCACCCGAAACACCACCCGAAATATTGGCTTGCAACTGGTCGTTCGGCATTCCTTTGCCGGCAATAAATTGTGCACCTCCGTTGGAAAATTGAATAATAACAGGGGAGTTTACTTTTGCAGCGGTTTCCAGTGTGGCATTAATGGTATTGGTGCCAATGGTATTAACAGCAGGCAATGCAAACTGGTTGTCTTTAGCGTCTTTGTAGAGTGCTTCTAATTCGTCGCCGAACAGCACACCGGCTTTGTACTTTTTCATTAAGTAGTATTTGTTTTTTAATGTGGCTTAAAAGTTAGCGGCAGCCAATCGTTTTAAGGCGCTAATATAGCCGATTTATTGATGTTTATTTACAAACGGGTGTTAGAAAACACATTTTCACGCAAAGTCGCAAAGGAGATAAGACACAAAGAATACAAATTAGCTTCGAATTTATTTTCTGCTAAAATAATAGAAGAATAATCTGTGTTAATCGTTCTTATAATCCAAAAATCCTTGATTTTATTCATTATGCTTTCCTAAGTCTTTTTGTACCAGCATCAGGTTTTTTTGCAGGCTGTGTTTTAATTGTGTTTTTACAATATCTCCCATCGACTTACATTTTTTGAATACAGTAGTGTTGAAATAACTGTTCAACTCATCTTTTAATTGTTTAATTTTTTCAGTAGTAGAAATTTCATCTTTGGTCATAATATCCAGCAGCTCTTTTATGCGGTACCTTGATGATACTACCCGGTAAGTGATCATTGTTCTTTCCTCAAACTGGTATTGCGCAATTGATTCCTTATTAAGATGGGAGAGAGAAAGGTCTACAAATGCATAATTTTCTTTGAAGAATTGTGGTAAGTACAGGTTCTTTCTTCCTTCGTAGGATTGCTGATCGAAGTCGATACAACGGATACGATATTGATAATCTTCAATATCCGGAGTAATATCCACCACAAAATTATAGCTGCGCATATCGCCGAGTAAACGTACAAAACAACGTTCATTAAATTTTACAAACTCTTTGGCCAGTCGTATTTTATTGGTTTCCAGTGTATCCATTATTTGCTGAACAAACATATCGCCTGGTATACCGGGAATATGTTCTTCTACTAATGTATTATCACAGGTAAAAAAAGTTATACGGTTGGGAGAGAGGATGTGTTCCAGTTCCAACCCATATACTCTTGACGCATCGGCTATCTTAATGTAGTAGTGATCGTAGTTGTCGTTGAATTTATTTACAATGCGAATACGGAAAGGATGTGAGTTGCCAAAGGTGCAATAGTCAATTCTGGCAACATCTAAGTGACTGATAAAACTGAAATCACCTTCTGTTTTTAGAATGGCATAAATTTTTACAAGGCCATCCCGGATATATTCCCAGTCTCGACTATCATAAGAAAGCTTTTCCCATAATGTGTCTTTTCCATTTTTATCTTTTATTGGAGTTGACCATGTATAGTTCAGCAGATTATTATAGGTAACGGGCAACTTTACTTCCCGGCCATGAAGTTTTAAATAATGGCGCAATGCATTATTAACCGGGTACATTGGTTTTTTCCGGGTTGGTTTATCGCCCTGCTTTGTTTCTCTGTCGTTTTTATTTTCTGTAAAACTCATTGGGTGAATGGTCAATAGTGAATTGATTCTAAGGTCGCTTATTTATTGCTGATTGCAAACTCTTAAAGTAAGCAGGTGCTTTTAGTAATCGGCTTCCATACCAACTGAACATTTCTCCATCTACCAGCACAATTTTTGTATTGGGTAGTTGAATTTGTAATTCGTCAATATGTTTTTGTTGAAAAGGAAAGGGTTCGGAGGAGAGGAATAGTAGTTCACAGTTAATAGTTCTAAGTTCAGAGGCTGTTACTTCAGGATATCTTTTTTTATTTGCGAAAATATTAGTGAAGCCTGCTTTCTCCAGCATGGAATGTATAAAAGTATCACCGCCGACGGTCATGTAGGGGTTTTGCCAGATCAAATAGACAGTCTTTAGTCGTGAGTCAGGAGTCTGGAGTTGGGCAAAATTCTTTTTTATTTCATCAATCATTTCATGGGCGGGTTGTTCTTTGCCTGTAATGATCCCGATTTGTTCGATCATTTCATAAGCATCTTCCAGTTTGTTGACATCGCTTATCCAAACCGGGTACTGCTTTTCTAATTCCACTATTTGTTCTTTTACATTTTCTTCTTTATTGGCAATGATGAGATCAGGTTGCAATTCGTGAATGACATCCATCTTAACTTGCTTAGTGCCGCCAACTCTTGTTTTACTTCTAATAAACCATTCTGTTGGATGTATGCAGAATTTAGTGATGCCAGCAACTTCATTTCGAAGTCCGAGGTCAAATAATAATTCTGTTTGGGAAGGCACTACTGAAACGATGCGTTGAGGAATTGCAGGTATAGCAACTTTTCTTCCGGTCTGGTCAATAAAATCAGGCATGCAAGTATTTGCTGCGAATTTACAAAATCAACAAGTTGGGAAAATAAATAGAATGGAGAGTGTAGAAAGTTGATTCCTGTTCACCGCGCCTCCTGCTAAATTGTGTTTAGCAGGAGGGTTCCGGACTGTTAGTTTCTTTCATGGATTTGGACACGGTGACGTTTGGTTTCTCAAGGATTGGTTGGACTTCTTTCGGTCTTTCTTATTGGGATATTGGGTTTCTCAGTTTTTCAGGCCTTTCTCTACAAAGAAAAAGAAGAAGTTGATTGATACTGGATTTTAAATTGGACGGTCTTTGTAAGGATTTGGACGGTTCCTCAGTTGGATTTGGACTTTTGGACGGTTTCTTTCAATTGGACTTTTGGACTTCTGATTGATTAGCTATCAATCAACTTCTGAGACAAAAGTAATTGTGATTCCATTAATATTATAGAGCAAAATAACTCAATTTTTT
>CAZXMP010000251.1:0-3305 GCA_964641575.1 uncultured Chitinophaga sp. | reverse complement strand
GCTACTGCAAAATATCCAAATGATGCAGCTACGCAGATGAAATACCAGGATACGCTGGATAAAATTTACGAGGCGAGATTGGCTTATTTAGAAGATAGCACAAAAGATGTTACACTTACGTATGGCATCAACGGTGCAATGAGCTACCAAAAATCAAAAGAAGAAGAGTTGAACCTCGGTCTTGATTTGCAAGGTGGAATGAATGTAATGCTGGAAGTGGAAATGTCTGGGTTGTTGAAATCATTGGCCAACAATTCTAAAGATCCAAACTTTTTAGCAGCACTTAAAAATGCTGATAGCCGCAAAGCGAATAGCGATGCTGACTTCATTACATTGTTTATACAAGAATACAGAAAGCTGGAAGCTAACAGACCTTTGGCTGCTTTATTTGCCGGTGCCAGCTCTGGTAAAATTGACATCAATACAACCGATAGCAAAGTAGAAACCTATGTTCGGGAAGAAGCAAAAACTGCTTACGATGTTACGTTCGACAGGTTGAGTACCCGTATTGACCAGTTTGGTGTAGCACAGCCCACCATCAATGCATTACCCGACAGACAATTGATCAATGTAGAACTTCCAGGTATTAAGGACAAAGAAAGAGTTAGAAAACTTTTACAGAGTACTGCCAATCTTCAGTTCTGGGAAGTATATACATTGCAAGACAATAACTACGCATCTGGCTGGAACAAAGCCGTTGAACTTTTCAATGCTAAGTATGGCAATAAAAAAGACTCAACTGCCAAAGCAGATACAACTAAAAAAACGGACACTACCGGAACTACAAGTGTTGCGAATACAAATGACACTGGGAAGACTAAAAAACTTTCTGATGAAATTGCTAAAACTGGGGATACCACAGCAAAGAGCACAGAAGATTTAACTGCTCAAACAACCATCGAAAAATATATTCAGTTTGCAGGTGTAAGCCGTGATGAAGCAGGTAATGTTTCAGTTCCTCCATATATCGGTAATGTACTAATAAGAGATACTGCAAAAGTTAGAGGCTATTTGGATGAACTCCGGGCTAGCTTCCCTGCTGATGTAGCCTGGGCTTACGGTACACCTTTTAAAGATCAAAAAGGTAAAACTGCGGATGCAGTACCTCTTTATGCACTAAAAACTTTTGGTCGCCCTACTGCCAAGCTGGAAGGTGATGCAATTGCAAATGCTAACATGTCTTTTGACCAGTATGGCAAAGTAGAAGTGCAAATGGAAATGAAAAATTTCGGAGCTGTGATATGGAAGAAAATGACAGAGGATGCTGCCGGAGACCCAAATAACCCGAACGACAATAAACCTATTGCAATCGTTCTGGATAATGTTGTTTTCTCTGCACCGAATGTTATCAATGCAATTCCTAATGGAATTTCATCTATTTCAGGAAACTACACACAACAAGAAGCAACCGACCTTGCTAATATTTTAAAAATTGGTAAGCTTCCTGCACCTGCTAAAATTGTACAGGAGCAGCAAGTTGGTCCTACACTTGGAGCAGAAGCTATTCGGGGTGGTACAATGGCTTTCCTGATTTCCTTCGTAGTTATCTTCTTACTGATGTTGGTATATTATAATACCAGCGGATGGGTTGCTAATATTGCATTGATCTTAAACTTACTTTTTACAGTAGGTATTCTTGCAGGTCTTGGTGCCACATTAACAGCTCCCGGTATTGCAGGCCTTGTACTTACCATAGGTATGGCAGTTGATACGAACGTAATTATATACGAACGTATCAAAGAAGAACTTACCAAAGGCAAAGGTTATTTACCCGCTATCAACGATGGTTACAGACGTTCATTACCTCCGGTACTGGATGGTCACATCACTACCCTATTAACAGCAATCATCCTTTTCTATTTTGGTCTTGGGCCGGTAAAAGGTTTTGCAACTACACAGATAATTGGTATCCTGCTTTCATTGTTCTGTGGTATCCTGGTTAGCCGTTGGGTTACTGAGTGGTTTACCAGTAAAAAACGTCACCTTGAATATTTCACTGGTGTATCCCGTCGTGTATTCAAACATGCAAAATATAAGTTCATTGAATATCGCAAAGTAGCTTATGCCATCTCTTTTGTAGTATTAGGATTGGGTATCGCTTCTTTCTTTAATGGCTTTGACTATGGAGTTGAATTTAATGGAGGCCGTAGCTATACTGTTCAATTTGACAATAAAGTTGATGTAGAAAAAGTTAGAGAAGATTTGAAAGCTACTTTTGAAGGAGATAACCCTATCATTAAAACAATCGGTGATAATTCTAAATTAGATATCACTACTTCTTACCTGATCAAAGACAGTCGTACAGAAGCAGATTCCATCGTAAAAGTAAAATTGATGCAAGGGTTAAAAAATCATTTGCCGCAAGGAATGACTTTCGACCAGTTCAACACAGAAAAATATGTACCGCAGTCTAAAAAGGTATTACCTACTATTTCAGATGACTTGAAGAAAGGGGCTGTAAAAGCTACCCTGTTTGCCATGTTGGTAATCTTCCTGTATATCTTTATTCGTTTCCGTGACTGGAGATATTCACTAGGTACTATTGTGGCTTTGTTGCACGACGTATTGGTAACCCTAATTGTATTCTCATTTGCAAAACACATCGTTCCATTCCCACTTGAAATTGACCAGCATTTTATTGCTGCGATATTAACCGTGATAGGATTCTCAATGAATGATACCGTAATTGTGTTTGACCGTATTCGTGAAGACAGTAAACTGATGCCGAATGCACCAAGAGGTGAAATCATTAACAGGGCGATCAATGAAACATTGAGCCGTACTATTATGACATCATTGACAGTGTTCCTTACACTTCTTATCCTATTCCTTGTGGGTGGAGAGGTTACAAAAGGATTTGCATTTGCAATGTTGATAGGTGTAATTACAGGTATTTATTCTTCGGTATTTGTGGCTGCACCAATTCTTGTTGACCTTGGCGGAACAAGAAAATTAGGAACATCAGAAAGAGAAAAAACAGTTCCAACGGATACAAAGAGCTAAAAAAATAAATTCTTATAGTTTAAAAGTCCCTGAAAATGTACAGGGGCTTTTATTTTTTCCTGATTTTGACAGGGCGATACAGGAGCAATTTTGTATATTCCGATATATCAAAGTGTATGGGAATATTTTCTGCAGAACATATTATACTCGTTGGATCACTTTTACTCATTGCTAGTATTCTGGCCAGTAAAACCTCGTTTAAACTAGGTATCCCTACACTTATTCTTTTCTTACTTATCGGTATGCTGGCTGGCTCCGAAGGAATCGGTGGCATTTATTTCAATGACGCACATATAACACAG
>CAZXMP010000250.1:0-3426 GCA_964641575.1 uncultured Chitinophaga sp. | reverse complement strand
TGTCTTGTCCTGAAATAGGTTGACAGTAAATCAACCAAAATGGACATCAGAAAAGAAGCGGTAAGAGAGTATTTAGAGGATGGAATACCTTACCGGGCATTAGCCAAAAAATACGGTGTAAACCGTACAACGATCAACAGGTGGGTACTTGTTCATCAGGGTATTCATGACATTCCCCGATCTCACAAGCAAATTACTTACGACCTTCAACAAAAAACATTGGGTAAAAAATCTAAACAAGTAGTTGCTGAACATCAGTCTGAGCTTCAAAAAAAAGTGGAGCTGCTGGAGAAACAACTGGAGTGGGAAAAACTCCGGTCATTGGCTCTCGATACCATGATCAATGTTGCAGAAAGAGAACTCAATATTGACATCAGAAAAAAGCCTGGCACCAAACAGTCCGAGAAATAAAACAAGGCAGCGATGCTATTTGTCTGCAATCGCTTTGCCGATTGTTTGGGCATTCCAGGCAAGCTTTTTATAAACATCAGCAACGACAGTTTAATTCAATTAGTCAAACAAAATCCATCATTGAACAGGTGCTGCATATCCGCAGTCATCAACCAAAATGCGGTGGTCGTAAACTATTAATTATGTTACAACCATTCTTACTGCAACAAAAAATCAGCATTGGAAGAGATGCTTTCTTTAATCTATTGGCCAAAAACAAACTACTGGTTCGTAACAGAAAAAGAAGCGTTAACACCACCAATTCCAAACATTTCTTTTACCGCTATCCCAATCTGGTAAAGGCTTTTACGCCATTACATGCACATGAACTTTGGGTGGCCGATATTACTTACATACCCATAAAAGACCGCTTTGCTTATCTCTATTTAATCACTGATGCATACAGCAGAAAGATTGTTGGTTTTCATGTAAGTGATAACATGAGGGTGGACAGTGCTGTTATAGCTTTGCAAAAAGCTCTTGATCAAAAACCTGTTGATGCTATTGTTATTCATCACAGCGACAGAGGCATGCAGTATTGCAGCAATGAATATGTGAAGCTGCTGCAACAGCATCATGCCCGCATCAGCATGACACAAAATGGTGACCCGTATGAAAACGCCATGGCCGAAAGAGTGAATGGTATTTTGAAAACAGAACTCATCGCTGAAGCTTATCTGGATGTAAAAGAAGCGATGCAGCACATTACAAGATGCATTACCATTTATAACTACAGAAGAGTGCATAGCAGCATCAATTACCAGATACCACATCATGTTCACTCCATGGCAGGCCCACAAATTAAACGATGGAAAAACTATTATAAACCCAAAAATGAAATACCAATGCCAGCACCCTGAACACCCGCCGCACAAAAAAATCTTTAGCTGTTAAGGGCTACGATTTTTTTCTGCCTGCGCACCAAAACAACTCCGGTTGTCAACCTTATTCCGGATGAATTATCTTTGTCAACCTATAACAGGATTATTAATTAACAGTGTCAACTAATTTCAGGACGGGTCAGATCAGTTTTGTACAGTGGTTTGGGCAGGACAAGCAACGCTCAGCGGTAATTCTTATCTTCAACAAATAATTTCAATCAGCAGCGGTTCCTGGCAGACGGAATACTAATTCCACACCTGCAGTAAGCCCTTTACGTTGGTAGCAATAGTATGACAGACTCTCTAATCATAGAAAAAGCGATTGAAGAAATTGAGGCTAAGACATTCGGTGTGACGGAACAGTTTCTAAAAATTCATAAAATAGCTTACACCGATAATAAACCCACAATTGCACGGCTTGACAGAGATAAAAATGATGAAGCCATTGTTTACTTTAATATCGTAGATGAAAAATTCTTCCTTGCTATTGGCGTGGAGGTAAAGCCAAACGCATCGGTTAGATGGATCAACACGGAACCGTTTCACTCGGTTTATTTTAGAGCTTCGTCAAACAGACTGACATTAGCAGAGCTACGCCAGTTGACAAACCTGACATCAACTAGAGGTAGAAACAAGGGTGACAAGAAAAGGCCAGATAGCGGAGCCGACATTTCCTGGAAACAAAGCACAATAGATTTTGAACCTAACCCTGAAGCTGACGAATTTCAAGATAAACTGACCAAACTTCTTAATTATCTGGAACAAGACAAAGAAGGAGTTGAAAAACTAATCAACATTGCAGGTGGCTATATTCAGGTATATTCATCTTTTCACAACGGAAATACTATGATAGGCGGCCATCACATTAACAAAGACCAAATCAAACGAATGAGCAAACTTAATCTTGCAATTGACTTCGACATTAGTGCGGATGGAAACTTTTACACGTAACAAACTACTGCTACCAACATGAACTGTGTAAAAAATCACTTAATTCAACCCCAAAAGAAAGGTTGCGCAGGCTCGTTGTGCAAGTTTCATTTTTCTTTCATTTTCCCTTTCTTTGCACATGGCTGCTAACCAAAACAAACTCATCATCATTGCGGCACCATCTGGTGCCGGTAAAACATCGGTTACAAGGCATTTACTGCAAACACTGCCTGAGCAACTGGGTTTTTCCATTTCCGCCGCTACCCGGCAGCCCCGCCATCATGAAATAGACAGGGTAGATTATTATTTTATCAGCGTTGAAGATTTCCAGGAAAAAATACAGCAGGAAGAATTTATAGAATGGGAAATGGTGTACGAAGGAAAATATTACGGCACCCTAAAAAGTGAACTGCAACGCATCTGGCAACAGAACAAAGCCCCCCTATTGGATGTGGATGTAAAAGGCGGCATCCATGTGCAACAGCAATTTCCTACTACTTCATTATCCTTATTTATAGAACCTCCATCCATAGAGGAATTGGAACGCCGCCTGCTGGCAAGGGGTACAGAAACACCCGAATCGCTGCAAGCCCGGCTTAGCAAGGCATCGTATGAACTTTCGTTTAAACAGCAGTTCGATAAAATTGTACTCAACGATAATCTGGAAAGAGCCTGTAAAGAAGCCGAGCAACTGGTTCGGGATTTTCTAAAGAACTAAGTGGCTGCTTTTTATAGCATACCCCCACTCCCCATTTTCCATTTTCCACTCCCCTCTCTATCTTTACCGCATGATTGAGTGGAATACGATACTCTTTTTTATTCTTACCCTTTTACTAATGGGATTTTTTGCCGGCATTGAAATGGCTTTTTACAGTGCCAATCGCCTGAGCATTGAAATAAAAAAGAAACAAGCCGGAGGTGCTATTCAACTATTATCAAAGTTTATAGAAACACCTGCCCGTTTTTTAGGTACCACATTGATTGGGTTTAATCTTTTCCTGGTTTTTCTTGGTTTGCAGATAAGTGCTGTAATGGCTCCTGTATGGAACTACCTGAAAGTGAAGTCGGGCTTCGTTCATATTATTGTAGAAATAGCATTGGCCACTTTTGTGGTATTGGTGTTTGCAGAATTTATACCCCGTGCCATTTTTCGGGCCAAGAGCAA
>CAZXMP010000249.1:0-3491 GCA_964641575.1 uncultured Chitinophaga sp. | reverse complement strand
ATATGAGCACCGGCTCTTTCTTCTCCCAATAAATTTTTTACAAAAAACAAATAGGCATAGCCTCTGCAATAATCGATCATAGGCCAGGTGCCAAATAGACCAGGACTGGCTAATGTATTGGCCTGACCGTTAGAGCCCGGTTCAATGGCCCAGCTACCAAGTGCATACATATATCCTTCAGCAAATTTAGGCGCATATCTCACCTGTTCTAAACTGTTTTGCATTGTTCGCATTTCTTCTACAGACTCTTCACTTAAAAATTGAACGCCTTTATACTTTCCTTTGTTCAATAACATGGTCAAAAACTTCATGTAATCATCCGGAGTTGATTGTGCACCGCCGGATGGATTTTGTGCATTGCCATTCAAATCAGTAAAGGTGGTACGGCGCATCTCCAGCGGATTAAACAATTTTGTTTTGATAAGAATGTCAAACTTTTTCTTCGTAACCACTTCTACTACACGGCCGGCAATGTTCAACCCTATATTGCCATACCAAAAATCATTACCCGGATTGGCTCTGATGTCACGGGCGGCAAAAGCATTCACTTCTTCTTCCAGTGTATCAAATTTTTTCCGTTGTAATAATTTTTTTAGTCCGCCACCTTCATCGCTGATGCCCGTCATATGGCTCAGGCATTGGCGAATAGTGATATAGCCTTTGAAATATTTGTCTAATACAGGGAGATACGTAACCGCTTTATCATCCAGCGAAATTTTTCCTTCGTCCACTAATTTCATAACCAATGCGGCGGTGAGCCATTTACTGCAACTGGCAATGGGTGCCTGTGTTTTGGAATTAAACTCACCCATTTCCTTTTTATACAGCAGCGAATCATTTTTCCAGATCATCGCTACCACGTTAGTGCCCAGTAGTTTCTGTTTGGCTACTAATTCTGCGTCTAATTCTCCCCAATTATATTGTGCATTCGCAGACTGCAATTGTAGCAGTAAACCAGCTACCAACAAGACTTTCAGGCAGATAGAGCTAACTTTATATGACATTGTTACGCAAATTTTTATTTGGATTGACATTTGACAACTGAGTTTAAAGTTATTTGATTTTTTGTAGCCAGCAGCTGTATTTCATGGCATCTTCGTTGCGTCGCACACTTGTACGTCTGTAACCCGGATGAGCAAATACATTTCAAATGATGAGTAGCGAGCCTGCCTGACGTCAGGCAGGCAGAACCCTGAAGAGTGATTAATTTATTCTCATCCACTGGAAGAAAATAAATTAACAGGCCTTCGGCCGCAAGGAACGATCATCAGGGAACTTAAGCTGGCAACAAAATATCATTACTATTTATCAATATTTTTTTTTGATAAACGACCCAACTACAAACTACTAACAACAAACTATAAACTTATACTATGAATTTAGGAAACTTTACCATAAAAGCCGCCGAAGCGTTTCAGCAAGCGCAGCAATTAGCATTTAATTCGCAAAGTCCGAATATTGAGACCGAGCATATATTAAAAGCATTGCTGGAGCAACAAGATTCGCCGGTGGACTATTTATTGAAAAAAAATAATGTAACCGTTAACCTCGTTGATTCCAAACTGGAGGAGTTGTTAAGCAAACTTCCCAAATCTTCTGGCGAAGGCGGACAACAAATAAGCCGTGATGCCAACAGTGTGGTGCTAAGAAGCGGCGCCGCATTAAAACAATTCAACGACGAATTTGTAACACCCGAGCATTTGCTATTGGCGATAGTACAGGGAAAAGATTCTGCTGCAAAATTGTTGAAGGATGCAGGTCTTACCGAAAAAGGATTGATAACCGCCATCAAAGAATTACGAAAGGGAGAAACGGTTACTTCACAAACACAATCGCAGGAATTTAATGCACTGAATAAATATGCAAAGAATTTAAACGAACTGGCACGGCAAGGAAAATTGGATCCGGTAATTGGCCGGGATGAAGAAATAAGAAGAACCTTACATATTCTTTCCCGCAGAACAAAGAACAACCCGATACTGGTGGGTGAACCCGGCGTTGGTAAAACAGCGATTGCCGAAGGCATTGCACACCGTATTGTAAATGGTGATGTGCCGGAGAATTTAAAATCAAAAATTATTTATGCATTGGATATAGGCTTATTGATTGCCGGTGCAAAATATAAAGGAGAGTTTGAAGAACGATTGAAAGCTGTAGTAAAAGAAGTAGCTGGCAGCGATGGGGAAATTATTTTATTCATTGATGAGATACACACTCTGGTTGGCGCCGGTGGCGGCGAAGGTGCCATGGATGCAGCCAATATTTTAAAACCTGCATTAGCTAAAGGCGATCTGAGAGCTGTTGGTGCAACTACATTAAATGAGTACCAGAAGTTTTTTGAGAAAGACAAAGCATTAGAACGTCGTTTTCAAAAAGTAATAATTGACGAACCGAATATTGAAGATGCCATTTCCATTTTACGTGGATTGAAAGATCGTTATGAAACGCATCACCATGTTCGTATAAAGGATGAAGCAATTATTGCAGCAGTTGAATTAAGCAGCCGTTATATCACCGATCGTTTTCTGCCGGATAAAGCAATTGATCTGATAGACGAAAGTGCAGCGAAGCTTCGTCTGGAAATGAACTCCATGCCCGAAGAGCTGGATACATTGGAAAGACAGATCCGTCAATTGGAAATTGAACGGGAAGCTATTAAAAGAGAAAATGATGAAGTGAAATTGCATGCATTGAATACGGAGATCGCTAATCTTTCCGTAGAACGAGATACCTATAAAGCAAAATGGAAAGAAGAAAAAGAAGTAGTAGAGAAAGTACAAGCGGCAAAAGAACAGGTAGAGCAATTAAAGCAAGATGCAGAACGGGCAGAACGGGAAGGTGACTATGGAAAAGTAGCAGAGATACGTTATGGCAAAGTGCAGGAACAAGAAAAGCTGATCGTAACATTGACCGAGCAGCTTGCAGCGAATAGCGAGAAGCGGTTGTTGAAGGAAGAAGTAGATGCAGAAGACATAGCAGAAAGTGTAGCCAAATCAACCGGTATACCGGTAACAAAGATGCTGCAAAGTGATAAAGAAAAATTATTGCACCTCGAAGATCATTTGCATGAAAGGGTAGTGGGACAGGAAGAAGCCATCACTGCCGTAGCTGATGCGATCAGACGAAGCCGTGCAGGATTGCAAGATCCGAAGAAGCCGATCGGTTCGTTCATATTCCTCGGTACTACCGGTGTTGGTAAAACAGAATTGGCAAAAGCTCTTGCCGCTTATCTTTTCGATGATGAAAGTATGATGACGAGGATCGACATGAGTGAGTACCAGGAAAAACATACGGTATCAAGACTTGTGGGGGCACCTCCGGGTTACGTGGGCTATGATGAAGGCGGGCATCTGACCGAGTCGGTGCGCAGGAAGCCCTACTGCGTCATACTGTTCGACGAAATTGAGAAAGCGCATGCCGATGTTTTCAATGTGCTGCTGCAGATACTTGATGACGGACGGCTGACCGACGGCCATGGCCGAACAGTGGAT
>CAZXMP010000248.1:1810-3520 GCA_964641575.1 uncultured Chitinophaga sp. | reverse complement strand
TATTGTAATGACAAATTAAACTCTCCTGCTGATGCACGGGCCATAGTAAGAGATATATTTATAGGGTTGTGGGAGAAAAGGCAAACATTGTCAGTTGATTTTTCTGTATCGTTGTATCTGTACAAGGAAGTTCGGAAAGCAGTGGTGCTATGTGTAAATCAAAAACTGGAAGAGAATAAAGATTTGTTATCAATACAAACGCAAATCATTCCCGGTTTTGCTGTAGTTAATTTACAACAGGCCAAACAACCGGTAAGAAAAAGCAGTAGCGAGATTCAGTATTTTAATTCTTTATCGCCGAGCAGAACTAATAAAAATTATTGGTGGAACTGTAATCCGACAGGCATTACCATGAAAGATATAAAAATGATGCTGCAAAAAGCATTTAATATGTTATAAACCTTAACCCTACCTACATGACAACTAAAACACTTTACAACAAAACGGGACGCTACATCTGTGGTGCTTCGCAACCTGCTGAAACAAGGCAGATACAAACATGGCTTTCTTGCACAAAACACAACAAAGCATTTGTACCGGAAGAGGAAAAAGCAAAAGTTGAACGTTTGATCTTAGATGAGGTAAAAGCACAAACTGCTTATCCGTTATTTTATCCAAAATCGGAAGCACCTTGGTGGCAAAAAATTACAGCGATGTTTTAATAAGAGTTAGCCTTTTTAGTGCTGGCTAACTATAAAAAGAGATAAATAATTTTCTAAGTCCATATTGAATAACCGACCATTTCCTGAAAGCCATTTATTGTTAATTCAAAAAAATCAGGTTATGAAGAAAATTAAACTCTTAACAAAAGATGAAAATGTACAGGCAGGATTAGTTATCGCTGGCTTTATTCTAGTTTTTTCTTTGCTTGCCCTTTTCTTTATGGGTAAATAGCAACAGCGATTCTTGCCAAAATTGATTATTGATTACTCGTCCTGGGGTGATGCTACTTATAAACGTTTCATCGTTTTTTGCAGCAAGTCCCGGGGTGAAATCTTTTCCATGCATTTAAAATGGCCGAGTGGACATTTATCATAACCAATTTTAGAACATGGTCTGCACCAAAGTTTATTGGTTTGAAGAATATCAAATAATTGTACATCTGTAAAATGGTTTCCATAGTAAGGATACATTCCAAATGAAGGAACGGTATTTCCCCATAATGAAATAACAGGTCTTTTATACGCTGCTGCAATATGCATAAGGCCGGTGTCATTAGTGATAACAAGCTTTGCTTTACGAACCAGATCAGCACTTTCGTTCAAGCTAAACTTACCACTGGCATTATATATTTTAATGGGATCTGTAGCAGCAATCGCATCCCCATTTGCAGCATCTTCTTTTCCTCCTAATAATATAACCGGGTGATCAAGTTCAGCACAAAATTCTTTCCATTTATGCACCGGCCATCTTTTGGTGCCATGAGCAGCTCCAATAACACAAGCAATATAACCAGCGTAGTGTGATGCAGGAATATCTGATTTCTTAATTTGCTCTTCGGGAGAAATAAAATATTCAAGCCCCGCACCGTCATTGATAACACCAAATGATTCAACTGTTTTTAAATACCGATCAACAATATGCATTTTTGGCAGCATATTTATTTTAAACGCTGTGTAAAAATATTTTTGAATATTGAGTTTGTAAAAAGGAAATGATTTCGCTTTTAACGCCTTTTTAACCCGCAGTGTTTTAGTGTTGTGATGCAGA
>CAZXMP010000248.1:0-1800 GCA_964641575.1 uncultured Chitinophaga sp. | reverse complement strand
GTATTCTTCAGTCTTCAATTCTTCTATCATCAATTCCCAACTATGTGCTAATACATGTAACTTGTCGATGTAAGGATTATGCTCTACTACAGAACGAAATTTATCTTTTACCAAAAAGTGAACTTCCGCATCGGGTACTTGTTGCTTTAGACAGCGAATAACAGGTGTAGTGAGTACAATATCACCGATAGAAGAAAAACGTATGATGAGAAATTTCGCCACAATTATTTTTCTACAAAATTCAGATCTTTATTAAAAGTTTCTTTTGTAAGTATTGCTGCAATAACTGTTATTACCATAATGATGATGGCTGTATAAATTCCACCATTAACATATCCAACGCCATCTATATTTCTTATCCATTTAAAAAGCGGAAGAATAAGAATGGCCAACATTCCTCTTACCATATTAGGAGTTGTAGTTGCTGCAGTAGCCCGAAGATTTGTACCAAATTGCTCTGCTCCCATTGTTACGAAGATGGCCCAAAAGCCTGTACCAAAGCCCAGACCGGCGCATATCCAATACATTTTTGCGGCAGAGCCGTTCCATTGTGCTGTAAAAAATAAAAACATGAACAATACTGTAATAGCATAGAATATGAACAATGCTTTCTTTCGGCTTTTTAGCCATTGGCTTACAAAGCCAATAAGTATATCACCAATAGAAATTGCAGCATAGGCATACATGATGGCTTTGCCTGGATCAACCTTTTCAGTAATACCAAATTGTTTTGCAAACTCACTGGAGAAAGTAACCAACACTCCTATTACAAACCATGTTGGTAACCCTATCAATATTCCACAGATGTATCTTTTAAATCTATCCGCATTGTTAAATAGCATGAAGAAATTGCCCCTTTCCACATCTTGTTTTTTTACTTCATTAAACATCCCTGATTCAAAAACAGAAACCCTTAAAACAAGTAACAACATCCCCAACCCGCCACCAATAAAATAACAGGTACGCCAATGAAAATTTTCTTTCATTATAAATGCCACAACAGCTCCCGTTAATCCAATACCTGCTACCATTGAGGTGGCAATACCTCTTTTTTCTTTGGAGATAATTTCTGAAACTAAAGTGATGCCAGCACCAAGCTCACCAGCTAGTCCTATACCAGCTATAAATCGTATCCATTTATATTGCTCTACAGTTTCTACAAATCCATTTGCAATATTGGCAAGAGAGTATAAAATGATTGACCCAAACAAAACACTAAGGCGACCTTTTCTGTCTCCAATAACTCCTGCTATGATTCCACCAATCAATAAACCCCACATTTGCCAGGTAAGAATAGTTTCTCCTTGCGTCAATACCTCAGCTTCAGAAAGTCCGAATGAACGTAGACTAGGTAAACGAATAATACCGAACAATAACAAATCATATATATCAACAAAATAGCCAAGTGCGGCAACAATAACTGGGATAGACAAAATACCGTATTGCTTTTTAGTCATACACTATTGTTGAGTCGAATCAGTAGGTGTAGTAATTTTTTTCTTTTTACCGGTTATCATTTTGATAATTACAGGCGCAGTTGTAACTAATACAATAGCCAATACTATTATCTCTAAGTGTTCCTTCAAATCAAACCCAAATTGGCTGTATATCCATTTCTGTAAAAAGAAACCTCCGAGTACCATAGATGATACCCATGCAAGGCAGCCTACTACATTAAAAAAGAAGAATTTTTTTCTATCCATTCTTACAATGCCCGCCACAATAGGTGCAAATGTGCGGATGAAGGGAAGAAACCTTGCACCAATTACGGCAAGGCCACCATGCTTTTCATAAAAATCA
>CAZXMP010000247.1:0-3530 GCA_964641575.1 uncultured Chitinophaga sp. | reverse complement strand
ATACGGAGTATGCAGATCGGCATGTGCATCGATCCAAATTACACCTAGCTTACTTTTAGGCTTTGCCATTTTAATACCCGCAATAGTTGCTGCGGAAGTACTATGGTCGCCACTTAAAACAACGGGAAAGAAATTATTTTTCATCGAGTCACATACTGATTTTCCTAATCTTTCATAAATAGCAGCAATACCTTTTATTCTTTTGGCATAAGGCGATTCAATTGGCTCATATAACAGTTTATTTTCTACCTGTATTTTTTCTGAGGGGAAGTGTATAAAGAAGTTGCTCATAAAATCCAGCGCAGCAATTTTTATGGCTTCAATACCAAGGCTGGCGCCACGGGTACCTGCACCAATTTCTGAAGGCACTTCAATGATTTTGATATTTTTCATATAAACAATCGTTAAGTAAGCAAGCCGGAATAATTCCGGTGAATAATTTGGTAGCCAAAAAGTGGAACAATCTGTAATTAATCAGGTATGTAAAAATTGGCGGGCAGTGATTGCTCGGCAAAAGAGTAGATAAGGCCTGATTTTTTCGCTATATGCTTCATAAAAGAAACGGGAAC
Source organism: uncultured Chitinophaga sp. (assembly GCA_964641575.1). Lineage (GTDB taxonomy): Bacteria > Bacteroidota > Bacteroidia > Chitinophagales > Chitinophagaceae > JJ008. The sequence goes on along the minus strand of CAZXMP010000247.1, from coordinate 2,961 downwards.
AAAGTTAGTAATTTGTTCCCGTGCCGTCAAGTAGCCTTTTTTATTGTTACTTCTTACTCATGAAGAGCCAAAACTGGTATAGAACTGTGATAAGCCAACTTTTTAGTGTGGCTTTTTATAAATAGCTTAGAAAGCAATGTTTGACCTTTATGAATAACAATCAGCAGGTCAATATTTTTATCGTGTGCAAACTGGTTTATGGCTTCATCCACATTATGCAAGCCAAGAAAATAAAATTCAGGATTAAAGTCGCTGAACATTTCCTTTAGTTTAGCTCTTTCTGCCTGGTATTCTTCAGTTATTGCAACATAATGTTCGCTGTCCACATTCAATATATGCAGGTTAGGTTGAAATGTTTTCAATATTTTCTTGATCGGAACTGATGGGGTTGATGCCTTTACATTTTTATAGTCTGATGTAAGCAAGACGTTTTTTACTTCCTGGTATTTAGCATCCGGAGGAACAATAAGTACTGGGCAAACTTTTTGGTCAACCATCTTCAAAGTATTACTACCAATAAAAGTTTGACCGATTGCAGAACGTCCAGTAATTCCCATGATAATCAAATCTGCCTGTTGATGACGGGCCAGTTTATCCAGCTCTGTAATAAAGTCCGATCCTTCTTCTGCAAGGCAAGCTATTTTTACAATCCCAAGACTTGCTAACTCAGCTTTCAGGTCTTCCAGTTTCTGGATAGCTTCACCAGCAAGTGATGGCTTGTCATATACATGGTGCAAAATCATGTTAGCACCATAGTGACCACTCAATAACTGTACTGAATAACGGGCTGCATGAAGCGATGTATCGGAAAAATCAACAGGAACAATAACGGTTTGCATAATTTAAATTTTCTTGGTTAGCTTATAAATGCCTAGTAAATGTACGAATTATACAGCAGTACAATGTTGTATAATTCGTACATTTTTATAAGTTTATTCATGTGCAGCCAATATCGGAATATGACTATGGTAGGCTAATCGTTTTGTATGTGTTGTTTTAAATAGAGAAGTTGAATTGCTTTGATGTTTCGGTACTGTTATTAAAACATCAATATTATAGTCTTTTACAAAATTGTCCATTGCTTCATAAAAGTCATTCATTGTAATAAAATAAAACTCTGTAGTAAACTCACTGAACATAGCCTCCAGTTTACTTTTCTCTGCTTCCATCTCTGCTGTCAACGAAACAAAGTGTTGTTTGTTTACATTGACGATATGCAGTTTCGGATTAAAAATTTTTAGTACAGAACTAATCAGCGGGGCGGGAGTGTGGGCTTCCACATTTTTAAAATCGGATGCAAATGCTACATTGTTTACTCCCTTGTAAACAGCATCCGGCGGAATGATCATAACCGGGTAAAGATTTTTGTCAATCAATTTCAACGTATTGCTACCAAACATCGCCTGGCGAATAGCAGACTTTCCGGTAATACCCATAACAATCATGGTTGCCCGTATGGTATGAGCAAGACGAGTTATATTTTCAATCAGGTCGCCACCCATTTCATACTCACATTCTACATTTTTTACTCCTGCTTTGTGAAATTCTCTTTTAAGGCTTTCCTGGTAATTATGACAAATGTCTAAATCATCTTCTGATTCATAATTATTATAAATGATAGCTGTTGCATTCTCCTTACCCGCAAGCATTTGCGCTGAAAAACGGGCAGCATTTAGCGATGTTTCAGAAAAGTCAATGGGAATTATGACTTTATGCATAAAGCAGTTTCTTTTATGTATTAATTACTTGGATTGATTAACAGGGTTAAATTTACAGGATTTGAAAGAGAAAGTTTGAAAGTTTTCTCATCATATTCATGCTAACCACTTTTTAGTTTGTTGCAACTGTAAACATTTTTGTTATCAACTCGCTGTCATGTTTATACACATCATCCCTGAAATTTAATTGCCCTTTATCATCCACCCAAGCTGTATAATAGATAATAAATACCGGAACTGCTTCTTTTAATTTTACTCCTTTTTCTGTTGTTTGATTCATGGCAGAGACGATTTTTTCAGTGGGCCATTGTGGATCATTTCTTAGCAACCATTCTGCCATTTTTTGGGGCTCTTTCAATCGTATACATCCATGACTGAAAGCTCTTTTATCTTGCCCAAACAAACTTTTAGAAGGGGTATCATGGAAATACATATTAAAACTATTGGGGAAAATAAACTTCACTTTACCCAAAGCGTTACCGGGACCGGGTTTTTGCCGAATGCCAGCACCAACTCTTTCCATGTTTTTATTAGCGAGGTAATTAGGATTTCTTGCTATTGCAGGCAGAATTTCACCTTTAATAATGCTTTGCGGAACATTCCAGTAAGGGCTAAAGTAAATCTGATTCAGGTCGCCATTGAACATCATTGTATTGTTGCCCACTTTGCCTACTACCACCACCATGTCAAACAACTTTTTATTACCATCATACACATGCAGCATAAACTCAGGAAGGTTTACAATGATAAGGTTGCCTTTAGGTTTTTGGGGCATCCACCTCATCCTGTCCATATTCAGTAATATTTCCATTAAACGCTGCCGGGCAGAAACATTCATGTCTTTTAAAATGCTGGCAGAAATAATTCCATCCTGCTTATACCCATGGCGTTGTTGAAATTTTTTTACAGCCAATTCCAATGTGTCAGTAAAAACAGAACTGGTATCTGTTCCAGGCATATCCAATGTTTGTTGTAGTCTTTTTTTAATGAGGGTTATGGCCGGGTCTGTGGCTCCAATTTTTATCGGGGCTTTTGCAGTTATTACTGGCCAGCCACCTGATTTGGCCAAAGTGTAGTATAGCTGTAATTCTTTTTTAAGACCACCGTACATTTCATTTACATCCTCATAATATTTTTCGTCTTTATGTTTTTTATTCAGTAATGAATCTGCCATTACCAATGGGTCAACCTTTTTTATAGGTACAAATTTTTCTTGCTCTTTTCTTTTTACATATCCTTTTTC
>CAZXMP010000246.1:0-3603 GCA_964641575.1 uncultured Chitinophaga sp. | reverse complement strand
TTAAAGGAGTAGATGAACAAACAGATACTTATTTCAATGTGCAGCATGGTCGCTTAAAGTTGCGGGAAGGAAATATTGAAAACAACCTCATCTTCTACGAACGAACAAACCAGGCAGGGCCCAAGAACTCACATTTCAATTTAGTAAAAGTCGAAGATGCAAAAGGATTGAAAGAAGCCTTACAAAAATCGATCGGTATAAAAGTTATAGTACAGAAGCGAAGAGAAATTTATTATATCGCCAATGTAAAATTTCATATTGATGAAGTGCCGGGCCTCGGCTCATTTGTAGAAATTGAAGCAGGAAATATATTGGCCGATCTGTCACAACAGCAATTAAATGAGCAATGTAATTTTTACCTGCAAGAATTTGGAATCAACGAAGAAGATCTAATTGAAGTATCGTACAGTGATATGCTGTTGGCTGAAATAAAATAAAGAAGTAAATTTAAGTATGCGAAATGAAGTAAGAGAACCCGCAGTTGCGTATGGCAAAAGCAAATTCACTGAGGAAGAATATCTTCAGATGGAAAGACTTGCTACTGAAAGGCATGAATATTATAAAGGTGAAATATTTGCAATGCATGGTTTCGGTGACTTATTAGCCATGTCTGGTGCTGCAGAAAACCACAATGAAATCTTCTCAAATCTATTCACTTCAATCGGTTCTCAGCTAAAAGGGAAAAAATGCAGGCCGTATGGTCCGGATATGCGATTGTATGTAGCAGAAAATACATTATACACTTATCCTGATATAACAATTTATTGTAAAGACCCGGTAGATAGCGAAAAGAGCGATGACATAGCTGAAAATCCTACTGTAATCATTGAAATACTTTCACCATCAACCCGCAACTACGACATGGGTGGCAAGTTTGATCTGTACAGGGATATCCCAACATTCAAAGAGTATATATTGGTGGATTCTGAAATGCTAAAAGCATATGCGTTCAGAATTAATGAAACCGGTCATTGGGAATTAGAAGAATACAAAAGGGTAGAAGATACATTGCAAATAAAAATACTTCAACTATCTATCCCACTTACAGAAATTTATGAAGGAACAAAATTGATCACTACCGGATAATCACTGCACCCATCTTCTTCGTCAACTCCATTTCCATTTGTTTTAAATGCTCATGTGTCTGGTGCAGCATATTGTACTCATCCGTAGTGTGCTGCTTTTCCATATCCAACTGGTTTTCCAGGAGCATCCGTTTTATTTTACGCAGCTTCAAATAATTCACGGCTGATTCTACTTCAATGTTCGTTTTATCTTCTCCCATTTTCAGGAAGCTCATTAAATGGTCATCATTATCCCGGGCAAGAGTTTTAATAAAATCTTCATAGGGTTGCTCAAAAAGACTTTTCTGGTAACCATCCGATTGACTGTACTCTTTTTTCCAATGATCACTTTCCTCATAGGGAAAGTTGAGTAGTGAAACCGCTAAAGCACTCAGCTTGGTATCCGGGTGATGAATAAAATAACTTCTGGTAGCAGTAGCGGGACTATTTTGCAAGAGCTCTTTAAAAGCAGCGATCAAACGAACCACATCTTTATTATCGATCAAACTTTCATCCACCATTTCTTCCAAAATATATTCGCTAACCAGTTTATCGTCATCATATTTTTTAATGCCGTACTCCAGTAAAATTCTTGCTACTTCCCGTTCCTGCAATTCATCTTTAAACAAGAGGTTGAACGTGGCATCATCATAATTGGTTTCTTCCGCCTGCTTTGCATTCTCTTCTAGCTGCTTTGCATCAGTAAAAGAATCTTTTCTTTCTTGTGTAGTGATCCGGTCCCGGATAAATTTATTCACCAGGGCATGCAAACCACCTTCTTCAATCCGTAATATCTCCGAGCATTGTTTGATGTAATCCTGCTGCTTGGTAAAATCCTCTACCTTGTTGATCTTGGAAATGGTTTCCGCCATCTTATTCACCACTTCCGATTTCTTTACCGAATCAGTACCCGCATCTTTCAAGGCCACTTCCAACTGGAAAAGAATAAAATCTTTTTTATTCGCTTGTACAAAATCACGGAAAGCAGATACACCCACTTTGTTTACATAACTATCCGGGTCTTCTTTATCCGGTATTAATACCAGTTTTACATTCAGCCCTTCTTCCAATGCCAGGTCCAATCCCCGCAAGGCTGCTTTTATACCAGCCGCATCGCCATCATAAATAATAGTAAGATTGTTGGTGTATTTTTTTACCAACCGTAGTTGATCAGGCGTTAGTGATGTACCACCACTCGCCACCACATTTTCAATACCTGCCTGGTGTAATGAGACTACATCAGTATAACCTTCCACCAGCAAACATTCGTCGGCTTTATCAATAGCCTGTCTTGCCTGGTAAGAGCCATAGAGAATTTTACTCTTAATATAAATCTCATTCTCCGGTGTATTAATATACTTCGGTGCTTTGTCGTTGCTCTTTAAAATTCTGGCACCAAAGCCCAATACTTTACCACTGTGATTGTGTACCGGGAAAATAATACGGCCACGGTAATTATCCATCAACTGGTCATTGCGGTTAGCCACCAAACCAGATTTCACCAATATCTCAGCAGTATATTGTTTGGCCAATGCTTCTTTAGTAAAAATATCTCGTTGCTCCGGCGAATAACCTATCTGAAACTTCTTAATGATCTCTTCTCTAAAACCTCTTTCTTTCAAATAGCTTAAACCAATATCCTGGCCTTCTTCTGTTTCAAACAAGGCATTGGAGAAAAATTGCTGTGCAAAAGCATTCACGATGTACAAACTTTCGGCCACCTGCATTTGCTGCCGTTGCTCATCATTCTGAAATGTTTCTTCGATCTCAATACCATATCGGCCAGCCAGCCATTTCAGTGCATCCACATAGCTGTACTTTTCATGCTCCATAATGAAGCTGATGGTATTGCCGGCCTTACCACAACCAAAACATTTGTATAATTCCTTGCTCGGGGAAACCGTAAACGACGGCGTCTTTTCATTATGAAAAGGGCAGAGGCCCAGGTAATTACTGCCTCTTTTTTTCAGCTTTACAAAACTGCCCACCACATCCAATATATCCAGGCGGCCCAGTATCTGTTGTATCGTATTTTGCGAGATCATTCGGGCGGGCAAGTTATTGAATTTAGACGGCCTCCCCAACCCCTTCGAAGAAGGGGCTTTAACCCGTTCATATTTAATAATTCAATCAAGTAGCAATTGCGTAAGCAAGTAACCCGTCCGCCGGCAGGCCAACTCTAAACTCCAAACCCTAAACTCCAAACCCTAAACTCTAAACTCCCTGTGCATTTCTTTTTTATAAATACCTTCCACAAATGCTTTGAATTTTTAAAATTTGGCCTTACTTTACTAACGTTCCTTAACCGAACCTCCTGAGCATAATCCGTCACCTTACCGAAAAATAAAAGCCTCTTTTATTTTTTAACCCTGTTTGCCTTTTGTTAAACACAAAACTTACACGACATGGTTCAGGTAGACATCTCACAGCTCACTTCGGAGTGCAACACCTGGAGAGAGCAGCTTCGCCTTCATCGTGAAGAATTTACAACTGACGAAACCAAGCTACAGCAAGTAGCCGGTCGGCAACTCTCCAAAGA
>CAZXMP010000245.1:0-3639 GCA_964641575.1 uncultured Chitinophaga sp. | reverse complement strand
CCGTTCTTTGTGCATCCCGGTTGCGTAGCAATCTTCAGGGTTCTGGTCGCTACTGAGCTGGTCGTAGTAGCAGCTTGTCGCAATATTCATAATAAAAGGAAGTCGTAAATGATACAGTGGGTTTTACAACGTTTTCGGGCTTTGCGTTCGGGCGGGTTTGGGAGCACTACACTGTCAACCTGCACTACACTTGAATAGAAGCAAACAAAAAGCTGAGAATGTATTCGTCACCCCGCCATATTGCCAAACCATGTTGGTAGCAGTTGTTTTACGTAATAATCATTGTTTCAACTGACTTGCTGCTTTAACTAAATAATGTCGAGTTTCAGGATCATTTTTAGTCTTTAGCTTCTTCTGGATGTCAATATATTTATTGCTTCGATTGGTAAAGTCCTGTGTCATGATGGTTTTGTTAAGCCATTCGCTAAAGTCAGCAAGTTCCTTTTGTTCACTTGAGTAGTCAAAGTAATTTGTAAAATCTGGACTTTGCAAGTTTGAACCTTCCCATTTGTCAATCGGCTTAATTTGTCTACCGAAATATTTGTCAAACAAATAAGTGTTGCTGCAAAAAGTTTGAAATGCTTTTTTCTCGGCTTCTTTTGTCTTACTGGCTTTAAATAAAATGATTGTCCACTCAAATAGAAAGTCGGGAAAGCCGCTGTCATCAGGAAAGTTTTTGTCAAACCACTTGGTATAGGTCAAGCCGCCGGAATAGTCCTCAAGTTGAATGAAATATTTTGTCGGAAGGTAGCGGAGGCCTCGTCCGTCGTCGTAACAACCAAATTTTCTTTTCTCAGCAGCAAGTGTCCGCTTTATGTCGGCAATTTTCTTTTTAAGTCTCTCAATTTGTTTCGGAGTCATGAAGTCTGTTTACAACGTCCAGGGCTTGCTGCTGTGCTGGAATTCATTGAACGTCCAGCCCGATTGCGGTCAGCTTCATTATCGTTCGTGGAGTGATATACTTCACTGCCAGCAAGCGGCAAAAAGAAAGCATAATGATTGGGTAAATCTTTAATAGATATATCCAGGTTCTTGCCCAATTTCAAATCTTTTGCTACCAGATTTTTGTAATCGGTAACAACGGCAAAGCGTGGTGAGTGTTTTAAAATTCTTTCTTCTTTGGCAAAGCTTTCAATAGCACTCAATAACTTGTCTGTCGGCTGTTGCTTGAAGAAGATTTTCTTTTTGTAAAGTATTTCGCCCTCTACTTTTAATAGGTTGAAATCTCCGCTTTTCAATCGGGTAATTGAAGTTTTAGAAATGCCGTATGCCAACAACAAATCATACAAAAAATTCTCTTTCGAGAAATTCTCTATGATGCGTTTTACGTTCTGTTCTATCTCGTGACTGCTCATTGCTAAAATTTCAATTTTTTAAGGTGTCGTTGCACTTCTCGTTCCACTTGGTCAAAGTCGGGCAGGTCTTTTATTTGTTCACTCATGGAGCTTTTCCAGCGGCCTTTATATTGCGGTAAACGTTCTGCTAATTTTTTAGGGAAATCCGAATGCTTTAAATTTTTACTGGCACATTTCTTCTCAAACTCTTTCATGTGGAATGCAGCATCCATATCATGTTGCTCTAATAAAAACCAGATGTCGTAAAAATCTCTTGCCTGCATACGCTGCATAACAGTTCTCATTTTTTCTACCAGCACTTCTTCAAGCGGATAACATAAAAGCTGATGTGCTTCCAAATCGGAATAGCCGACAATCACATCTTTCATTACAGGAGCATATTCCAGTTGTTCACTTCTGGATATATCAACCTTTACCCTTTTGTTATTGCCCTGTCCACCCAATGGGCCTGTATAGCTGATGTAAAAATTGATACCGCCATCTTCATGTTCATTATTATCAATTATTACAAGTGGAATATTTGCTTCTTCTTTTACATATTCAAATACTTCTTTAAACCATTCAAAAATCTGTTCATTACTTATTTCGTTATTGAGCAGTGTAAAATCAAGGTCTTCCGAAAAGCGATACTCTTCGAAATAGACTTTCTTTAAAACGGTTCCCCCTTTAAATACTATTGTTTTTGAAAGCTGCTCATGTTGGGCAATGCCCCTCAATATCCATGACAGCACATAATCTTTTTCTATCTGCTGGTCCCGAACACCTACTTCTCTGGCCTTTTGTTGTATTTCTCCCGGTTTAATCATGTGTAAATAGCCGATTTAATTGTTTCCGTTTCTATGTTTTGCTGGATGCTCCATCGGCTGATTCGTTTTCCTGTTTTTGGTAATTCTGTATCAGCAACGACATAAGAAGCTGATTTCATTTTTTGCAGCTCATCAATAATGCTGTTGTTGATGTCGAGTGTTTCCAAAAGAAACCCCAATCGTTTTATTACCGCCTGCGAATCAAATTTTTTGACATAGTCAAGTAATATGTCAAACCTGATTTTTTCTTTAGAGATATAAATGGCTCTTGCTATTTCAACAATACCACCGGCATAATCGGGTTTGAAAAGGCAGTCAATAAATGTTTTTTCTAAATCTGAGCAAAGCACCTTATTGAAATTATCTACCCATATTTTTTTTGCTCCAAAAAAATGTTTTCCGTTGTGATATATAAATTGAAAAGGAACATTTTTAATTTTTATTTCGGATGGTCGGAGTTGTTTGGATACAACAATCTGTTCTTTCAAAGAAGGTTGCGTAATCAGGTTGTGAATTTGCAAAGCAGAATAATAGCCAATATAGTGTTGAGCGTCTTTTACCAAATGCTCAGCAATCAAATGCCAGTCGGGCATAAATGATTCAGCATTTTGTTCATAGGGAATAATGTAATAAACGCCTTCCTTTAATCGCATTAAAAGCCCACGTTTGGTCATATCGCTAAGCAGTTCCCGGACTGTACTTTCCTTTGAGTTTGGTAATGCCAGAAAGGCTTCAGTATAGTCAAAGCAAGCTCTGTTCTGCTCATTGAAATAAGACAGCACTTCATTTGATTGCGTTGATATATACTTATTCTTCATAGTTAATTTGTCAGGATAAAGCTGACTAAAACGATACGAAAGGTAATAGGTATTTGTTGCATTTGCAAGAAAATTATCTTTCATAGCTGAATTGTCAGGAAAAACCTGACTAATTAAATATAAAACATCATTAGCTATTTTAATCTGTTAAACAGGGAGTTGTAACTGAATTTTTCAAAATCCTGTCAAATGGGTGGTGGGTGGGTATGGTGTCGAGGAAAGATATATTGCCGATGTGTTGAACTGCTGATGATAGATATTCGTCAGCCGGGGTGGGTGGGATGTGCGTAGGCATTTTTAGCTCTTGGCAAGGTTAGCTTTGTGTCAAGGTTCTGTGTGCCTTGCCATGTGCTAAAAATAGCGAGGGGTCGTGTCGGCAAAGTCATGGATGTTTGTATATGTGCAGGATGTTGAATAGGGTGACACATAACGTTGGGGCTTTGCGCCGGCGGGTTCCGGAGCCGGTCACCTCGTGGCGTCAGCTCAATAAAGATACAAAAGCCGGGCATTTGTAATGCCGATCATCTGTGATTCGTCAGCTGGGCGGTGAACTTGATTTGAAAACTACTCTTGACTTTACTCGTCAGCCGCTGGCGCAAAACCCCTCCTATGTTTACAATTCAATAAATTTAGTAACAGTAAAAGAACAGAATTAGAAAG
>CAZXMP010000244.1:0-3666 GCA_964641575.1 uncultured Chitinophaga sp. | reverse complement strand
GTGCCATCCGTTCCGTTTATGCCGCATTATTCCAACAAACACACTTTTACCGCTTACAAAAAACATTTATCTTTGCAATACGAAATTCATATCAGGTGTATGGCATCGGTATGGATAGAGTATTAAAAGGTATAATTGAAATAATGAATAGACTGTGTATTTATCCTAAAGACATTCAGGTAATCACAGGCAGAAGCGACAGGTATGGAAGAAACCTCATCAAGAAGATTAAAGATCACTTCAATAAGCAGCAGCACCAGGTTGTTACTGTTGATGAGTTTTGCCAGTACATGGGCTTGCAACCGGAAACAGTTGCAAAGCAACTTAGGTAAGTAGAAATCTTATCTTTGCTTTTGTCTATGATAAGGCACAGAACACCCTTGCATGAACAAAGATTTTTCTTTTCTTTGTGTAGCGTTTTCCCTTGCTTAATCAGTTGTTGTTGGCTATTTGTTGCCCAATCTTCGGAAAGCCCTGATATATAAGGGTTCACTATTTTTTGTATCGGCAAATAAATATATTTTGATGAAAATATTATATGTAAAATTTTGAAACCAACAAAGCAACATATTCAAGACCATGCATTAAAACTCTTTAACGAAAAGGGGTTTGTAAATGTGCGGCTTCAACATATTGCCGATGCCGCTTTTGTAAGTGTGGGACACTTAGCATATCATTTCAAAAATAAAGATGCTATTATAGAAATTCTGTATGATGAACTTCGGGAAGAACAAGAGAAATTACTCAATGAATACAGAGTAGTGCCGCTGTTTGAAGATATTAACAATTACCTGGTAGCTACATACAAACAGCAATGGGCACATATTTTTTTTTACATTGATACACTAGAGGTATTAAGAGCATATACTGCCATACAGGAAAAACATGGACGGCATATTCAGTGGAAACTTGCACAGATAAAGAATATGTTGAGTTTTAATTGTTCAAGAGGCTCTTTAGTTTCTATGCCCGAAATGCAATTAAATCAGCTAGCCTGGCAGTTGCGTTCATTAATTGATGTGTGGCCATATCTAACAAAAATTGAAGGACGAAAGGAAGCCTCTGTACAGCACTTCTTATCAGATATTTGGGGAATATTCTCTCCCTTTTTTACAGATATGGGGCATCGGGAATATCAGCAACTTAATTATAATGCAGAATAATTTTGAAATTTGTTAGGAGATTTTTTCTAATTTTAGAAAAAGTTTATTTCATTAAGTGCATTCAAAATTTACTATACAGGATGAAGCCTACGCAGCTATGCTGGAGTATTTAGATAAACTATTTACTACAGAGCAAAGCGGCATTATGGAAGATGCTTTTTTTATTAACGAGGATTTTTGGCTGCAGGATACAGCCGTAGTAGAAAATGTAGAATGCCGAAATGGAGAATGGAACATATATCTTGTTTTTGCACACCATTTGATGCCCTTAAAATTTATTAAAAGAAAGATTGTAAATTACTGTTGCCCTAAAAAGGCAGCACTGGCATCACATTATATGCGCAGGCAGGCGGCAAAAGACCAACGGGGAACCTTACAGATAAACCCCACACTTTTTGCAACTAACTTTAACTGACTATGCCTACAAAAAATCATATTATATTACAAAGCAAGCAGCTTTTTTTTCAGCAAGGCATAGCCAATACAAGGTTGCAACAAATTGCAGATGCTGTAGGTATTAGTGTAGGCAATCTTGCATATCATTATAAAAATAAAGAAGCTATTGTAGAAGCTGTTTACGAAAACCTATTTGAAGAGCTGGCCGCCATCTTATCTCAATATGGTGTACACACCGGTTTTGAAGGGTTAGATAAACAGTTTTCCGATTTATATTTCTTTTTTACAAACAACCAATTTACATTTAATAACAACTGGGAAATTGAACGTAGCCATCCGGAAATTCAAAGTAGGTGGCTTTCTGTAAATACTAAAATACTAAATCAGTTAAAACAAAGAATTACTAATTGCGTACAAATCGGGCTACTAAAACCAGAACCTTTCAAAGGGGAACATGAGTTGCTGTGCCAAAATATCTTGATAATAGTCAATCACTGGATTCCCCAACAAATACTCCAAAAAAAACCGGTATCAGAAAAACTGTATAAAAAAAGCCTTTGGGGTATTTTGTATCCAAACTTTACTGCAAAGGGACAAACAGCTTTTCAACAAACTATTGTACCCAAGGGGTTAAATTAAAAATAAATTTGGTAATTAGAAAAATATTTCTAAACTTAGAAAATTATTTCTAATTAAAAAAAACGATTGCTTATGGCTAATGTACTCTGGTTACAAGGTGGTGCCTGTAGCGGCAATACCATGTCTTTCTTAAATGCCGAAGAACCTACTGTTGTAGAACTGGTAGTTGACTTCGGCGTTAATATTTTATGGCATCCATCCATTGGTTTGGAAATTGGCCATCAGGTTACACATCTTTTAAAAGATATAATTGCCGGAAAAGTGCAAATGGATATTTTGGTGTATGAAGGCTCTATAATTGAAGGCCCCAATGGAACAGGTACTATGAACTATTTCTGCGACCGCCCTATGAAAGACTGGGTAAAAGAATTGGCAGCAGTTGCTGGCTATGTAGTAGCCATAGGCGATTGTGCCACATATGGTGGTATTCCTGCTGTAGCACCCAACCCAAGCGAAAGTACCGGAATGCAGTTTTTAAAAAAGCAAAAAGGTGGATTCCTCGGTGCTAATTATAAATCAAAAGGTGGCTTACCTGTAATTAATATCCCGGGTTGCCCTGCACACCCCGATTGGATTACGCAAATTCTTGTAGCTATTGCCACAGGTAGAATTGGTGATGTACAAATAGATGAATTTCATAGACCCAAAACCTTTTTCACCGATTTTGTACAAACGGGTTGTCCTAATGTGGTTAATTTTGCACAAAAGGTAAATGGTGGATTTGGTAAAAGAGGCAATGGTTGCCTGTTTTATGAAGTAGGTTGCCGTGGCCCAATGACAAGGGCTAGCTGCAATAGAATTCTTTGGAACAGAACATCAAGCAAAACAAGAGCTAACCACCCATGTTTAGGATGTACCGAACCAGGCTTTCCACATAACGATTTAGTTAAAGGCAGCGTATTTAAAACAATGAAATATTTAGGCTTTATGCCAAAAGAAGCTCCAACAGGAGAGTCTGCTTTGGGATATTTCGTGAAGGCAAGTATTGAAAAGGCATGGCCTAAAAATAATGCTGTTACCGAAGGAAGCAAATAATTTACTACTAACAACTCTTAATTAAAAATACAATGTCAACTGTAAAAGAATTAAATATATCTCCGGTAGGCCGTGTAGAAGGCGACCTTGATGTAAAAGTATATATGGAAAACGGTGTTGTAACCCGTGCCCATACACAAGCAGCTATGTTCAGAGGCTTTGAACGTATTATGCAGGGAAAAGACCCACAAAGCGGCTTAATTGTAACTCCACGAATATGCGGTATTTGCGGCGGTTCGCATTTATATTGTGCGTCATCAGCCTTAGATACTGCATGGAAGACCCAACTACCGCCCAACGCATTATTATTAAGAGCATTAGGACAGGCTACAGAAACTATTCAAAGTATTCCACGATGGTTCTATGCCATTTTCGCTACGGATATGGCGAATAAAAAATTTTCGAGCACTCCTCCAATATTCTCCTTGCTTTG
>CAZXMP010000243.1:0-3682 GCA_964641575.1 uncultured Chitinophaga sp. | reverse complement strand
AGTGGGGGACTTAAGAATAACATTAACAGGGCCATGCGGTACTACTATTGTATTTGACAGACCGGGTGTTCCGGCTGGAGCTACAGGTAATACCGATAATTTAGGTACCAGTAATGCAGCCACACCACCACCGGCAGCATACATTTTTGATATCGCTGGCGCCACAATAATTCCTGAAGCAAGTGTTGCAGCAGGATTTATACCAGCCGGAACATACCAACCTTCTGATGCAAGCAATCCTGGATTTGCTCATAACTGGGCTGGTCTTACTTTCCCTTGTATTGCTGGTAACTGGACATTAACAGTTTCTGACAACGGAGTAGGCGATCTTGGTACGTTAGTGGACTGGGCTATTTTCAAAACTAATCTTTACACACATACACTGACAGGGCCAGGTACTATTGTACAAAATGCTCCGACAGGACCTAACAATGCTACAGGTAACTTTTCTGTTACAGCTATACCGGCAGGTGTTCATACCTATGTATTAACTTCTACCGACGGTGCAGGATGTTCTGCGGTAAGTAATCTTAGTGTTACTGTTAATCCAACACCTGTAGTTACAATTGCACCAGTGGCACCCGTTATTTGCAATGGAGATATTCAGCAGTTAACTGCTACAGTGGCACCTGCGTTACCACAATCAGTAACGGGAGGAGGTACAGTTACTATTGGAACAAACTCCGGCCCGGCAAATCCTTATCCCTCTACTTTAGTAGTAACAGGATTGCCAACAACAGGAGTTACTATCAAGTCTGTAACACTTAACGGTGTTTCCCATACTTTCCCAAGTGATTTGGATATTTTACTTCAATCACCAACTGGTGGAAATGTTATTTTACTTTCAGACAGAGGGGGCGGAACAGATATAAGCAATATCGATCTTACGTTTGACGATGCTGCTGCTGCTATTGCGCCTTCACCACTGGTGGCTGGTACACACAGGCCAACAAATACAGCAGGCCCGGATAATTTCCCTGCCCCGGGCCCTGGATCAGTTAACCAGGTAAATCCAACACTTGCCAGTCTTGGTTCAACTTCTGATTATAATGGTGCTTGGAAATTATTTGTAAATGATCAGTTTAGTCTTGATGGAGGTTCAATTACAAGTTGGAGCATTACATTTAATATTCCTGTTCCAGTAACCTGGACAGCAGGTGCAGGCGGTGCCGGAACAATATTTACAAACCCTGCTGCTACTACACCATATGTAGCAGGAACGCCGACTATTTTGCCTGTATATGTAAAACCTACGGCAACTACTACTGCTACGGTTACAAGCTATACAGCAACTGCAACTAGAGCAGGCTGTACAGGTTCTGCTACTGTAAATGTTACAACAAATGCATTGCCTGCTATTACAACTCAACCGGCTCCGGCTACACAAACAATATGTCCTGGATTTAATGTTGTTTACTCGGTTGCTGCCACTGGAACTGGCCTTACATACCAATGGAGGAAGAATGGTGTTAACCTTGTAAACGGACTTCAGGCATCTGGTAGTCTGGTTTCGGGTGCTACAACAAATAGTGTTACATTAATTGGAGTTGTTGCTGCTGATGCAGGCTCATATAGTGTTGTTGTAAGCGGTACTTGTACGCCTGCTGCAACATCCGCTAATGCTGTGTTAGTAATAGGGGCGGCACCAACCATTTCTACACAACCAACCAACAGAACAGTTTGTGAAGGATTGCCAACCACCTTTACTGTTGCTGCAACAGGTACACCTACACCAACAATTTTCCAATGGCAGGTAAGTACTAATGGAGGAGGAACATGGACAAACCTTACAACAGGCGGTTCATACACAACATCATTTACTATTCCTGCAGTAACTGTAGCAATGAGTGGTAATCTTTATCGTGTAATTGTTACGAATAGTTGCGGACAATCTACTACCAGCAATAGTGCAACGTTGACAGTTCCTGCATTTACACCAGTAACTGCTACTCCATTGCCAGCAACTATATGTTTAAGTGATGGTCCGATTGCTTTAGTGGGTTCACCCGTGGGGGGCACATGGAGTGGTATTGGTGTTTCCGGATCTAACTTCGTACCATCTGCTACTGCAGCGGGTACATATACACTTACCTATACTTATACAAATGGTGCTGGCTGTGTATCTACAACAACAATTACTGCAAGAGTGGTAGATGCCCAGGCTTGTGGCAGAATCAATTTATTAAGAGATAATGCCGTTATACTGTATCCAAATCCAAATGATGGAAGATTCAACATCAGAATCAATAGCACTTTATATGGATTCCTTGGTATGCAAGTGTATTCATCAGCAGGTCAATTGGTGCATAGACAGTCGTTTACCAATCTTGTATACGGGCAAGTAATACCAATCGATCTTTCTAAACTGCCTTCAGGACCATATATGGTTAAATTCTTCTATGATGGTGGTGTAAGAACTGCTGACAAAACCTTCACAGTTGTTATCGGACGGCAGTAAGAGAGTTTTAATTATTACATGATACAAGGCATCCCGGTTTCGGGATGCCTTTTTTAATTCTTCATTTTGACAGTAACTTTATTGTTGTATGAAATCACTTACTCTTTTCAATGAAATAACTACTGCAAGTCAGCATCTTTTTCATCCTGTTGTTCACTTTGACCCAGCCAAGGACAGATTGTTTCAGCTAGATTTTACAGAAGAAAATAGAGAACTAAGTGAAACGGAGTTAAGCGATACGACAAAATTTACAGCCTATATAAATCAGCAGCTTACTAAAGCAAATGCCCGGTATGGCATAGGTGGCTATGCTGAACATAGAACTGTTTATAGAATCAGTAAAGTGTTTGATGCAACCGAACCAGGTGATGAGCCACGACGTTTACATCTTGGTACAGATATTTGGGGAAAGCCGAATACAGCTGTGATGGCACCATTGGATGGGATTGTACACAGTTTTGCTTTTAATAATCAATTTGGTGATTACGGTGCAACAATTATTATTTCTCATACATTAGATGCAATTAGCTTTTATACATTGTACGGGCATCTAAGTCTAAACTCTATAAAAAACATGGAGGAAGGTAACCGGATTGAAAAGGGAGATTTGTTTGCCGAATTTGGTATTCCCGCCGAAAATGGAAGCTGGCCGCCGCATCTTCATTTTCAAATTATACTTGATATAGGAGAGTGGAAAGGAGATTACCCGGGAGTTTGTAAATTTTCTGAACAAGAAAGATGGCTTGCTAATAGCCCTGACCCCGATATGATTTTGCAATTGAATAAATTCTTATAAGGATTTGAACCGGCGAACCATTGTGTATGATTAAATTTACAATATGGCAAATCCGAATTTGAATAGTGATAAAGAAAATATGGGAGCGGTGGATGCTGTTTTTGAAAATACTATCCGCCCGGCGGCTATTGCAGATTTCTCCGGGCAAGACCAGATTATCGAGAACCTTCGCATTTTTATCAAAGCAGCAAAAATTCGTGGCGAAGCATTAGACCATGTATTATTTCATGGCCCGCCTGGTTTAGGAAAAACAACTTTATCAAGAATTGTTGCGAATGAACTGGGCGTAAATATAAAAGAAACATCCGGCCCTGTAATAGAAAAACCTGGAGACTTAGCAGGATTACTTACCAGCCTTGAACCCAACGATGTTTTATTTATAGATGAGATACACCGACTGAACAAAGCGATCGAGGAGATCCTCTACC
>CAZXMP010000242.1:0-3705 GCA_964641575.1 uncultured Chitinophaga sp. | reverse complement strand
AGCAAATGGCAGGAGAGTAGAAAAGAAGGCAGCTTAAAACCACATCCTGTCAAATGGTTTAATTTTATCCTCACATCTTTGGTTGCGTTAGGTTGTTTATTGAATATTATTATCGGCTGGATCAGTAAAGCTTAAAAAAACAAATCAGCCGCAATTCCATCGGCCAACAATTTTCCTTCTTTGGTAAGTATAAGCGAATTGTTTTCGAGTTTCATTAAACCCGAATTAATATACTTTCCACTTTTCTCTAATAAACTATTTCCGGTAATGGAAAGTTTTGTTCCTTCCATTGTTCGCAAAGAAGTCATGATGTATTCATTGAGTTGCTGCGTTTCTGTCAGTACTTCTTTTTCAAGAGGAATATTATTCTTATTAATAGATTCAATATAAATGGTATTGTTGGCAATATTCCATTGTCTTTCTTTTCCATTAAAGGAATGGGCTGACGGGCCAAGCCCAAGATATTTACTTCCCTGCCAATAAGAAGAGTTATGACGGCTGCGCCACCCAGGCTGTGCAAAATTGGAAATTTCATAATGCTCATAGCCGGCATCTTCCAGCCAGTGCATCAATAATAAAAATTGTTCTGACTGTTTATCGGGATCAACGGGTAAACTTTTCTGCTGCTGTATCATTTTATCCAACGGAGTTTTTGGCTCTACCGTTAAAGCGTAGCAGGAAAGATGCGGAATGTTTAAAGCAATAGCGGTATCAACATTCTGTTTCCATTTTTCATTGGTGAGCTGCGGTGTGCCATATATCAGGTCAATGGTGATATTGTCAAAATACCGCAATGCCAATTTTAAATTATTGATGGCCTGTGCTGCATTATGTGCCCTGTTCATCCATTGCAGGTCTTCTTCAAAAAAACTTTGTATGCCAATACTTAACCGGGTTATGCCGACAGCTTTCCATTCAATTAATTTTTCCTCTGTAATATCATCCGGGTTTGCTTCCAGTGTAATTTCTGCTTCTTTTGCTACACTAAATGCTGAACTAATGGCGGTGAGAATATTTTCAATTTCTTCACTTGTACAAAGGCTGGGTGTGCCGCCTCCGAAATAAATAGTTTCTACCACTTCTTCGGCCAGGTAGTTTTTTTGCAACGGTATTTCTTTCAATAAAGCCGCTATCAATTCGTTTTTGTAATGCAGGGAGGTGACAAAATGAAAGTTGCAATAATGACAACTTTGTTTACAAAAAGGTATATGAATATAAATGCCGGCCAAGTTAATTTGAGATTTAATGAATAATTTAGCTGAATATCCCGGCGAAAAGCCACATGTTACTATTCAGACTACAAATATCGGTTCTTGTTTTTTTGTTGCCGGGTATTTATCTATCCGCTCAAAATTTTTCTGACCCGCAGGCAGGTAATTATCAGCTTTCCATCCGTTCTGTTGATAAGGATGCTGCATTTATTTCAACTCAACTGGGTTTACAAACAAGTTTTGCAAATCGGAATGCATGTTTGGCGTATATTAATCAGCTACCATCACAACTTCAATCCAAAGGATATGTTACCAATTCCATAGATAGTTTGAAAATTGATTCTTTATCTGCCTCCATAGTATTATTTGTGGGACAGCTTTACCGCTGGGCACAGTTAGATACAAGATCCGTAGCACCAGATTTATTAAATGCAGTAGGTTGGCGGGAGAAACTTTTTGCAGATAAGCCTATGGATTTTACACAAGTACAACTCTGGCAGGATAGATTTTTAACTCAATTAGAAAATACCGGTTACCCCTTTGGAAAAGTTTATTTAGATAGTTTACAACTTGAAGCTGAAAAGGTCTTTGCTCTACTCAAAGTTGTAAAGGGGCCGCTGTATAAGATTGACAGCATCCGTGTATATGGCAATGCTAAAATTTCCGGCGATTATTTGCAACGGTATCTTGATATTCCGAATGGCAGTATTTACAGTAAAGAAAAATTGCTCGGTATCAGTAAAAAAATAAGGGAGTTGACTTACGTTGAAGAAGAACAACCCGCCAATCTAACTATGTTGGGTACTGGTTCTGTTGTAAACTTATACCTGAAACAAAAAAAGAGTAGCCAGGTAAATGTGTTGGTGGGCTTTTTACCCAATAATGACCAGCTATCGAGTAAAAAATTATTGCTCACTGGTGAAGCAAATATTTTATTGAAGAATGCTTTAGGCTCCGGAGAAACAATTGGCGTTAACTGGCAGCAAATACAGGTTAAATCGCCCCGGTTAAATTTAATGTTTCAGTACCCGTATCTTTTTCATTCACCCGTTGGTCTTGATTTTACATTTGATATTCTTCGTAAAGACAGCAGCTTCGTCAATATCAACCTTCAATTGGGAGCACAATACACATTGAATGCAAACCAGTCAGGCAAATTGTTTATACAGCGGCAGCAAACGTTTATCAGCTCTGGTTCTATTAATCCGGCACAGATCATTCAAACAAGGCAGTTGCCGGAAGTAGGAGATGTAAGTTCATTTAATGTTGGGGTAGATTATGAATTAAACACTACTGATTACCGCTTCAATCCAAAGAAAGGAAATGAGTTTCGGATCATTACATCCATCGGCACAAAAACAATAAAAAAGAATAATGAGATCGTTACATTAAAAGATCCCGGCGATCCATCATTCGATTTTGCTCAACTTTATGATACCATCAAACTAAAATCTTACCAGTTCAGGGCAAGAGCAACGCTGGCAAAATATTTTCCATTAGCAAACCAACGCAGCACTGTAAAAACGGCTATTAATGCAGGAGCTTTTCAGAGCGGAAATATTTTCAGGAATGAACTTTTTCAAATTGGCGGATACAAATTGCTTCGTGGGTTTGATGAGGAAAGTCAATACCTGTCGCATTTTGCTATAGCAACCCTTGAGTTTCGGTACCTGGTGGGTCAAAATTCTTTTTTCTACGCATTGGCTGACGGTGGCTGGGGTAGAAACAATAGCCAGAATGTAAAGGCGAACTATACTTATTTTGGAACAGGCCTTGGTCTTGCTTTTGAAACCAAAGCCGGCATTTTTAACCTGGCATGGGCGGTTGGTAAAAGAAACGATACAGATTTAAATCTGCGTCAATCAAAAATTCATTTCGGCTTTGTAAACTATTTTTAAAATCCTGCACCGAGTCATTTCTCCTTCAATACTTTTGCAAAACAAATTTCACTATTGAACAAGGTATTCTTTTTCGTATCTTATTTATTGCTACTTGCTTCAAGTAGTCCGGCTCAAACAGCACCGGATTCTACCCTTACAACTGATACGTTGATCGTAGTAGATAGCACCATTCTAAAACCTGCCTTACCGGCAATAGAAAAAAAAGATTCAGTATCAAGAAGACCAAAAGAAGATACCAACTGGCCACTTGAGTTAGTAACTACCCCAGGCTTTAGCTGGCAAGTTTTAAAGCGACACCCTTATTTTGGATTTGGTACTGCTGTTATAAAAAATGAAGAAGGGGATATTCGAAAGATAACAGGTAAAGAATCTCTTTTCTATTTCATTCTCTCGTTATTGTTCATTTTCGCAGTGCTTCGCCAAATCTTTCCAAAGTATTTCAGCGACTTATTCCGTCTTTTTTTCAGAACTACACTAAAGCAACGGCAAATAAGGGAGCAGTTAATGCAAACGCCATTGCCTTCACTCTTGCTCAATGCATTTTACATATTAAGTGCTGGATTATATGTTAGCCTTTTGTTCAGGCACTATAA
>CAZXMP010000241.1:0-3735 GCA_964641575.1 uncultured Chitinophaga sp. | reverse complement strand
ATGTGGGCGACACCAGTAAATGCCAACATATGATGTTCACACATACTATACACTTCAATATCTTTTACTACAATCATTTCACTCACTGGCTCATGAAATTTTGCAGAGTTAATAATAGCATGCGCATCTAATTGATAGCCTTGAGTAAGATATTGCATCGCTTTTGCCAATCGCTCCGGCGTTTTTTGCAACCCTTCTCTGTCAGAATTTTCTCCCAAAAGATCCAGTACATCTTTGTAGTTCCCCATCAAACCAGTTGTCACTTTCTCATCATACTGTTCAATTTTTTTATATGCCATAATTCTTAAATTCAAAATTATAATTCAAAAACCTTTAATTCAACACGCCGAGCCTTTCTGCCAACAGGTAGGCTCAAAACTCGAAACTAATCAACCGGGTATTCCACAAAATTCCTCGGCGTTTCATACAATCTTACCTGCATCTTCAATTTTTTATCAATATGTGGCCGCAGTAACTGATAAATGACAACAACAATATTTTCAGCTGTTGGATTTACATTTTTAAATTCTTTTGTATCAAGATTCAGATTTTTATGATCAAACCTTGAATGGATTTCCTGCTTGATCAAATCACCCAGATCTTTCATATCCATTACATAACCGGTATCCTTATCGGGCTTGCCTACCACTTTTACTTCCAGCTCATAATTATGACCATGATAATTTGGTAAAGCACATTTGCCAAATACTTTTTCATTGGTAGCATCATCCCATGCAGCATTAAACAGGCGATGAGCTGCATTAAAATGTTCTCTCCTGAAAACTGCTACTTTTTTACTCATGCAATTAAATTACAAAAAAGAAATAATAATAACCGGAAAAGCAACAAAAGGTTGACCAGAAACAAAACTATTCCCCAAAGTATTCCACAAAGATGCGGGGTGTTTCATACAGTTTTATACAATGCAATTGAACTCCCACCGGTAAGTGCGGTATCAACTCTTTCCAGATGGCAATAGCCAGGTTTTCCGTACTGCACATTTGTCCTTTCATAAACTCAACATCAACATTCAGGTTACGATGATCCACCTTTTCAATTACCTGCTCTTTGATGATGTCGCTAAGTTTTTTTACATCAAACACAAAACCGGTATTAGGACTCGGTTGTCCTTTTACAGTTACTAATAATTCGTAATTGTGACCGTGCCAGTTATCGTTGGCACATTTGCCAAAAACCTCTTCGTTCTTTTCGTAGCTCCAGGCCGGGTTATAGAGCTTGTGTGCGGCATTAAAATGTTCAGATCTGGTTAAGTAAACCATGCTTTACTTTTTATTTTCCTGCAGCATTGGGCGCAGAAAATTGTGAGGCGCAAAGGTAAGAGAAAAGTTCATGGTTTTGAGCTTGAAGTTTTTAGTTCTTCCTGCGCAAAAAACTTTTGCTACTACCAATATTATCATGTGGCAGGTGCAAATACAGCCATACATTTGCTTTTAAAATCAATACGAATCAGGAAAATGAATGTATTAGTAGTTGCCGCGACAGTATTAGAGATTTCTCCTTTTTTGGAGCAATACCGGGCTAACAAGAATTTGCCAGCAAATATTGATGTGCTGATAACTGGAATCGGTCTTACAGCTACTACTTATTCGTTAACAATGCACCTCAATATTAAACGACCCGATTTGGTAATACAGGCTGGTGTAGGTGGTTGTTTTGATAATTCTATACCACTTGGCTCGGTGCTTGCAATAAAACAAGAAGCCATTGCAGACCAGAGTGTAATCGAACTGGACAAATTAAAAACCATGTTCGACCTGAAGTTGGTTCCGCAAAATCAATACCCATTTTCGAAAGGATGGCTCGTAAACAAAAGCGAAGTGGTAAAAAAAATTAAGTTGAAAAAAGTAAACGGCATTTCCGTTAACGAGATCACTACTTCAAAACAAAAAGTAAAGTTTTACACCGAAACATTCGGCCCGGTAGTTGAATCAATGGAAGGAGCGGCTTTGCATTATGTTTGTTTGATGGAAAAAATTCCATTTGTGCAACTACGCAGTGTTTCTAATTACATAGCAGAAAGAAATAAGAAGAACTGGAATATGAAAGAATCTATAATAAATCTCAACAACGAACTGATTAATCTGTTACAACTATTATGAAATTAACTCTAGGCTTTTCACCGTGTCCGAACGATACTTTTATTTTCGATGCATTGGTCAATAAAAAAATTGATACCGAAGGTTTTGAATTTGAAGCAGTATTGGCGGATGTTGAAACCCTTAATCAATGGGCATTAGAAGGTAAGCTGGATATTACAAAACTTAGCTTCCCGGCATTTTTTAGATCCTTAACGAACTATACGTTGCTGAATGCCGGAAGTGCATTAGGTAAGGGTGTTGGTCCGCTATTAATTACAGACTCCGCACAAGAAATTAGCGAGGACGATATAAACCAGGGATCTATTGCACTTCCCGGCATACATACAACTGCTAATCTGCTTTTTACTTTTGCTTACCCAAACGCAATTGATAAACAGTTCATGATTTTTTCTGCTGTTGAAAATGCATTGATCAATAAGGAAGTTGATTTCGGCGTTATCATACATGAAAACCGTTTTACCTATCAGCAAAAAGGTTTGCATAAAGTAAAAGACCTTGGCGAATATTGGGAAGAAAAAATGGAATTGCCGATTCCTTTGGGCGGTATTGCCATCAATCAATCAATAAAAAGATCGGCCGCCTTAAAAATAAATGAACTAATCCGCAAAAGTATTGAGTATGCCTTTGCCAATTATCCGGTAATTGCTGACTATGTAAAAGAGCATTCGCAAGAAATGAATGAAGATGTGATGCGCCAACACATTGATCTGTATGTAAACAATTATTCACTCGACCTTGGAGATGAAGGCAGAGAAGCAATTGAAAACTTACACGAAGTCTTTTTGGAGATTAATAACCAGGAAGAAGCCGATGACGAGGATGTTTTATTTCTTTAATGCTACAGCATAGGTCTCCAAACATCTTTTTCTTGCCTCTTCATGCACCACCATTGCTTTAGGATAAGAGAATTCCTCCAACTCAGGCACCCATTTTCGGATGTATTTTAGATCAGGGTCAAATTTCTGAGTTTGCAGGTAAGGATTAAACACCCTGAAATAGGGTGCAGCATCGCATCCACTACCGGCTGCCCATTGCCAGCCACCATTATTAGCAGCCAAATCAAAGTCTAATAATTTTTTGGCAAAGTAGGCTTCGCCCCATCTCCAATCTATTAATAAATGTTTGGTAAGAAAACTCGCCACAATCATTCTTACCCGGTTGTGCATAAAGCCGGTGCTGTTCAACTCTCTCATTCCTGCGTCTACAATCGGATAACCAGTTTGCCCATTGCACCAGGCATCAAATTCCTTTTCAATATTCCGCCATTTTATTTTATCATATTCAGGTTTAAAAGCATTACCTACTACATGGGGAAAATGCCAAAGAATCATATGATAAAAATCCCGCCAGATCAATTCATTTAAAAAAGTATCATTCAATCCACCGGCTTCGTCAGCCAACTCTCTAATGCTAATGGTACCAAACCGAAGATGAACACTTAATCTTGATGTGCCTTGAATGGAAGGAATATCTCTTTGCTCTTTATAGTTTCTGATAATTTGTCCTTTCCATTCTTTTTCAGGAAACGATTGCCCGGCAGCCACAAAACCCATTTCCTCCAAAGAGATCAATTTTCTTTCCGGTTGTTTATAAAAATTTTTGAAATACTTTTTAT
>CAZXMP010000240.1:0-3814 GCA_964641575.1 uncultured Chitinophaga sp. | reverse complement strand
GCAGTGGCGTCAAAGAGCCCACTGATATTAATAAACTGGCAGATGAATATTTGCGATTAGCTTATCATGGGTTAAGGGCAAAAGACAAAAATTTCAATGCTACAATGAAAACGGAATACGATGAAAGTATCGGCAACATCAACATAATTCCGCAGGATATAGGAAGAGTAATTCTCAATTTAATTACCAATGCTTTTTATGCTACCAATGAAAAAGCTAAATCAGATTATGATATCTATGAACCAACCGTGATGGTTAAGACTTCTAAAATCATTGGAGCTGATGGTAGTACTAAAGTTGAGATCAGTGTAGCTGACAACGGAGATGGCATTCCCCAAAAAGTATTGGATAAAATATTTCAACCATTCTTCACCACCAAACCCACCGGGCAAGGAACAGGCTTAGGATTGAGTTTGAGTTACGATATTGTAAAAGCACATGGAGGAGAGTTGAAAGTAGAAACAAAGGAAGGGGAGGGAAGCAAATTCATAATTGTATTACCATCTAACTAATAAAAAATGAAATTTTTACTGGCCATAATTCTTTTTTTTTATTTCCCGGTGCAAATCTGTGCTCAGGTTCAAGTGGACAGTATGTCTCCGGGCTATAATCCATTTTTAGCAGATAGTCTGCGTTCAAGGATTGAACGCGATGAAAATGATACTACAAAAGCCTGGAACATGATTTTGCTTTACTGGGCAATTGAAGGGGTTCAGTCAGATAGTGCAATGGCTATTGCGAAACAAGCATATGAATTCTCAAAAAGTAAGCAATTGAAATTTATGGAGGTCTATGCATTGATGGCCATAGGATATAATCAAAAAAACACGGGAGATTATGCTGAATCATTAAAAACATACTTACAGGTATTTGAAATATTAGGGTATTCTTCTTTTCATGAAAGTAACAGCCTGCCTGATTCTGATGGTTCTGTTCTTGACCGGGATATTTTGCATGAATATGCAGAGACACAGAGACATATGGGTTTTTTACTTGGAAGAGTTGGTAATAGAACGGAGGAGCTGAACAAATACAGAACAGCATTGAAGATACATGAAGCATTAAAGGATGAACGCTTAGTAGCCAATACAACCAATAATATCGCTGAAGTTTACCTGGCGACGAATCTCCCTGATTCAGCTATACTATTTGCAGAAAAAAGTTTAGGGTATTACGAAAAACAAAATGTTCCTTTTTATGCCAAAACATATCTTGGTCATATCTATAATATTATCGGGGAATCCAACCTTTTAATGAAAAAGTATGATTTAGCAGAAGATGCTTTATTAAAAGCAGAAAATGCCAATATCAAGTATAAGAATCTTAGAATTTTAATCCAAACGTATTTACTCCGGGCAGAAATCTTCAATCAAAAACAGGAATTTGATTCCAGTTTGAACTATGCACACAAAGCACGGCTTACAGCGGAGGAAGTAGGATTAAAAAGTTTTATCGCTCAAACCTATTCCGTTCTTGCCAATGCATACCGGGCACTCAATAAACAAGACAGCGGTTATTATTATTTAAAACTGGCTGCTCCATTAGTTGACAGTCTTAACAAAGTAGAAAAGAACAATTTAATACGTTATCAAAACATTTTATTTACAGAGAATCAGAATTTACAAAAAATAGAACAGGAGAAAACTGCTAAACAGAACCGTATCCGTGTCATTTCACTTTTGGGTACACTTGGATTTATACTATTAATTGCACTGTTGCTTTATCGCAACAACCGGCAAAAGCAAAAAACCAACAAAGTTTTAGAAACGACTCTAATAAACTTAAAATCCACCCAAAGCCAACTCATTCAATCAGAAAAAATGGCTTCACTTGGTGAGCTGACCGCCGGGATTGCCCATGAAATTCAAAACCCATTGAACTTCGTTAACAATTTTTCTGAAGTAAACAAAGAACTCATTGATGAGCTGCAACAGGAATTAAAAGCTGGAAAAATTGAAGATGCGATTCAAATATCAAACGATATAAAAGCGAACGAAGAAAAAATAAATCACCACGGCAAAAGAGCTGATGGTATTGTAAAAGGAATGTTGCAACACAGCCGCAGCAGCAGCAATCAAAATGAAGCAACTGATATTAATGCTTTAGCAGATGAATATTTACGGCTTGCCTATCATGGTTTACGGGCAAAAGACAAATCTTTTAATGCAACATTGAAAACAGACTATGATGAAAACCTTGGCAAGATTAGTATCATTCCGCAGGATATTGGAAGAGTGATTTTGAATTTGATTACCAATGCGTTTTATGCAGTAAATGAAAAAAGTAAACAAAACATTGCCGGTTATGAGCCAACTGTTTCGGTTAGCACAAATAAAGTTGCTAATAAAGTTTTGATTGCTGTAAAAGATAACGGCAACGGCATCCCTCAAAAAGTTTTGGATAAAATATTTCAACCCTTTTTTACCACCAAACCAACAGGACAGGGAACAGGATTAGGATTGAGTTTGAGTTATGATATTGTAAAAGCACATGGCGGAGAGTTAAAAGTAGAAACGAAAGAGAAAGAAGGGGCATCGTTTATTATTGTTTTACCAATTAATTAAAGCGAATGAAAAAATTATTTCTATTGGTCCTTACTTCCTGCTCAATTTTCATGTCCTCATATGGTCAAAGCTCTCCGGAAGAGATAAAGAGGTTTAAGGATCTATTGCTAAAAGCAAAAAATGATTCATTCAAATTGCAATTGACTTATCAATTGGCCTATGGATATCGGTTTTCTGATATTGACTCTTCTCTCTTTTATTCTGATGCCACTATTGCATCGGCAGATAAGTTGAATTTACCTTCTATTAAAGCGCAGATGTTATCGCTGAAAGGAGCTACTGTTCTCGAAGCGGGAAAGCTACCTGAATCATTGCGTTTTCAATTTGAAGCAATGGGAATAAGTGAAAAGATAAAAGACACTTCCAATATCGCCTATGCATTAAACCGGATTGGAAATATATACATGGAACTGGGCGATTATAAAAAAGCGAATGACTATTATTTTCAGTCAAAAGTCTTATTTCAAAAAATTGGTGATAGTGGAATGGTCTATAATGAATTGTCAAATATTGGAAATATTTATGACCTGCTGCAAATTCCTGATTCCGCATTGCACTATCAGCAGGTCGTATATGATGCATCACTTACAACTACTGACAGACAAAAATTTACCCGTCCGGAAATGATGTTCAGAATGGGTAATGCATACAGTTTGAAAGGTGATAAAGAGAAGGCCATGTATTTTTATAAACAAGGAATTAAAGAAGCAAATATTGATAATGATACCCGCAACCTGACTATGAACAACTTGTTTCTGGCAAAACTATATGATGAACTGAATATGCCCGATTCCAGCATAAAGTATGCCTACAATGCAATACAAACGGGTAGATCAATTACATTCAGAAAAGGTGTTTATGATGCTTCTTTACTGATAAGCGGATTGTATAAAAAAAGAAACCAGGATGATAGTGCCTATAAATATTTATCGATCGCCAACGTAGAAAAAGATAGTCTAACCGGTACAACAAGATTTCAGGAATTGCAGCGTATTGTTTTAGATCAACAAGAGCAGGAACGGGACGCCGAAGCTAAAAGAATAGCTGACCAAAACAGGCAAAGGCAAATTGCCCTTTTAGCAGGACTGGGATTGTTTTTGATCATCGCAACTATTCTGTTTCGGAACAACAAACAAAAACAAAGAACAAACAGGGCACTAGAAAATACCTTGACAAGACTTCGATTAACGCAGTCCCAACTCGTTCAATCCGAAAAAATGGCCAGTCTTGGTGAACTCACCGCTGGCATT
>CAZXMP010000239.1:0-3856 GCA_964641575.1 uncultured Chitinophaga sp. | reverse complement strand
TTCATATGTGTGTTCATTATCTTGTCGATCATATTATTAACAGATACAAATGTATTAGTTTCTTTAAATAGTTTAAATATGTTAATGCATTTATTTACCCAAAGTTCAACCAAATTTTCTTTTGTATATGTTTCCGCTCAGGATATAGCTGCGGGCAAGGCTATCTTCATGGGTAAATGTGCTTCCTGTCACCAGATTGGTAAGAATGGTACTGGTCCTGCTTTGGCTGGATTAGAAGAAAGGCACAAATGGGCCGACCATAATGAGTTGCTGAAATGGATCAATAATCCTGCGGGATATATGAAAAATGATCCCTACACACAGGGATTATTGGCTGAGTATAAATCCATGATGACAGGGTTTTCTGACATTACTTTAAAAGATGTAGACGATTTAGTTGCTTATATAAATGATGCTGATGCTAAAGCAAAAGCTGGTCCTACAACAACTACAACAACAGGAGAGCCGGAAAAAGGCAACTCCAATGCCATCATCTTTGGTGTTATTTCTTTGATATTAGCCATCATCGCATTAATACTCATGCAGGTTAACAGTAACCTGAAGAAAATGAGTGACGATGCAGAAGGAATCAGCCGCCCCGAACAGGTTCCTTTCTATAAGAACAAAATATACATTGCTATGATGGCCCTGATCTTCTTTGCAGTGGCCGGATATTATTTCAGCAAAGCCGCTATCGGATTGGGCCGCCAAACAGATTATGCGCCGGTTCAACCTATTTACTACTCCCATAAAGTACATGCGGGCATCAACCAGATCAGTTGTTTGTATTGCCACGGTTCTGCATGGGACAGCAAGCATGCAGCAATCCCTGCAGTCAATATTTGTATGAACTGTCATAAGTCCATCAACGAATATGTAAAAGGACCAAAATTATATGATGAAGCTGGCAATGAAATTAATGGTACAGCAGAAATAGCTAAACTATATAAAGCAGCAGGCTTTGATCCTGCAAAACCAAACGATTGGGATCCTTCCAAAGCAAAACCAATTGAGTGGGTAAAAATTCACAACCTGCCTGACCATGTTTACTTTAACCACTCCCAGCATATAAGAGCCGGTAAAGTACAATGTCAAAGTTGCCATGGGGAAGTAACTGCCATGGACGAAGTAAAACAGGTTTCTGAATTAAGCATGGGCTGGTGTATTAACTGTCACAGAGAAACAAAAGTTGATTTTAATTACAGCGACAGCACCGGTAACAAATTCTACAGCATTTACGAGAAGTTTCATAACGATATAAAGAACCACAAAATGGATAGTGTTAGTGTGAAAGATATCGGTGGTTTGGAATGTCAGAAATGTCACTATTAATAAAGAGCAAATTCGAAATTGTCGAATTGTCAAATTTTCAAATTTTACTATGAGCCAAAACAAGTACTGGCAAAGTTTCGGAGAGGTGAATGACCCGGAGAACCTTAAAAAGTTATCTCAGGATGAATTCCAGGAAGAACTGCCTTTTGAGGGTTTTGATGATAAGGGATTAATTGATGCCAAAGCTCCCCGCAGGGATTTCTTAAAGTATCTCGGTTTTAGTACCGCTGCTGCTACATTAGCCGCCAGTTGTAAAATACCGGTTAACAAAGCAATTCCTTATGCCAACAAACCTGAAAATCTTGTTCCGGGTGTAGCAAAATATTATGCTACCACTTATGTGCAGGATGGTGATGTAATACCTGTTGTTGCTAAAGTAAGAGATGGTCGTCCTATCAAAATAGAAGGAAACGATCTTTCTTTTACCGGCGGCGGTACAACAGCCCGTTCCCAGGCATCTGTTCTTGATCTATATGATATGTACCGTGCAAAATTTCCGTTGCACCGTGTTACAAAAGGAACCGACGTTACATTCCAGGAAGTTCCTACGTTTGAGCAGTTTGATAAAATGGTAGGTGATGCTATGAAAGCTGCAACTGGTTCTGTTGTATTGCTTACATCAACGATCACTTCTCCTACTACAAAAGAAATCATTGCTAAGTTTCCCAACTTAAAGCATGTACAATACGATGCCGTTTCTTACAGCGGTATGTTGTTAGCCAACGAAGCAAGTGGTTTTGGAAGAAAAATTCCAAATTATGATTTTGCAGCAGCTAAAGTAATTGTAAGTCTTGGTGCAGATTTTCTGGGTACCTGGCTTAGCTCTGTTGAATATGCAAAAGGGTATTCAAAAGGAAGAAAGATCGATGAGAAGAATCCTTCCATGAGCAAGCATTACCAGTTCGAAGGTCATTTAAGTATGACTGGTTCTAATGCAGATGAACGTTTTACACATCGCCCATCTGAAACAGGTGCTGTTGCAGTTGCTTTATTAGCGGCTGTTGGTGGTTCAGTTACTGCTCCAACAATTGCAGATGCAAAATTGGCAGCAGGTATTAAAAAAGTAGCAGAAGATCTGAAAGCACACAGTGGCCAGTCATTGGTAGTGTGCGGAAGCAATGATAAAAATGTACAGGTAATTGTAAATGCTATCAATAGTGTAATTGGTGCTAATGGTACTACCATCGACTGGAGCAAACCTGTTAACTACCGTCAGGGCATAGACGCAGACATGGCTCAGTTGATTACGGATATGGAAGCTGGTAGCGTTGGTACATTAATGGTGTATGGTGCAAATCCTGCTTACACTCATCCTGATGCAGAGAAATTCAAAGCAGCGTTGAAAAAAGTAAGAGTTACTGTTTCTTTCAATGAAAAAATGGATGAAACAACCGAACTCTGCGAATACATTTTACCAACACATCATTACTTAGAAAGCTGGGGAGATGCAGAAGCTAAAACAGGTGTAGTTAGTTTCCTTCAGCCTACTATTTATCCTTTATTTAAAACTCGTCCTTACCAAACTTCATTATTAAAATGGAGTGGTGCTACTCAGGATTACGATACTTATTTCAAAGAATACTGGAATACTAAACTGGGTGCTGATGGATTTAATAAAGCATTACAAGATGGAGTAAAAGAAGAAGCCCCTGCAGCAGCTGGCGCCGGTTCATATGGCGGTGGTGGTGTTGCGGAAGCAGCATCAGCAATTGCTGGTTACAAAAAAGCAACAGGAGCCGAAGTAGTTTTATATCAAAAAGTTTCAATTGGCTCAGGCTCTCAAGCCGGTAACCCGTGGTTACAAGAATTACCTGATCCAGTTACAAAAGCTACCTGGGACAACTATGCATTGATCTCTATGGCAAAAGCCAAAGAGTTAGGAATTAAGTTAGATACTGATTACGAATATTATCCGGGCAAACCTGTTATTAAAGTAACAGTAGGCAAAAAAGAAATTGAATTGCCAATCCTTGTTATTCCGGGTATGAATGCGGATACAATTGCCATCGCTGTTGGTTACGGAAGAAATGATGGGTTAGGTAAAACAGCTGCTGGTGCCGGAAAAAATGCTTATCCTTTTACTTCTTACAATGGAACTACTGTTGACAACTTTGCAACTGGAGTAGTTATTGAGAACCTGAACAGAAAAGAAAAAATTGCACAAACACAAATACATAATTCTTACGAAGACCGTGAAGAAGTAGTAAGGGAAACAACATTAGCGTCTTTTAAAAAGCATCCGAATGTTATTCCAGAATGGAAACAGCATTTGAAAGAAGCTTTTTATAAAAATGCAAATGATGATTTCCGCCAGGCCACATTATACCCACAACATGATCAGCCGGGTATTAAATGGGGAATGAGCATTGATATGAATGCATGTTTTGGTTGCGGTGCTTGTGTAGTGGCTTGTCATGCAGAAAACAATGTACCTGTTGTTGGTAAAAGCGAAGTGTTGCGTTACCACGACATGCACTGGTTACGTATCGACCGTTACTTCATCAGTGATAAAGAAAATCCAGAC
>CAZXMP010000238.1:0-3874 GCA_964641575.1 uncultured Chitinophaga sp. | reverse complement strand
AAAATATGGGTTTCAATTTTCAGACCAACACCTGTTCAATCCGTTTAAACCCTTCACCCGGTTTAACATTTTCCCATAATATTTTATAGATTGTCTCCGCTATCGGAATCGCTGCACCTACCGACTGATTAATATGATTGATACATTTTGACGCATTATAGCCTTCGGCTACCATGTTCATCTCCTTTTTTATCTCTTGTACCGTTTTTCCATTGCCGATCATTTTGCCAAATGCCCGGTTACGGCTATGAAGCGAATAACAGGTTACCAGCAGATCACCAAGATATACGGAAGCCGCATAGTTGGGGGTTTTACGATGCGTGATGGGATCTTCTTCGCCATCATGTTCACCAACCGTAATATGCTCCACTCCGAATTTTCGTAAAAAACCCGCCATCTCATCTGCCGCATTGGCAATGTAAACACTCAAGAAGTTATCGCCATAGTTCAACCCATGTGCAATACCTGCCCCCAATGCATAAATATTTTTCAGCACAGCTGCATACTGCACACCTAATATATCATGGTTAACAATCGTACTTATATAATCTGTTGTAAAATGAGAAGCCATTTCGGAGGCTGCAACAATATCAGTACCGGAAAAAGTGAGGTATGATAGTTTCTCCTCTGCCACTTCTTCTGCGTGACAGGGACCAAGCACAGCAAAATAATTTTCAAGCGGAACTTTAAATTCTTGTTGCAAATAATAATTCAGTAAAATATTTTTTTCGGGAAGCAGGCCTTTAATTGCTGATATAACCTTTTTGCCTTTCCAGTCTTCTGCCGTTAAAGAAACTAAACTTTCTTCAACATAAGCAGATGGAATAGCAATTACCAATACATCCGATTTTGCTACCACTTCTTTTATATTGACTGACATGGTAAGTAACGATGTGTCGAACGTAGCACCTTTTAAATAGTTAGGATTGCTGCCATGTTCTTGTATATGTTTGATGGTTTCGCTATTTCGTATCCACCAGTTAATAGCATGTTTATTATCCACCAGCATTTTTGCCAATGCTGTTGCCCAACTACCGCTACCAATTATTCCGAACGTCATTAGCTGTAACTAAAATTTTAAAATACTATAAAGAAGCATGCTATCATAAACTCTCACCCTCTCAACCCTAAACTCCTCAACACCTCAACTCCTCACTCTTCAAACAACTTATCCTTCGCCACCACTTTCACCTTCATTCCATCTTTCAGGTTTTTACTAACAGCAGTATAAGGGCCAATCACCACTTCTTCACCTTCATCTAACCCACTCACAATTTGTATATAATTAATATCCTGTATGCCGGATTGTACGATCTTCTTTTTAACGGTGCCATCTTTTTGTAATACAAATACAACTTCTTCTAATTCATCAACGGCAGCAGTTCCCGCAACTATTTCTTCTTCATTTTTCTTTTCATCATTCCGCTTATCTTCCATACTCTTATCACTTCCTTTTACTCTTGCATTTACCGCCACGATCGGAACCGACAATACACTCTCCACTCTCATTGTTCGTATTTCCGCACTGGCATTCATGCCGGGGCGAAAAGGAAATTTATTAACTGCAAGGTCTTTATAAGATGCAGAATCTAATTGGATGCGTACTTCATAATTGGTCACATCATTATTACTCATACCAGCTATTGAACTCTTGGTAGTGCTGTTGGCAATTTTTGTAACCACTCCCTTAAACTTTCTGTTGTTATAGGCATCAACTGTTACATCTGCAGAATCTCCTACATTAATTTTTACAATATCATTCTCTCCAACTTCTGCTTTTACTTCCAGCAACGACATATCAGCCACCGTCATCATTTCCGTTCCAATACTAAAACTGTTACCGGTTACACTTTCGCCTTTTTTTATTTTCAGCGACAATATCACCCCGTCAATAGGTGCTTCAATATTTATACGGTTATTGATCCTCGCCAATATTTGCCCTTTCTTTACCTGGTCTCCTTCCGCTACTCTCAATTCTGTTATCTGGCCCGAAAAATCGGGGCTTACTTTAATTTCTGTTTCAGGATAAATTTTACCACTGGTGGATACCGATTCAATGATCGTTCGCTTCACTGCTTTTTCTACGGCTACTTTTTCCGTGCTGTCGCCACTTCCTTTCATTTTCATAACAAGAAAGACAACAGCTATAATGCCGGCAATCAACAATATCCATTTCAATGACTTGCTCATAATAAAGAGAATTTATTCTTCTATTCGGGAACAAAAATAAATGAATTGAGTTCGTTGAAAGGCGAATTCTTACAACTAACCAATCTTTACACCACTTTGTCAATTTCTCCCACCTGTTGCCTCCAACAAAAGGAAGCACAGGCGCATATAAATACCTCCCATCATTCACCACCATTAACCCGTATAA
Source organism: uncultured Chitinophaga sp. (assembly GCA_964641575.1). Lineage (GTDB taxonomy): Bacteria > Bacteroidota > Bacteroidia > Chitinophagales > Chitinophagaceae > JJ008. The sequence goes on along the minus strand of CAZXMP010000238.1, from coordinate 1,497 downwards.
AATAACTTTAAACAAAACAACCAGTATGAAAAAGATACTCCCTTCCTCCTCCTGCTTCCGGAATTTTTGAACGGCCTTTGTTGTGTGTTGCGTGATGGCTTTGTGCCTGGCAAAAACACCAACAAACGAAATCTTTCCGCTGCTTTCGTTAATTTTTTACTCGCCGCTGTTGCGTCTTGTGCAGATGGCTTAGCGCAGGTTGCAGACCAACAGCAGTTGCGATCAAATACCTCCGCATAAAATAACTTTAAACAAAACAACCAGCATGAAAAAAGAACAACCTTCAATCCTCTTCCTTCCGGAATTTCAAAAATTTATTACCGCTTCCGCATCAGGCCGCCGGCTCATGCCTTCCGGAAAAAAAATACGAACCGGCACCATCGAACAATACCGCTGCATATACCTGCTGCTGGCAGAGTTCGAACAACAGGAACAACAACCCCTGCGCATACTGGTACTGCATCGGGGTTCGCTGCGTACCATCCAAAAAGAAAAAAACTATTGGAAAAGATTCTTTAAAAAATTTACCGCCTTCCTCTGGAAAACCAAAGGCTATTACGATTGCTACACCGCTTCGGTATGTAAAGTCATCAGAACATTTTTCAATTACCTCAGCATCGAAAAAGGATTGCCCGTCGGTGAGTTTCACAAAAAATTCAGGGTGCCAATAGAAAATATTACACCGGTTATTCTTTCGCCGTCACAGCTTAAACAACTCATCACCGATACTGCTTTTACTCAATCACTGCCAAAATCACTACAACGCACCAAAGACATTGTGGTGTTCGGCTGTACCGTAGCCCTGCGCTGCAACGATCTTATGCAACTCAAAAAAACCAATATCCAGTTTACACCAGATGGGGTAAATATGGTGCTGCATACACAAAAAACCGGGGCGCAGGTAAAAATACCCTTACCAGACTATGCAATAGATATTATACAGAAGTACTGGAAAAAAACAGGCCGCTTTGTGTTGCCCCGGCTCTCCGGCACTAACCTTAACCTGCAAATAAAATTGCTGATTAAAAAAGCCGGTTGGGATTATGTGCTGCCAAAGATCCGGCATCGCCAGGGAGAACCAATAGAGATAAAAGCAAAATCCGGGCAGTCCTTCCGTTTTTGCGATCATATTACGGTGCATACTATGCGCCGTACTGCTATTACCACCTTGTTAATGATGGGGGTAGATGAAACTTCGGTGAGGCGTATTTCTGGTCACGCACCCGGCAGTAAAGAATTTTATAGGTATGTGGTGATTAGCCAGGACTACCTCAATGCAAAAATTAAAGAGGCCCATCAAAAACTGTTAACAGGCGAGGAAGAAATACTGAAAAAAGTAGCATAAAACAGCTCCTGAACCTTGCTAAAATCTGCATTTATAGCTAACTTTAATAAGTTCCCGGTTCTTTGAAAATAGCTCCTGTATTGCTGTGTATCCAAAACCATTATTATCCGTTCGGGTTACCAATGGCTGGTATATCATCCAAAGCTCTTGCG
>CAZXMP010000237.1:0-3910 GCA_964641575.1 uncultured Chitinophaga sp. | reverse complement strand
GTTCTCTATATCATTTTTTACAGAAGGCTCAGTATGGAGCAGGTGATTGAAAACAGAAACAATCTGGCTTTGCATAAACTCCTGGATACTTAAATCTTCTACTGCTATCAACACATCTTTTGCAGCGTTAAGATGCTTTCCGATTTTGAATTCAATTTCCTGCAATAAATCTTGTGGCAATACAGGCTTTGCATTTTCTACTACACCCCTGGCTAATTGCAATTGTTCGATCATATCCAATTGTATAGCACGGGCCCTTTCTGTAGATGAGTTTCTTATATCAATAGCACCATATAGCGGGTACACATCATTGAATGCTATACGTTCAATTTTTAAATCATCTTTTTGTTGATGGTTAACAATGAAGTTTAATGCAGCCTCTGTAAACTTCCATTCAACAGCAGGTTGTACCGCAGTGAATTTTCGTTTTATTAACTTATCTACCTGGTTATTCAGTAACTCCAGGCTTTTTTCCAACCCAAGACTAAATAAAGGAATAGCTGCTTCAATTTTACGTACATGCCCCGGCTTTAACTGGTTTGGAACAGTGGATATAATTTCAAGCATGCCAATAAGGCTATTATCTAACTTTAACGGGCAAATGATAAGACTTCTTCCTCCATCTTTATAATAATAGGGCAGGCATTGTACTTCGGTAATTACCTGCTCATCCAATGTTTCAAATAAAAGAGGTTGACTGTTTTCCCGGAATAATAATTTACAATAATCGCTGATCTCATCTTTTTCGGAAGAAGACTGGAAGTGTCCGAACAACAAGCTATTGGTATTATGTAAATCCGAATAAATGTAATGGCCATTTATTTTGAAAAAAGGCGTTATTCCTATGCTCAAGTCTTTTAAGCCAATAAGGCTTTGAATATAATTCTCCAGTTCTCGGTAAATAGCAGCATCCGAAAAAACATTACTATCCAATAAGCGATCTTTCATTCTTGATATTACCTCTTGTTCGGTAACATCGTTTACCCGCATAACCGTAATGCCTTCAAATACAAATTTGTCAATTGGTATTTGCTCGGTTAGTTCTTCAATAGTGAGTAAGCGGTTTGTTTGAGCATCTAATAAGCTTTTGGGTAGTACGGGCATTTCGCCGATAGGTTGAACATCTATAAACCGGCCATCTAATCGCATTTCCATGTAGCGGGTTAATCCGGTTTGTTCATCCTGCCGGGAATAAATTAACCGGGAAGATTCGGGGTTGTTAGCACCAAGATATTTTTTTAAAATCAAGCCGTAAGCAAAATTTAATCGTTGCTTAGCAAGACTGTCACCAGTTTGATTTTCCGGAAACTGTATCTCGTTACTATCGGGCTTTATTAAATGAATTTTGAAAAGCGGTGATGCATACACCGCCAGCAGGCTAAAGGGATATGCAACCCCATACATATAATTGGCCGTAGTGGGAGGAAAAACTGCCGAAAGTAACTCTTGTATCAACTCTGCATGTGGCGTTAATACCGAAAGGTCTGTAATCGTACGCATCAACTCAGGATGCTGTTCCAACTCCCGAACAACTTGTCCATAAAGTTTTTGCATGCCAGGGTTGCCCTCAGCAATATTCTTTTTAAGTGCATCGGCTAAGGGGCGAAAAGAAAGTGAGCTATTAAGTGATGACTTGGCCTTATGTAAAACTCCGTCTTGCATAATAAAATTAGTTTTGCTGGAATTTCAACAGGCCGGACTTTCATTAGATGAGGTATGTACAAAACTACTGATAAGCTTTGTATGATGCAAGTATAAGAATAGCCTGTTTTACCTGCTGATAAACATAGGGTTGCCATCTGCAAATACAATATCACTATTAAAATTAGCTGAATACTCCTTTTATCTTCTTTGGCGGCCAATTACTATCCCAACTTTAAGTTGAATAGAAAAAAATGCATCATTATCCTTTGGGTCGCCCCGTTGATCGCCGGATGACGGAGGAACATCGCTGGGATTTAATTCCCCTCTTCTGCTATATAATTGTTGTGCAATGGCTGCCCTGTTTGCCGGAAGGTAGTTATAGAATAAAGCCGGATCAATATATGTCGTACTCACATCATCCAGGTAGTCGGTAAATAAAACCCGGTGAACCGCTTCTATACGGGCATTAATCATTGAATTTACTTCATACTTAATGCCCAATCCCAGGGCTACATTGATTTGGTTAAGCTTATACGGTTCTCTTTCACGATACTCTCTGAAGCCCTGGCCTTCCGTACGCAAAGGTTGTAATGCATACCACTGTCCTCTTAAATTGGCTTCCGGGTTGAAGGAGTAATAGCCAAGTCCTGCTACTCCATAAGGAGAAAATACAGGGGGATCGTCATCAGAATAATTTTTAAAGAACAAGGGGTGTATTTCAAATGCCAGTTGCACATCGGTGATTTTACTTCTAAAACTGAGATTTCTTTCATAGCGTCCGGATGTAGAAGAAGCTACATTTTTTAAAATGCTATCATACCCAACTACTGAACCAAACGTACCCTCTAAGCGAACCCCAATCATATTTTGATACATGCCAATTGCATAAATACTATAGCTGGGCTTTGCTGTTTTCCAATTCAGGTCTTTGATGAAATTTTTCCCAATACCTTTTTTCCCACCGAGGTCAGTTAGAGAGTTCATTATTCCAAAGGAACCGCCTAGCTCAACCACAATAGCATTCTCGTAATATTTATTGTTGTAATAATAGTATTGTGCTTCCAATGTTTGGTGTAGCAAAATGTTGAGTACCAATAATGCGAAAAGGTTTTTTTTCATCCTCCAACAAATTTATTCTTGCAATTGACTAGTGGTTTTTAGCAGCGGGTTGGATTTCGAAAGAGAGATAAATGTATTGAATTATCAGGTTTAATAAAGTGTAAAGTATTCCACAATTTAAAAAACCGGCAGAGCCGGTTCGGGTTCGGGTAGTATAAAATTTCTAGTTATTGGACCTTCAGCACACTGAGCACTTTTTGGAGAGATTGATTTTGAAGTCGAATAAAATAGGCACCTGTTGGCAGTCCGTCATTGTAAATGTCAAGATTATAAATTCCGGCTGTATATTCGGCATTAACAAGCACTTTTACAACTTGCCCGAGTGAATTGAGTTGTTGTATCATCGTATTACCACCCATTGTTGAAAACTGGATAGTAGCATTAATGGTATAAGGACTCGGCCACATTTTCAGAATCAATTTATCTGCATTGTTATTATTGGTGTCCGGATCATCTGCTACACCACAGGGTCCCGTTATAAGTGGCAGCGACTGGTAATTTTGTAAGAGGATTGATTGCAGTGCTGGTTGTTTTACACAAAACCATTGCTCTAACACTGATGCATACACACTGCGAAAATCGTACTGGAAAGGAATGTTATTCACTACTTGTATATCAGCAGGAATATCCGGACTGGTTCCTAATATCCCCTTCTTGGCATGTTTGCCAAACATGATTAATGGAGCCGCAGCACCATGGTCGGTACCCAGACTTGCATTTGATTTGATACGGCGGCCAAATTCAGAATAGGTCATACCCATTACACGGTCATCCAGCCCCATCAATTCTAAATCTTCCTGGAAAGCACTGATGCCGGATGAAAGATCTTTCAACAATTTTGCATGGAGGCCGGTTGTAGTATCACTCGCATTTACTTGCCGCTTATGTGTATCAAACTGACCCATTGTAACGGTGTACACTCTTGTTTTTAATCCACCTTTTATTAAACGGGCAACAATTTTTAATTGCTCCGCTAAACTATTATCACTGGGATAAGTGGCCATAGTAGAAGCATTTTGATAGGCAGTTCTTATAATGTCTGAATAGATCTTTGTTTTTTCTGAGATTACCCGTAAAAATTTTAATTCCTTATTGGCTGGTGCAGCGTTCAATGGGTAATCAGAAAAAGGATTGACAAAAGAATATA
>CAZXMP010000236.1:2798-3956 GCA_964641575.1 uncultured Chitinophaga sp. | reverse complement strand
TGCGATTTCTCGGTGCGTTATACGAATTATTGTTATTGGATGTATTGGTGTAGCGAAATACATTGCTGCTTTTGCTATTATTTGTTGCAACCGGGTTGTAGGTGCCAAGGTTAAATGTTCTTGGCTTACTGTAAGCGTAATTGTTTTTAGGGTTTACAACTACGACTCCATTGCAATAGGGATTATAATAATAATTCCAGGAGTTGTAAGGGTTGTTATAGCTGCCGTATAAGTAATTATATCCAAAGCCATATCTTTCATAGCTGTACCAATCGTTGAAATCGTTCCAGCGGTAGCGGTTACTTACTTTCATTCGTAAATAGCGGTCGTCATAATATTCATCGCTACGATAGTTACGTCTTTTATTGCTTTCAGTTTGCACATATTCATCCTGAGGAGAAGCAGGCGAAAAATACACATCATCCGGGGTTTGACCGGTTTTGTAAGCGGTAGTACAACTGCTAAAAGCAGCTACAAAGAATGCCAGAAGTAAAATTGTTGTTTTCATGGCAAATGGTTTATTCGGGTTAAAAATGAAGTTACTACTTTTGTGCGACTTTTAGCAGGCGCAATCAACTGCAATTCAGCAGCAAATATTTGACCATTTGCTGACATATTGTGCAATAGCCTGTTAAATTATTTGCAAAGCTTCATAACGGATTAAACTTTAAAACAACATGAGTAAGGAGATTACATCAAGGGCAGCAGATTATTCACAATGGTATAATGATCTAGTAATAAAAGGAGAGTTGGCAGACTATTCTGCGGTGCGGGGCTGTATGGTAATAAAACCCTACGGGTTTGCCCTTTGGGAAAATATGCGGGATGCATTGGATAAAATGTTCAAGGATACAGGCCACGTTAATGCCTATTTCCCTTTGTTTGTTCCAAAAAGTTTATTTGAAGCCGAAGAAAAAAATGCAGAGGGCTTTGCAAAAGAATGTGCCATTGTAACGCATTATCGCTTAAAAACAGACCCGGATAACAAAGGGAAATTGATGGTTGACCCTGAAGCTAAATTAGAGGAAGAACTGGTGATTCGGCCTACCAGCGAAGCAATTATTTGGAATACCTATAAAGGATGGATACAATCGTACCGGGATTTGCCATTACTGATAAATCAATGGGCCAATGTTGTTCGGTGGGAAATGCGCACAA
>CAZXMP010000236.1:0-2788 GCA_964641575.1 uncultured Chitinophaga sp. | reverse complement strand
AAACAGGAAGCTATTGAAGAAACAGAAAAAATGCTGCATGTATATGCAGATTTTGTAGAAAACTGGATGGCCGTTCCGGTAATCAAAGGTGTAAAGAGTCCCAATGAACGTTTTGCAGGCGCAGAAGACACCTATTGTATTGAGGCATTGATGCAGGATGGAAAAGCCTTACAAGCCGGCACTTCTCATTTCCTTGGTCAAAATTTTGCAAAAGCGTTTGATGTTAAATTCAGCGATAAGGAAAATAAACTGGAATATGTTTGGGCCACTAGTTGGGGAGTAAGTACAAGGTTGATTGGTGCATTGGTTATGGCACATAGTGATGACCAGGGATTGATTCTTCCTCCACGCATTGCACCGCAGCAGGTAGTAATTGTTCCAATTTATAAGGGCGAGGAACAAAAAGCATTGATTGATGCGAAGGCGCATGAAATAATTAAGGAATTAAAAGCTCTTGGTATCCGGGTGAAATATGATGATAATGACAACAACCGTCCGGGATGGAAATTTGCTGAGTATGAAATGAAAGGTGTGCCGGTGCGATTAGCATTAGGAGCAAGAGATCTGGAAAAGAATGTGGTAGAAATTGCACGCCGTGATACAAAAGAAAAAAGAGTGGTAGGGTTGGAAGGCATTGCGCAATATGTAGAGAGTTTGTTGGCAGAGATACAAGTTTATATGTTTGAGAAAGCAAAAACTTACAGGGATGAGCACATAACTTCTGCCAATAGTTGGGATGAATTTGTAAAATTATTGGATGAGAAAGGAGGATTTGTTTCTGCCCATTGGGATGGAACTACAGCAACGGAAGAGGCCATAAAGGATAAAACAAAAGCAACGATCCGCTGCATTCCGTTGGATAACACTCTTGAAGATGGAAAGTGTATTTTAACGGGAAATCCCTCAACGCAAAGGGTATTATTTGCAAGGGCATATTAGTTCTTTAAAACAAAATTTGGATACTCCGTAAAGCGAAGTACATTTATAAAAACCAAAATAAACTACTATGGATCAAAATCAAAACTCATCATTATTTGAATTAGGCGTTTCCAGTGATGCAAAATCACATTTAGGGGAAGCTGCAAAATGGGCTAAATTTTTAGCTATCTGCGGAATGATAACACTTGTTATTATGGTAATTTTTGGAATTATCGCCTCGCTGGCAATTTCCAAGGCCTCAAGTGAATTTGATGATATGTATAGACAACAAGGTATTTCAACTACAGGGCTTGGTGCGGGAATGATGATTGTATATATATTGATTGCCTTGTTATATTTTTTCCCATTGCTATTTACGTTGCAGTTTGCTAATAAAATGAAATTGGCTCTTACATCGGGAGATGACCTGATGCTTTCGGAATCGTTCAGAAGCCTGAAGAAAACATTTCGCTACCTGGGCGTTTTAACTATTATTGGACTGGCCTTTTTTATTTTAGCGTTGGTTTCAGGAGGATTAACAGCGTTACAAGGATAGTTTTATAACGAAGAAATTCAACATAAACCACAAAGAGCACAATTTTATAGTGCTCTTTGTGGTTTATGTTTTTTAGACAATTTATTTTACAGATAAATAATTGTAGTCCTTCAGCAAGGTCTCTAAAAAATCGAACGGTGACATATTAGATTCAATTTTTAGGTGTGCTTTTATTTTTGAACTGGCAGATTCGGCCATATTAAAATCTGTTTTCTTTCGGGCAGTTTCTAAAATGCTTTTAATCGCATTAATATCCTTATCGCTTAATTGCATTATTTGAGGAAAGGAGGGGACATAACTATCTGCCACTTCCTGAAAAACTGTTTCTTCAATATTACTTTTAGTATTAATGCGGATAAGAATTGTTTTAGCAAGGATATCGCCTATCCGCTGACCTTTTTTGGAAGAAGTAACAAGAACAATGTCCGTTACTAAAAATCCAAGTGCTGCCAATATAATAAAAGTAGTTTCAGCATTTCGGCCAAAACTAGGATCTGTGGCTAATATTATTAAAAGCATCGCAATCCACACATCGGAAACCCGAAGCAGCCAACGGATAAGAAATTGGCTTATACTTGGCCGGCCTCCATTTTCATGAATTACCCGTATTCCCGTTACTTTTTTGCCAATACTTTGTCCGTTTAGGGTAATTTCCAGCACTACATGATAAAGCAATATGGGTAGAAAAAGTAGTAACCCAACAGCACTCAGATCGTAGCCACTATCTGCTGAACCATAGGAATTTTGGGCAATACTTTTAAAGATTTCCATGGCAATACGGAGATAGAAGTATTCGATAACAACATCAATCAATAATGAAATAAGCCGCCTGTAAAACTCCGGTATTTCAAACTCAACATCTATATTAAAGTTCGTCGGGACTTTTATAACCGCCATTTGCCGGGTTTTATTTAAAAGTTCAAATTAATATTTTTTAGCTAATAAAATTTTAAACCCTTGCTTTTATCTTTTATAAATACAGTATTTTACAACCCAAAGCACCCTTTTTGAGAGAGGCACTATTTATAAAAAAAAATAAAGACCGGTGGCTGAAGAATCAGAACCTTCCATCGACCGATCCTGATGAAATGGCGGCAGATTTTACCCAACTGGTAGATGACCTCGCTTATGCTAAAACATTTTATCCTTCAGGAAAAGTTACCCATTTTATCAACTCGCAGGCTTCCCGAATTTATCTTGATATTTATAAAAATCGAAAAGAGGAATCAAACAGGTTGATTACTTTCTGGAAGTATGATCTGCCGTTAACTATCCGAAAACATCACCGGGTAGTATTGTTTTCCTTTATTTTCT
>CAZXMP010000235.1:0-4011 GCA_964641575.1 uncultured Chitinophaga sp. | reverse complement strand
GCAAAAAGCAAAATTTTGCGACCCATAGTAAATAGCATTTAGTGTGGCAAGATAACAAAGGACATTTTAAAAACCATATATTTCAGCAGCATCAAACTCACAGGATTTAATTAGCTTTATTACTTTCAATTATTGATTCATATGCAAAAAATAATCGCCTCTCTCTTTGCTGCTATTTTATTGATAGCCTGTAATAACAGCCGCCAAAGCAGCAGTTCATCCATAGTAATAAATCCTTATAACTACACCGTTGTAAAAAAAATAGTGGCTGAAAATGGTGCTGTTGTTTCTGCCCATCCGTTGGCCAGTAAAGTTGGAGTTGAAATTTTAAAAGCTGGCGGCAATGCTGTTGATGCAGCTATTGCCACCCAATTAGCATTGGCTGTTGTTTATCCGCAAGCTGGTAATTTGGGAGGCGGTGGTTTTTTTGTAGCCAGATTAGCCAATGGAGAACAAGTATCTATTGATTATAGAGAAAAAGCTCCGGGCAAAGCTCACCGTGATATGTATATTGATGCAGATGGCAAAGCAAGAACCGATAAAAGCCAGGACGGGCATTTAGCTGGCGGTGTTCCGGGAACAGTATCCGGATTGTTTACTTCTTATAAATATGCAAAACTTCCCTTTGCAAAATTGATACAGCCTGCCATTGACCTTGCCCAAAAAGGTTTTGTGATCAGTAAACGAGAAGCCAGCTCCTTAAATAGTTTGCAAAAAGATCTGAAAAAGTACAATACCATCATGCCGGTATTTGTAAAAGATAAATGGAATGAAGGTGATACGTTGGTACAAACCGATCTTGCTAATACATTAAAAAGAATAAAAGACAAAGGTGCTGCTGGTTTTTATGAAGGTGAAACAGCCAGGCTGATCGTAGAAGAAATGAAACGTGGCGGCGGCATTATCAGCTATGAAGATCTGAAAAATTATAACGCCAAGCCAAGAGAACCGCACAGTTTTATATACAAGGGTTATAAAATAATTGGTATGCCCATGCCAAGCAGTGGTGGTTTATTAGTACACCAGATGATGAAGATGATCGAGAATAAAAATATTGGTGCGATGGGTTTTCATTCAACAGCAGCCGTACAATTAATGACAGAAGCAGCAAGAAGAGCTTATGCCGACCGGGCTGAGTATATGGGTGATGCTGATTTTTATAAAGTGCCGGTACAACAAATCTCCAGTGATGCTTACCTGAACGAAAGAATGAAAAACTATGATCCTGCAAAAGCAACACCCAGTACAGAAATAAAACCACGAATACTAACCGGAAAAGAAAGTGAGGAAACCACACACCTGAGTATAATTGATAAAGAAGGAAATGCTGTATCCGTTACCACCACATTGAATAATTCTTACGGAAGCAGAACCGTTATCGGCGGTGCCGGATTTTTTCTGAATGACGAAATGGATGATTTCAGTATAAAGCCCGGCGTTCCTAATATGTACGGCGCCATTGGTGGTGAAGCCAATGCCATTATGCCCGGCAAAAGAATGTTGAGTTCAATGACCCCAACTATTGTATTAAAAGATAATAAGCCCTACATCGTAGTAGGAACTCCCGGAGGTACTACTATTCCTACACAAGTATTTCAAACACTGGTGAACATACTGGAGTTTAATATGAGTGCAGAAGATGCCGTGTACAAACCAAAATTTCATCATCAATGGTTGCCCGATGTATTACAATTGGAAAAAGGTTTTCCCACTGCTACAAAAGATGCATTGATAAAAATGGGTTATACTACAAGTGAAAGAGGTGCCATTGGCAGAACAGAAATTATAAGAGTATTACCGAACGGAAAGTTTGAAGCGGTTGCTGATAACAGGGGGGATGATGGGGCGGAAGGATGGTAATGAGTCGGGAGTTAATAGTCTTTAGTCAGGAGTAAAACAAATAACTATGAGTTTCGGTAAAGAATTTTTAGCAACTGCAACCCGCCGGTTGAAATATTATAAAGACCTCGGCGATAAAACATTTGTACAATTAAACGAATGGGAATTTCATTATCAATCGAATGATGAAACAAATAGTATTGCAATTGTAATTCAGCATATGGCGGGTAATATGCTTAGCAGGTGGACCAATTTTTTAACAGAAGATGGCGAGAAAGAATGGCGGATGCGGGATGATGAATTTGAGATACATAATTATAGCAAAGCCCAACTGATAGAACTATGGGAAAAAGGCTGGGCTTGTTTATTTGATTCACTTGCATCGCTCAAGAAAAAAGATCTGAAAAAAACGGTTACCATTCGCCAGGAACCTTTGACGGTTATTGATGCCATAAACCGGCAACTGGCACATTATCCCTATCATGTGGGGCAAATAGTGCATATAGCCAAAACCATTAAAGCAAAAAACTGGAAAAACCTCTCTATTCCAAAAGGCAGCTCCTCAGCGTATAACAGTGGTGAGCAGGCAAAAGACTCTGCAAAGAGCTTTTAAACAGCTTGCATTACCGGAAATTTTAATCTAATTTGCGCCCTCATCCACCTTGCCTGCTTTTATCAGCAGTGCTATCCTCCTAAAACCTTTTCCGGATTATTCACTTTCAAATTAGTATATGAAGTTTTTGCTATTGTGTTTCGCTACCCTTTTGACGACCTTATGTGCCAACAGCCAGGTGCAGTTCAATATTTTTGCCGGCCCGCAAGCCAGTACTGCTAATTATTCCGTACAAGGGGTAAAGCAAGACACTAAAATGAAATACGGCTTCCAGGCAGGTGTAGGTGCCAAAGTTGCATTTGAAGGTAAGCTGTCATTTGCCCCGGCTGTGTTTTACAGCATGAAAGGTTACAAAGTAAATTTCACACAATTTGTTGCGCCACCTGGTGCTGATGCAGCAGATAATAATACGACCATTCACACCTTTGAAATGGCAGCTTTGCTGCAATATGATTTTAGCGACGAACCGGGACATGTATTCATCAAAGCCGGGCCCGGGCTAGATTTTCAATTGTTTGGAAAAGAAACCTTCAACAGTCGTACATCTTCAGCCTCTACCAGCCGCAATATGAAATTTAGTTATGGTGATTATGGCCGCTACTCTGCCAATGCACATCTTCAATTAGGGTATGAAACAAGTGGCGGATTTATCATCGCTGCACAATACACTCATGGATTGGCAAGCATCAACAATGCTGATTTCGGACCGCAGATCAAACACCGTGTGTTCGGACTTTCTATTGGAAAATTTTTGAACAGGAAAAAAATTGTAATAGATACCCGGAATAGAGAGTAATTCCCTTTCCCTGATTTTTAAGTTTTGTATTAATTGTAACTCTGGTTTACTAAAACAGTTGCTTATAGAAGTTGTATTGCCGCAACTCATTGTTTCATTTTAAAATCTTGCATGATTTAGTCTAAACAATTGGAAACCAAGTGAACAATTTTTGACTTCGATCAAAATCAACACTTCGTATATTCGCTAATACACAAGTTGTAGGCAACTGCAAAGCGACACTTCACTATGGCACAACAGGACGACAATTTTGTGAAAATTCTTTCTAGGTTTTATAGTAACGTTTTAGACGAATGGACAGTAGAAACCATGTGGGCAGAAACTATTGATAAGGAAAAAGGCTTTTATAAAATTGACAATATTCCTTTTTATGCTTCCATAGCTTCGGATGACATTGTATTTGCCGAGTATGACGAAGATGAAAAAATGTTGACCTACCGAGAGACTGTAGAATATTCAGGAAACTCACTAATTCAAGTTGTAATTATGGACAAGTCTGACGTGACAAACGACATTCGAGACATCTTCAACTTGATGAACTGCAAATCTGAAAAACTTAAAGAAGGATATTTTGTAATTGAAATTCTTGCTGACAAAGATTATAAACCAATAAAACAAAAATTAACCGAATTGCAAGACAAAGGAATAATAGATTATGCAGAGCCTGTTCTTTCTGACAAACATCAGTACTGACAAAGCAGTATGCCTACAACATGAACTGTGTAAAAAAGCAAATAAATTTTTTACTTTTTTAGGGTTTAGG
>CAZXMP010000234.1:0-4033 GCA_964641575.1 uncultured Chitinophaga sp. | reverse complement strand
TGACATTCCCTTGTAAATCCGTAATTTAGTAGGTCTAATTTATGCGAAATTCCTTTTCCATAATTATTGTATGCCTCTTATTTCTGGCATCAGCAAATTCTGCTGTAGCACAGGCACCTCCCAAACCCAGGGATACAACCATTACGGGGCCTCAGACCTTTGCCATGATTATGGGAATTTCATCCTATAAATTTGTTCGGCCTCTTACCTATGCGGATAAAGATGCTGAAATGTTCAGGGACTATCTAAAATCACCCGGAGGTGGTAAGCTTCCGGACGATAATATTTACACCTTATTGAATGAGCAGGCTACTTCGGCTAATTTTTATACCAAGGGCTTTAACTGGCTTAAAGTAAAAAAATTGCAAAAAGGCGACCGGCTCTTTATTTACCTGGCCGGCCATGGAGATGCAATAGACGAGGAACAGTTTTTTTACCTGGCTTATGATTGTAACCCTGCGGGAGATAAAAACAATTACCTCGTTGGTGGTGCCATTCAATTGTATAACCTGAAATTAAAGATTGCAAAAGAAACAGCGAAAGGAGTAGAGGTTTATTTTATTATGGATGCCTGCCGGAGTAATGAGTTACCAGGAGGTACCGAAGGGCAGGGATTTTTAAATGCGGCAATTTCTGAAAAAAGAGTAGGGGAGATAATTATGCTGGCAACCGGTGCCGGACAGGAGTCGTTGGAAGATGCAACTATTGGTAGTGGACATGGCTTATTTACCTATTATCTGATTGATGGTTTAAGTGGTATGGCCGATTCAATGGGAACGGTAGATAATAAAATTACCGTTGAAGAAATTAAAAAATATGTTGATAAAAATGTGCCTGTTATTGCACAGCAACGGTTTAAAAGAAAACAAGACCCGGTTTTTTGTTGTGCGGAGAATAACGATCAGGTAGTAAGTATCGTAGACCCTGAATATTTGCGAAAATGGTTACAGAATAAAAAATTGCAGTCGAAAGGACCTGGCAATTCAGCTCATTCATTATTAAACTCACCGAGAAGCAGGGCAGTTTTTGGTCCTGCAGATACCGTTTTAATTGAAGCCTATAATTTATTTAATGGGGCAGTAAAGCAAAGCAAATTGATTGGTAATGCATCGGCGGATTATTATTATGAATTGATGGCAAAGAAATTTCCTGGCAATTCTTATACGATAGACGCACAATCAACCTTAGCAGTAGAGTTTATCAATTTTGCACAGAGTAAAATAAATTTGTACCTGGATTGTAAAGATGCTTCTTCTATTCAAAAATTGCGGGCCCAAATAGATGAGGAAGATAAATCGGAAGAGATTACAACCAGTTTGAATAGAATGGAAAAGGTGGCACAACAGGAGTTTTTTGAAGTAGGAAATATGCTGGAGAAAGCGATTGGGATTATTCGGGAAGATGATCCGGAATTTGCGAAGTCACTGGAAGGAAGAATGTATTTTTTTAAAGCAAGAGGATACTTTGGCCGTGGCCGTAAATTGGTGGATATTAAGAATGCTTTTCAGTATGCATACACCGCCTATGCTTCAGATAAAAATGCGGCTTATATCCTAAATACACTTTCTTCGCTTCACCTTGATAATAATCGTATTGACAGTGCTATTTTTTATGCAAAGAAAGCAATTGTAGCGGCACCAAAGTGGCGATATCCTTATGTTACATTGGCTTTTGCTTATAAAACATTAAACCGTCCAGATTCTGCTATTAAGTATTATAATAAATCAATTGAAGTTGATCCGGATAATGCGGATGCATATGTGGACCTCGGTCACTATTATTATTCCCTTTCAAAAGGGGATTCGGCAATTAATTACTATGAAAAAGCATTACGATTGGATCCGTCCAATCCTTATGCAAGCAGTAATATTGGATGGGTAAATTATGGAAGAAAAAATTATGGTGAGGCTATCCCATATTTTAAACAAAGTATAAATGCCAATCCAAAGTTTATTAATTCCTATAACGGGTTAAGCAAAACTTTCTTTGCCATAAAAGAGTATGACTCGGCCAGAATCTATTACTCAAAAGCATTTGATAATTACCAGGATAAATCTATTGTGAATGTATTTATCGGAAATTTTTATAAGGATTTAAATGAATTTGATTCGGCTAAAGTTTATTATCGCCAGGCGGCTTTGCTTGATCCAAATTATGAAGAATCATATAACAATCTTGGCAGAGCCAGCTTCGCATTAAAGCAGCTTGACTCAGCGAATTTTTATTATAGAAGAGCTTTGCAGGCTAATCCTTACTCAGCATTTGCCCTTATTAATATCGGATTGGTATATAAAGAACTTAAACGGCCCGACTCAACCTACTTCTATTTCCAACAGGCTATTAAGGCCGAACCGGGTAATCCTTCCATATTGAATAATTTAGGTGTTATATATGGGCAGGAAAAGAATTTTGATTCTGCTAAATTATATTTCAGAAAGGCATTAAATGTAAGGCCTGATTATAAACCGGCATCCAATAACATACTTAAAATATTCAGGGAGCTCAACCAGCTTGATTCAGTAACCAACTTCTTGAAAGGATCATCTTTATTGGATGTTAATAGTGCCTCGTTCATGAATGACATGGGAATGGCATTTTATAGCCAAAAAAGATATGATTCTGCCCGATGGTATATCCGGAAAGCAATGCAAAAAGAGCCGTTAAATTCTCAATACCTCAGTAATATGGGGCTCGTATTCCTGGGAATGAAGATGTATGACTCTGCAAAGGTTAGTTTACAAAAAGCAATGAGACTGGATACTGAGAACCCGATAATCTGGTCTAATATTTCAAATGTCTTCAGGCAGCAAAAGCAATATGACTCTGCAGCTTATTATTTTAAAAAACAACTTCTTAAAAGAGCAGTACCAGGTCCTCAAACATACTTTGCCATTGGTAGTTTTTTCGATGATATAAAGCTGTATGATTCGGCGGTAGTTTATTTTAAGTGGGCCGTACAGGCTGATAAAAATTATATAAATGCTTATACCGAAATTGGAGCTATTTATATGAAGATGGAGCTATACGATTCCGCATTAATTTATTTAAGTACCGCAGAACGACTAGATCCAAATTCACACAATACAGCATTAAATCTTGGATTAGTGTATCATGCAATGGCCCGTTATGCACTGGCCATTGAATATTTAGAAAAAGCAATTCGCAATGATCCGACAAAAGGAAAAACATATTATCAATTAGCTTGTAGTTATGCCCTTAATAACAAACCTGCACAGGCAATTACATACCTGAAGCAGGCATATGAACGGGGCTACAAAAATGTAGATAACCTTTTAGCCGACCCTGACTTGTCGGGCCTAATGGATTTTAAAGATTTCCAGGATTTATTGGACAAGTATATACCAAATTGGAGAAACAAATAATCATTGGGGTTCTCGTTTTTTCAGTTACTTTTTTTGCCCTATATTTGCCGTCCAATTACGCATTGGAAAGGCTGCGTAGCTCAACTGAATAGAGCATCTGACTACGGATCAGAAGGTTTCAGGTTTGAATCCTGACGCGGTCACAAAAAAGCCCCCCGAAATTTCGGAGGGCTTTTTCTATTGTACGATTTGATTAGTCTTTAAGTTTTGAAAGTAAGCGAAGTAATTCCAGATACAGCCACACAATTGTAACCAATAAGCCAAAAGCGCTGTACCACTCCATGTATTTGGGAGCTCTCATTTCTACACCTTTCTCAACCGTGTCGAAATTTAACAACAGATTGAAAGCGGCTAATCCAACGACCAGAATGGAAAAACCAATACTAAGTGGAGTCGATTCGCTGGTAAGTGAAGTGGCAATGGCTGATCCTCCAATAGAGTAGGTAAGCCATTGGATAAGATAAAATACTCCTATGGCAGCTGTAGCTACCACTACCACAGTTCTGAGTTTGCTGGTTACTTTAATAATGCGATACCTGTAAATAAGGAACATTATAAGTGTAACTAATAATGTTAATGCTACAGCCTGTACAGGAAGTCCAGGATATGTATAGTTATACATAGCAGAAACAGAACCAACAAACAGACCT
>CAZXMP010000233.1:0-4039 GCA_964641575.1 uncultured Chitinophaga sp. | reverse complement strand
TTTAGGATTTAAAGGAATTGATATACCCTGTTAGTGGTATTTTTTCCTGTTACTAAAAAAAAGGTTTTAGAGCTACTGTTTTACAGCCTGGCTGGTATTGGAATTTACCTAACCCACTGAGATTTTAATACTATAAAGCTTGTGAAGAACCCGGATTTTGTGAAGATGTAAGTTGTATTTGCGAAACTCTGGCGGGCATACGAAAATCTTGCATAAACACAGTTAATAAATTGAAAATCAGTTGTACAATTTTCACTGAATAAAAAAAATTGATGTTCGTATATTCGCTAATACACAAGTTAGCGGCAATGCCAAACATGCGTACGGGCAAATATTCTTAATACGGCTTAGCAGCTGTAGTATGTTGTAAAGCAAACTTAAATCCACTCAGAAGACACAAAAGTGTATATTTAAAGTAAATACATCATTATGCCCGAAGATTCAACCAGTCAGGACGTTCATACAGAACTAAGACATTCAGGAATAGATATTCTTGGAGAATTACCTTGGGGTTCACATTTCTGTAATTTTTTTGAATCGAAAGAAGACCTGCTTCAAATACTTGTTCCCTATTTCAAGGCCGGATTGACAAATAATGAATTTTGCCTCTGGATAACATCTGATCCTGTGAGTGTTGAAGCCGCATATGAAGCAATGCGAAATGAAATTCAGGATTTTGCTAAATATGAAAGTAAGGAGCAAATCACAATACTTTCTCATGAAGATTGGTATTTAAAAGATAACACATTTGTACCGGACATTGTTATCAATGGTTGGTACCAAAAGCTTAGCAAATCGTTGAACCGAGGATTTGATGGAATGCGTGTAAGTGGTAACGAAGTCTGGCTGGACCGGGACATTTGGAAAAATTTTATAGACTATGAGCGAAACCTGAATACCAGCCTTACAGATAAGCGCATGATTGTTCTTTGTACCTATCCGCTTGCCAAATGTGATGCACATGCAGTATTTGACGTGTCCCAGGTACATGAGATAGCCGTGGCAAGAAGAAAAGGCGATTGGGAAATTGTGGAAGTTCCGGTAATTAAAAAAACAAAATCACAACTGGCCAGAGATAAAAAAGAATTGGAAGCTAAAGTAGCTGAACGTACGAAGGAACTTACGATTATTAATGTAAGATTAGAAAAGGAGATTGAACAGCACAAAATCACTCAAGATGAGCTCCTAAGTACAAGAGCCAAACTCCTAACAGTATTTGACGCTACGGATACTGCTTATCTATTGCTTGAATCCGACCTGTCAATTCTTCTGTTTAACCATCAGGCAGTCGATTACGTACGAACGGTATTTAATTGGAACCTGAAAACAGGAGATAATGTTCATGATTTTCTTACTGCAGACAGGCAAGTTCTTTTTACAGATAGGGTACAGAGAGCTGTTAAAGGAGAACAAATCAGCTTTGAAACCAAATATGATCTGAAAAATGAAACCTCCTTATGGTATCATATACGACTTTTCCCAATACCGAAGGATGATAAAGATATATTTGGGCTTGTACTTGCATGTACAGATATGACAGAAAGAAAGCTGTTAGAAATTCAACTCGAAAAAGAGAGAATGGAAAAGCAGTTGGAGATTACTGATGCAGTTATAACTGCTGAAGAAAATGAACGCCAGGAAATTGGCCGTGAATTACATGATAATATTCAACAGATATTAGTGAGTAGCCGCCTGTTTCTTTCTATGGTTAAAGAAAAGAACGTATCAGAAACAGATTATTCCTACCTGCAGCAAACTAACCAAATGATTATGTCTGCCGTTGATGAAATCAGAAATTTGTCTCATTCCATGATTGCTCCGTTTATGGAAAAGACTACCCTGAAGGAAGCCATCGAAAATGTTATGTACAACATAACAAGTACCAGCGGAATAAAAATTAGTATGGAAGTTTCCGGCCTGGATGAAGAGAAGCTGTCTGAAAAAATCCGGCTGACCACCTATCGCATTATCCAGGAGCAATTCAGTAACATTCTTAAATACGCCGAAGCATCGGCTGTATTGTTGAAAATTGTTCAGGATAATGAAACCATTGCACTAACAATACATGATAATGGTGTAGGTTTTGACACATCAAAGAAAGCAGAGGGTATTGGGCTGATGAACATCAAAACAAGGGCTTCTCTTTTTAACGGAGAAGTTAGTATCCGTTCTTCGCCTGGACAGGGTTTTGAATTGTCTGTCATAATGAAGCTTATATAATTTTCTCTGTAGCTATTGTCTTCTACTTTCGTTCTTTTAAAAGAATACATTTAGCACTTTTGAAGGGCGCTTTCAATAGACAAAACAAAAAACATAACTTACTATTACGACGAGGCACATGCCGCTAACATTGGTATTTGCAAAAGCTGGGCGGACGTAAGCCGTGTTTCAACTTTTTGTTTTTCAATTTGGCTTTATATCGGGCAGACGAATTACTATTTAGCTATGTGCAAATCATCAACATTTATTTATAAATTTAGCTTCAGGTAGCCGGGCTGACGGAAGTCTATTTCCCAGCCTTCGCAAATACCTGCCCGTTATCGGAAAATGTTTTTTTCTATTTGAAGTCATTTTTTTATTTCATGCGAAGATTTCTCAACTTCCTTTTTTTGGCGTGATAATAAGAATGTATCTCTCAACTTTTGTAACACGGATGAGCTTTTGTTCCAGCTTCCGGAATTCTAATCAACTGCAGAACATATTCTCATCTTTTGTTCTTTACTAAACTTCCGTTCCCGGCTTTCCGTAACACGGATGTAGCCAAGTCGTTTATTGTTTCAAAATATAATTTACTCTGCTAACCGCTCATCTTCCGATAACAACCGGTTTAGCTAAATGGCGGTTTCCGGAACCTGTGTTTCAACTTTAGTAACACGGATGAGCTTTTGTTCCAGCTTTCTGTAACACAGATGAACTTTAGAATATAACTTCATCTTCATATCTTTAATGAGCAACTGTCGCCAGGCTGAACGAATCACGGATGCCGCCACTTCGCTAAGCCGTCGACGTTGTATGCTATTTAAAAAGACACTTCAAACTTCGTAGTTATGTCTGACAAAATTCAAAATAGTGAAACAAAAAAAGAAAAATTATCACCATTTGATTATTTCACAGAAATAGTCGGGTGGTTGCAAATCGTCGCATCTCCATTATTATTCGGACTTATAATTGGTGCTTGCGTTTATCTTTCCGACCCAACGACATTAAGGCTTGTTATTGGGATTGGTATTGCACTTTTCGGATTAATAATCGGGATAATTTTTGCAACAAGAGTTTGGAAGAAGCAAGGCACAATGCATTTTGTTTCAAGAGTAATGGCATCTCCTGAACTTGACAATTTAGAAGAAGATAAAAATAGCAACAAAATATGACAGGGACTTGGTTAGGCTATTATAAGTATGACAACGAGAAACTTCAAAAAGCTTACGGCTTCGACAAAACCTATTTTACAATTACAATTAACTCATTTGACAAAGGATTTTTCCAAGGAATTGTAGTTGACGATATCAAAAGCGGTGGTATGGAAGGAACTGGCGAGATTATAGGGCAAATTGAGGATGACAAAATTTCATTTAAAAAATTCATGCCCAAGAAATCACTGATATATCTCAACGGAGAAAAAAAGTATTTAGACAAAAAACATCCAGCTCTCTATTACACTGGGACTTTTTCAAAGGACAAAAAGGAAATAAGCGGAGAATGGAAATTTAAAATTACTCTTGGTTTTCTTTTCGGCTTTATTCCAATTCCGTACAGACCTGGGAAAGGTACATGGAGCATGGCATTACAATAAACAGCATACAACATGTGTAAAAAATCACTTAACTCAACCCCAAAAGAAAGGTTGCGCAGGCTCGTTGTGCAAGTTTCATTTATTCTCCATTTTCCCTTTCTTTGCACATGGCTGTTTACCAAAACAAACTCATCATCATTGCCGAATAAGTGAATGTTTCGAAAGATGCAGAGAATTTGCAAATGCTGAGCAGCGAACAGAACGTACAAGAGTGCGACGCAACTGGGATGCCCAAAGAACGGGACG
>CAZXMP010000232.1:0-4074 GCA_964641575.1 uncultured Chitinophaga sp. | reverse complement strand
GCCTGGTTGTTGTATAAAAAGAATAATGGTGTGTTAGCTTCATTATCGCCCAGGTCAAATTCCAGCGGACCGGTTTTTACCCGGCATTGAATAGTATAATGCGAATTTTTCTTAATGATAAAATGGGGCCTTGCTTCCTCAGCCTGTAATTGAAGTGGCTCCAGGTTATTTGTTTTGAACGGTTTTTTATCGGGCAATAAAAAAACAAATGGACTACCTGATGTTTCAATAAATATTTTTTTCAGTTTGGGCAGCAAATATTCTGCTACTAATTCTTTTGTTTCCTCTGGCAGATCATCATCTTCATGATGAATTATATTTTCCCAAATGCCGGAGAAAGGAGAGTTGCGGCTTACGTATTTATTTATTTCAGATTCCTGCAGCTTACGAAGCATAGTTAGTAACTCCCTATCTGCTTCTGATAAATTATCTGCATTTACATAGCGGCTGATGTCTAACTTTTCTACTGTTCCTGCAAATGCATCATTGCTTTCGTTGGGTTCGCCTATTACTACATCAACTGTAAACTGCGGGTAGTTCTTTTTATTAAAATTAAAAACAACACCCAGTCGTTGCGAAGGCAATGTTACCGTGTCCTCTACTACCTGTGGTGCTTCTGCTATTTCTTTTTCTTTCATTGGCAGCAAAACGGGTTTGGGTATTGCTGCCACTGTTGCTACTCTTTTTATATTGGAATCAAGGACTCTCAAAAACGGTTTGCCATCTTTATAGGCAAATTCAAACTTTCCCTTTAGATCATCGCTTAATGAATAACCATACGCTTCGAGCAATTTGTTTTTTTCTTTATCCCAATTGCGGATGCTTTCGAAATAATTAGCCCCGTGTTTATTCAGCAATTGCAATAACACAATTATTTTAGGAAGACCAAGCGGATGATTTTCATCTTCATAATCGCAACTGGTATCAAAGTTCTTTTCTTCGTTCTTGCGGATGATAACTTTGTATTCTTTACCCTCCAGCTTTACGGTTGCTTTTACCGTTTCATTCTCTGCAAAATCAATAATGGCTTTGTTGGTGCGTAGAAAAACTTCTGCTTCCTCTAAGGTTTCGGGTGAAGAGAGAAGACGTAATGTTTTTAGATCGATAGTTTTCATTTTAGCGACAGTATGCCGCTGGTCGTACTTTACTGACTCTGCTTGCAAATGACCTCTGTCAATCATTTCCTGTAACTGAAATAATGCGGCGGCTTCGTGGCGGCAAATATCGCCGAGATTATAGGGGCATGCACATCGCAATGATGTTGCTTTGGGATCTTTAAATTTTTGAATGTACACTTTATAGTAAGTAGCATAGCTATCATCCTTTACCCGGAAGACAGCAGCGCCAAAAAGATCATCGTACTCTACTAATTCAACAAATCCGATAGCATGTATTTTCTTTCCCCTGCGAATTACTTCATCAGTGCCGTGAGTATATACATACTTAATAAGGTGCGGTAATGCCATAGAAAAATTCCAAGATTTATTATTCTAAACCCCCGGTTCAAAAAAGGTTAATCGGCAAATGTAAAAGAATGTGCAGCGGATTTCCTCGTAAAAGGAGGTAAATAAAAAATAAATTTTATTGGGAATTAGTACGGGTAAAATGGATTATCTTAGTGAGTTTTTTATTTCGCAACCAGCTTCCCATCTATATACAATGGCAACACATTTGCCAAGTCCGGAGTAAGACAATATTTAATATCATCAATCAAACCAAATCTTTCTACCAGGCGATGATAATGTGTAAGCTTTGGTGCAAAATCCATCATTTTATTTTTATTCTTCAAGTACATTGTTTCGGCCATCAATGAACTATCGCAATGAATAGTAAAGTGTTTGGCGATTCGGTTAATAACTGCACCTGCAAACAATGTATCTTCTAAATTGAATCGGTCTTTCCAACCGGCACAACCTAACACTACATTTTTATTTTCCTTTACCAGGAAATCACATACGGCAGATAGATTAGGAAAGGAACCAGCAATAATAGTGTCAGCATTTTTATCCAATGCCATTTGCAATAATCTTGTTCCGTTGGTGGTAGTTAATACCAATGTTTTATTTTCAATAAACTCTCTTGTATATTCTAATGGAGAATTACCGTGTTGTAATCCTTCTGCTATCATTCCATCCCGTTCTCCGGCTGCAATACCTCCAATGCTTTTACTGATTTCAATGGCTTTAGGAACAGAATCAACCGGTATCACACATTTTGCACCGTTGTATAATGCGGATGCGATAGTAGAGGTAGCCCGGAATACATCGATTATTACTACAGCACTATTGCTGAGGTCGTATAAATGTAATAAGGCGGGAGAAAGCGAAGTATTAAGAGTTGGCTTATTGGTCATAGTGGGTAAAACACAAAAATAAAGGAACAGAATTTAAGAAGCATAGCTTGTTATTGAATTAACAGCTTTTTCCATTTATCAGTTTCTGCATACTCTTTAATGGTGTTATTCCGTTGCTCTAACAGGCGGCGCATATACTTGGTTAGGTAAAGACTATTGAACCAGCGGCCAAACATACCATATGGTGATTCAAAATGAAAAAGATCGATCAGGATAGTTCCGTTATCACAAGGCTTGAAGTAGTGCTCATGTTTCATCATTTTAAAATCTCCCTGCAACTGTTCGTCCATAAACATTTCTGATTTTTTCATTTCAGAAACTTTTACCCGCAGCAGGCGGTTTTTAAATAGATGTTTAGCTTGCCAGGTTACGGTCTCGTCTTTTTCAATCAATCCAAATCTTGTTCCGGCGACAGCTTCTTCTTTGTAAGCACTCATAGATTGTTTGTGCAAACCAATATGACGGCTCAGGTCGAACACTACATCAGCAGGAGCAGCAATAAATGTAGTAAGGTGAATAGTTGGCATTGTAGCAAGTTTGAAGTACGATGTAAAAAGTACGAACTGCAACACAAAAATCTTACCGCTTCTTGTTTTTTATGAAAAAGGAATCTTTGCCACTTTTGCCTGAAGCAATTTATCTCTCACTTTAATGTAAATGTTCGTATCAAGAGCAGCAAAGTTTGTTCGTACATATCCCATGCCAATAGCTTTACCCAGGCTTGGAGATTGGGTGCCTGAAGTTACATGACCAATAGTAGCACCGGTAAAATCTTTAATTTCATAGCCATGTCTTGGTATGCCTTTCTCTATCATTTCAAACCCTACCAGCTTTTTTTCTATTCCCTCCGCTTTTTGTTTGGCAAATATTTCTTTGGAGGTAAAATCTTTGGTGAATTTAGTAATCCAACCAAGCCCTGCTTCCAATGGCGATGTGGTATCATCAATATCATTACCATATAAACAGAAGCCCATTTCTAATCGTAATGTATCTCTTGCACCAAGCCCTACGGGTTTTAATCCTTGCGGACCACCAGCAGCAAAAATGGCTTCCCAAATTTTATCAGCAGCGCCGTCTTTGTCCTCAAAATAAATTTCAACACCACCGGCTCCCGTGTATCCCGTTGCACTTACCAATACATTTTCAACACCTGCAAATATTCCTTTTTCAAAAGTGTAATATTTAAGATTTAAAACATCAATGTCGGTGAGTGGTTGCAAAATTTTTGTTGCATTGGGGCCTTGTATAGCCAACAAACAAGTTTTATCAGAGATGTTATGCATCTCTACATCGTTGGTATTAAATTTTTGAATCCAGTTCCAGTCTTTTTCAATGTTGGAAGCATTCACTACCAGCATATATACTTTGTTTTCTGCAATGCAATACACCAGCAAGTCATCAACTATTCCACCATCTTCATTTGGCAGACAACTGTACTGGGCTTGTCCTTTTTTTAGTTTAGCTGCATCATTGCTGGTAACCTTTTGAATTAAATCTAATGCGCCTTCTCCTTTACCCGCACCACCGCGAACCAGACGCACGGGATCAACATCCAGCAGCAATGCAGCTCGGCAAATCTCATTTGTTGCTTCAGGATAAAACACATGTGCTTTGCCGAACGGCAATTCAAATGACTGGACGGCCCCGGGATTCTTATAAAGCAGAAATCCCAAGTCAGTGGCTGGCTGGTATGAAGTTGCAAGCGTCAGCAGCATTTTCTC
>CAZXMP010000231.1:0-4083 GCA_964641575.1 uncultured Chitinophaga sp. | reverse complement strand
TTCTCGCAGAGCAGTTCGTATAGCAATCGAAAGGAAGGGTGAATTCTTTCACCTTTCCTCTTTTAAACTTTACATTAAATTCGATAAAAATTTTATTTATAAATGCTACTATTGGGAATTGATCTTGGAACATCTTCAGTTAAGGTTTCTGTGGTAGACGCAGTTACCCAGACCACGGTGGCAGCTGCTCATTATCCGGAGACAGAAGCTGAGATCATTTCTGCACATCCTGGTTGGGCCGAGCAAAGTCCCGATCAATGGTGGGAAAATGTGAAGCAGGCGATCTTAAAATGTCATTCCACTGAAAAATATGACCCACTTGGTATTGGGGCGATAGGCATTGCCTATCAAATGCACGGTTTGGTCCTTATAGATAAAGATCAGCATGTGTTGCGTAATTCAATCATTTGGTGTGATAGCAGGGCTGTGGAAATTGGTGATAAAGCCTTTCATGAAATTGGCGAAGAAAAATCATTAGCTCATTTATTGAATTCTCCCGGAAATTTTACGGCAAGTAAATTAGCCTGGGTAAAAGAAAATGAGCCGGCTATTTATCAAAAAATAGATAAAGCAATGCTGCCCGGCGATTTCATCGCCATGAAAATGACCGGAGATGTTACTACTACTATTTCTGCGTTGTCAGAAGGGATTTTCTGGGATTTTAAAACCAATAGCTTGTCAGCAGATGTGCTAAACTATTTTGGATTTGACAAAAAATTATTTCCTGCCATTCATCCGTTGTTTGCTTCGCATGGATATTTAAAAGACACAGTTGCTTCCCGGTTATCGTTGAAAAAAGGAATCCCTGTTTCGTATAAAGCCGGTGACCAACCTAATAATGCACTTTCATTAAATGTATTGGAGCCAGGAGAGGTCGCTACTACAGCCGGTACATCCGGAGTTATTTATGGAGTGAGCGATGAGCTGTGTTATGATCAGCAATCCCGAATCAATAGTTTTGCGCATGTAAATTATAGCGAAGAGCAAAGAAGAATTGGCGTATTGCTATGTATAAATGGAACTGGAATTTTCAATCGATGGGTTAAAAATTTAACCGGAATGAACACAACATATGCAGGGCTTAATGATGCTGCTGCAAACATTCCTATAGGTTCGGATGGACTAATGACCTTGCCATTTGGTAATGGTGCAGAACGAGTTTTTAATAATCATATTATTGGTTCTCATATTCACAATCTTGATTTTAATATTCATACCTCCGCACATTTGGTAAGAGCGGTGCAGGAAGGAATAGCTTTTTCATTTCGGTACGGACTTGATATTATGCGGGAAAATGGAATTAACCCTTCGGTAGTAAGAGCCGGCAAGGCAAATTTATTTTTGAGTGATGTTTTTACTAATGCATTTGCCGCCGTCAATAATCTGGCCGTAGAATTTTATGAAGGCGATGGCAGTTATGGTGCCGGTATCGGTGCCGGTATTGGTGCCGGTTATTATTCCAGCGCAGCTGAAGCAGCAAAAAAAAGGAAGTCATCGGGAACAGTGCTTCCTGCTAAAAATAGTAAATATGAAGACCTTTATGAAGCATGGAAATTGCTTTTGAAAGATCAACTGGAGAAAATAGATAAGACGAATGCTTTGTCATTGAGTTTATCCTGATTATTTAACCACATTTAAAACAAAAAAATGGCAATTACTCTTGGACAAAAAGAATTTTTTAAAGGAATACCTGCAATCAAATATGAAGGTAGGGATACTGATAATCCGTTAGCCTATCGCTGGTATGAAGAAAACAAATTGGTGGCAGGTAAATCCATGAAAGAGTGGTTGCGTTTTGCCTGTGCATACTGGCATAGCTTCTGTGGAAATGGGGGTGATCCTTTTGGTGAGCCAACTCATGTTTTTCCATGGGATGAAAAAAAGGATGCAGTGGAAAGAGCAAAAGATAAAGCGGATGCGGCTTTTGAATTTATTACCAAACTGGGATTGCCATATTATTGTTTTCATGATGTAGATGCTGTTGAATATACAAATGATATCAATGAAAATGAAAGAAGATTACAAGCTATTACAAAATACCTGGGTGAGAAACAAGCTGCAAGCGGCGTAAAATTGCTGTGGGGTACGGCCAACTTATTTTCAAACAGGAGGTACATGAATGGCGCATCTACCAACCCCGACTTTCATGTGCTGGCACATGGTGCGGCACAGGTAAAAGCTGCGTTGGACGCAACGATTGCATTGGGTGGTGAAAACTATGTATTCTGGGGTGGAAGAGAAGGGTACATGAGTTTGCTGAACACCAATATGAAAAGAGAGAAAGAACATTTGGCCAGGTTCCTGCATACGGCAAAAGATTATGCTAGAAAAAATGGTTTTAAAGGACAATTTTTTATAGAACCAAAACCATGTGAACCATCAAAACATCAGTATGATTATGATTGTGAAACAGTGATCGGCTTTTTACGCCAACATGATCTGTTAAACGATTTTAGTCTGAACATAGAAGTTAATCATGCCACATTAGCGGGTCACACTTTCACCCATGAATTACAAGTAGCCGCTGATACCGGTTTATTAGGAAGTATTGATGCTAACCGTGGTGATTACCAGAATGGCTGGGACACTGACCAGTTCCCTAATGATCTGAATGAAATAACTGAGGCCATGTTAGTAATATTAGAAGCAGGTGGTTTCAAAGGTGGTGGAATTAATTTCGATGCAAAAATTCGACGTAATTCCACAGATATGGAAGATCTGTTTCATGCACATATTGGGGGCATTGACACATTTGCCAGAGGATTGATTACGGCTGATAATATTTTGCAACAATCTGATTATAAAAAAATACGATCCGAACGGTATGCAAGTTTTGATAGCGGCAAAGGAAAAGACTTTGAAAATGGAAAATTGTCGTTAGAAGATTTGAGGGCCTATGCAATTGAAAATGGCGAACCAGCTGTAAGAAGTGGCAAGCAGGAGCATTTAGAGAATATTATTAACCGGTTTATCTGATGGCAGTAAAAATAACTGTACAACCATTTGGTGAATATGAAGGAAAGCAAGTAAATAAGTACACCATTACCGGGGATTCGGGAATACAAGTGGGTGTAATAAATTATGGGGCTACAATCACCAATATTATTATTCCCGATAAAAATGGTTCATTAGCAGATATTGTTTTAGGCTTTGAATCATTAAGCGGATATATTAATGCCGGGGACTATTATTTTGGTGGCGTCTGCGGCCGCTATGCCAATCGAATTGCCAATGCCAGTTTCAGGATTAACGGGAGTGAGTATAAACTGGCGGGTAATAATGGAATTAGTTGCTTGCATGGTGGGTTTAAAGGTTTTGATAAAGTATATTGGGATGCCGAAATCCTTTCAGACGGAAACGGCGTAACATTTATGTATAATAGTAAAGATGGGGAAGAAGGGTTTCCCGGCAATATGAAAGTAGCAGTGAGCTATCGTTTAGTTACCAATGCATTACATATTGAATATACTGCAACTACTGATAAAGCTACCCCTGTCAACCTTACCAGCCATTGTTATTTTAATCTGTCAGGCAGCGATGACTTAAATATAAAGGAACATGAGTTAAGTTTGAATGCAGATTATTTTGTAGAAGTAGGTGCCGACAATATTCCTACAGGAAACCTGGTTGAAGTATTAAATACGCAACTGGATTTCAGAGAAACAAAGAAACTTAGTAGTAATTTGAATGGCTATGACCAGACTTGGGTTTTAAAAAATAATAATGGCAAATTGGTGGAAGCTGCAAAATTATTTCATAGTAAAAGTGGAAGAGAAATGACAGTGCTGACAACAAAGCCAGGTATTCATTTTTACAATGGCTACCATTTAAAAGGTAATTATCCCGGAACTAAAAAGGGTAAAGACTATCAGCAATATGCAGGTCTTTGCCTGGAAGCCCAGCATTTCCCGGATAGCCCAAATCATTCTAATTTCCCTAATACAGTTCTAGCTCCGGGAGAAGTCTACAATCATAAAACGATTTATAGCTTTGAGCACTTAAACAAAAATTAAAGCAATAGCAAATGAGTAATTCACTTCAACTGCTTGACTGGATCGTACTTGGTGGATATTTTGCAATTCT
>CAZXMP010000230.1:0-4122 GCA_964641575.1 uncultured Chitinophaga sp. | reverse complement strand
AAAGGGAGTTTAGCTCAGCTGGTTCAGAGCATCTGCCTTACAAGCAGAGGGTCGGCGGTTCGAACCCGTCAACTCCCACTAAAGGCCTCAAATTGAGGCCTTTTTTTATTTACACGTAAAACTGCCATGTACAAGTTAAAGCAAATAATTTTACTTTTGCTACCAGATGCCTTTTCCAAAAAACGATACACTTACTGACATCAGCGAAGAAACCGATGTTCTTACTGCCGAAGACGAAGGCTGTAATCTCATTGTCTGGAATGATGATGTAAACACTTTTGAATGGGTTATTGAAACCCTGATAGAAGTTTGTGGCCATTCTCATGAGCAGGCAGAGCAATGCTCCTACTTTATCCATTATAAAGGCAAGTATGCGGTAAAAAATGGCTCCTACGATGACCTGAAGCCGCAATGCGATGCTATTACTGACCGTGGAATTAATGCTACCGTTGAGGTTGTTGCAGGCTAATAACGACTTCACAATCTATCACTTTAAAAAATGGTAAATCAAATGGGCTTTATTAAGCAATGCCATAGCTTGAAAAATAAAATTCCTCCAAACTTATATCTGGTTAAAAAACAATATTAGTAAAGAGATTATTAGCTGTAAAAAATTATCCTCCGGTAGGACCAGCAGGGCCCGTTGGTCCGGGATTTACAGGACCAGTTGGAACATCACCGGGTTCAGGAACATCCTTGCCGCAACTGATTGATAGAATGGAAAGAGTAAGTAACAAGCATAAAACGATTCCAATTTTTTTCATACAATTACGTTTAATTCGCAGTAAGTGAGATATTATAGTTCCCTAAAAGTAATTTTTTTTCTGAAGTTTAGAAAATATTAATCTTACTACTTATTGTATAAGCCGGCCAATCATTAAGTTGGGCACATCCTTTACGACCAATGCCACTTTTTGCACTTGATAAAGAATTAGTATTTCCCCCGGTTCAGTTGGCTGAGCCCGATGGACTGTTGGCAATGGGTGGCGACCTGTCAACAGAACGGCTCCTCCTTGCTTACAGACAGGGAATATTTCCCTGGTATGAAGGAGATACTATTTTATGGTGGTGTCCCGATCCCAGATTTGTTTTATTTCCCGGTGAATTGAAAACAAATAAAACAACAAAAGCACTGTTGAAAAGAAATGAAAATGGCTTTGAGTTCACCACCAATAAAGCATTTGCTCCAGTAATTAAAAATTGTAAAGAAACAAAACGACCCGGACAAGAAGGCACATGGATCACTGATGAAGTAGAAAAAGCATATACCCGTTTACATCAAATGGGCCATGCACATAGTGCGGAAGTTTGGAGCCACGGCGAATTAGTTGGTGGGCTATATGGCATCATTCTCGGTAAAGTATTTTTTGGAGAAAGTATGTTTAGCAAAGTAAGCAATGCCTCCCGCTATGCGTTTATAAAATTTGTTCATCAATTACAGGAACAAGGAGTTGAATTAATAGATTGCCAGGTGTACACGGAATATTTAGAAAGTATGGGTGCCCGAATGATTGAAAGAAAAGAATTTAGCAGACTTTTAAAAAATTTAATTTAATTATTATTTCATTTTTTCTTTTCCCGGATATAAAATGTCTCCCGAAAATTACAGGCGTTGCGGTGGCAACTATCACTCTCTTTCTCATGCTCACAATAAGCGAAGCATTGTGCACAGGCTGCATATATTACTAATTCATGTATAGAAAAATCAATTTTAGGTAATGAATCAACCATGTGTTCTACCATCCACCTATAATAATATTCATTTTTGCCTGGCTTATTGTATTTCCTCAACGAATCTTCTGTGTACACATACCGCCAAAATAGTTTTCGATACACGGAATCTGATTTTATTACATACACCCTTTTTTTCTGCCTGTAGTCGTAGGTTTCTTCCAAATTAAAATTTTGATTGTAATCTCTATCGGGCATATGGATGGGCTTTCCAATGCCTGCCGGAATACTTTTATGGTAAGCTATATCCCAATCTTTACGCTGTGCATTTGAAAATAAAGGGGCCAACAACAAAAGAAAAAGCACCTGTTTCATAAAAGGTTTTAGAAACAGATGCTTTCAATAAAAAGATTACATATTAGCTAGAACCTTGTTCCAAGATAATGTGGCAACATGGCCCGCCAGGTATTCCAGTCGTGCGGCCAATCCTGTCCCCACACATCCAACTCATACCAAATGCCTTTATCATATAAAATTTTAGCAAATTTTCCACTGGCATCAGGATCTTCATAATTGCCACTTCCGGTGAGTATATGAATGTGTTTGCTTTGGCGAATTTGTTCAAGAATGTTGTGATCGGTAAGATTTTGCATATAATGCCAGGGACTGTTGAAATACGCATCATCGTCAAAATATCCTTTGGTGTACTCAGATAAATCGTACACTCCGCTCATGGCTATTACTCCATTTATCAGGTCGGGGCGTTTTAAAAATAAATTCATGCTATGCAATGCCCCGAATGATGCACCACAGGTAATAATGGGAGTTTCATGGCTGGTGTTTGTTTTAATAAATGGAATTACTTCATTAAAAACATAGTTGTTCCATTGCTGTTGACGCATAGATTTATGCTTCGGTTCCATTTCATT
Organism: uncultured Chitinophaga sp.; assembly: GCA_964641575.1. Lineage (GTDB taxonomy): Bacteria > Bacteroidota > Bacteroidia > Chitinophagales > Chitinophagaceae > JJ008. The sequence goes on along the minus strand of CAZXMP010000230.1, from coordinate 1,522 downwards.
ATTCAACCAGCTTTCATTGTTAATGCTGTCGATAGAAAACACCCGTACTTTTCCGGCATCAATAAATGGAGCCAGATGATCCATTAGTTGAAACCTTTCGTACTCTAAATAATCAGCGGCTGCTGTTGGAATTAGCAATAATGCGAAGCCATAATCACCATAGGCTGCTATTGGCATTTCTTTACCCAGCGAGGGGCTATACCAGGAGGCAAGTTCTTTTTTCATCAGTCGGTTTTGATTAAGTAAGCCCATAAGGGCAATTTTTTACGAATATAATTGTAAAAAAGTAGCCATAAGCCAGTTTTAAACATGTCAATTTTACCAATTTGGCCTGTAAGGCAAATAAATTAGTAAAATCTCTTGGTAGTTTGACTTGGTAATACTACTTTAGTTTTTCAGTATTTTTACTGTTTTAATGTTTTAATTGTTATCGAGAATTACCGACTCCAAACTGCTCTATTTATAAAAGCTTGTTTATTTCTCAATTTGGAGTTTAATTTTTTCCTGCTAACACCACCCTTTCTAACAAATCCTTGTCTGATTGAAAACCCTACCTATAAATATGTTGAACACATATTTAAACTCTGTTAAGTACTATTAGTAAAGCTGTGTAAATGAGAAACGAAGCAATCCGTATAATTCTGGTCGATGACCATGAACTTGTGCGCAAGTCATGGAAAATGTTACTTGAAAACAACCCTCGCCTCCAGGTTGTCGCTGACTTCAAAAATGGCCAAACTGTTATCGAACAAGTACAAAAACTATCTCCAGATATAATTCTTGTTGACATTAATATGTCTCCTGACAATGGCTTTGTAATTACCGAAAAATTGATACAGCTACTGCCTTCCCTGAAAATTATTGGGTTATCGGCAAATAATCAACCCAAATATGCCTCCCGAATGATTACGGTTGGGGCAAGAGGCTATCTAACCAAAACATCATCGCTGGAAGAAATCAATCATGGAATAATAGAAGTGCATGAAGGACGGCTATACATTTGTAACGAAATCAAAAAACATCTGCCTCCATCTGAATAACCACCATTTTCCAATACAGCCGATCCTCTTCCATTTCGCTTTTCGCCATCTACTCAAAACAAGGTAAATTTGCCGCCCAAACGGGTTCTCATACACATTGTTCGGCTTTTGCCCCGAATATCTCGGGATTTGCGACAACATGCTCATCTGTCTCGCCTTAGGCGAGACCAAAATACAAGTGTGCGACGCAAGGAACGATGATAGAAGTACTGTAGTTGGCAACATAAATTATCACCTGCAATGGAATTATCTAAAAACTTTGAACATAGCGAAGCGGAAAAAAAATGGTATCAGCACTGGCTTGATAAAAATTATTTTCATAGTGAACCTGATGGCCGTGAACCTTACACCATCGTTATTCCACCTCCGAATGTAACGGGTGTGCTGCACATGGGGCACTGCCTTAATAATACGATCCAGGATATTTTGATCCGCCGTGCAAGAATGCAGGGAAAAAATGCCTGTTGGGTACCTGGTACCGA
>CAZXMP010000229.1:0-4227 GCA_964641575.1 uncultured Chitinophaga sp. | reverse complement strand
AGTAATGATGCTCATTAAAGCACCCACTACCAAACCAACACCAATAGCACCCAGCACACCCCATTTAGTAAATATTACACCACGGAGTTCCATAGCTTCCGGCAGCAGCCAGTACACTAATCCTGCAGCAGCAATAGCAGTAAGGATCATTGAACCCCAGTTACCCATGTTCAATGCCTTTTGTACCGTATGTGTATTGATACCCGCCGTTTCGCTGATGCGAACGAACAAAGTACCAACAATAGAAAATAAAATACCAACACCAGCAATCAGCATTGGCAACACAACAGGAGAGAAGCCATTCAAAATATCTACACCTGCAAAAACAGTGGTTTGTTGTCCCAATACAATGGTAGCAAGTACCGTTGCCACATAAGAACCAAATAAATCGGCACCCATACCAGCCACATCACCTACGTTATCACCAACGTTATCAGCAATGGTCGCCGGGTTACGGGGATCATCTTCCGGAATACCTGCTTCCACTTTACCTACCAGGTCAGCACCCACGTCGGCAGCTTTGGTATAGATACCACCGCCTACACGGGCAAACAAGGCTATCGATTCTGCACCCAATGAAAAACCAGTCAATACCTCAATTGTTTTCAGCATTTCTGCATCACCAATCGCCGCATCCGGTGCAAAAAATTGTTTTAATACAATGTATAGACCACCCAAACCAAGCACCGCCAAACCTGCCACACCAACACCCATCACAGCACCGCCGGTAAAGGATACATTCAATGCTTTCTTTAAACTGGTACGGGCCGCTTGTGCTGTACGAACATTGGCTTTCGTAGCCGCTCTCATACCAATATAACCAGCCACCGCACTAAGTACAGCACCAATTACAAATGCGATAGCGATAGACCAGTGGGAGTGAGGGTTCGCCTGCGCCATTACAGCCAGCAGAATACCCACTATCACTACAAAGTAGCCCAACACTTTCCATTCAGCTTTCAAAAAGGCCATCGCACCTTCAGCAATATATTTGCTGATCTCTTTCATGCGGTCGGTACCCGCATCTTGTTTTGCTACCCATCTAAATTTGATCCAGGTATAAAGCAAACCAATAATTCCCATAGCCGGGATTGCGTAAATCAATTTGTCCATAAGAGTTGATTCTTAATCAAAATTTAATAGAAAAAGCGGCTTTTTCGCCGGGCGGCAAAGATAGGGGAAGGCCACCAAATTTTGAGGCAGGAAATTAGGCTGAAAACCAGGGGATTTAAAGGCTAAACCGGGAACTTGGCGAAGGGTGAACTGATTGAGCAAAACGAAAGGATTTTTTTGGTTGCCAGCCTCCGGTTCTTTGGGCATCGTCCCTTGCGTCGCACTCTTCTACGTTCTGTTCGCTACTTAGCAATATTAAAATGTTGCACCTGCCCGCCGAAGCTATGCATAGGCGGGTAAAACTCTTGTACGTTCTGCCTGCCTGCTGTCAGGCAGGTTCACTACTGAGCTTGTTCGTTCATCATAAATTTTTGCTTATTAAAGCTGAGAAATTATTTGCTTTTTTACACAGTTCATGTTGGCTGTAGTGGCTTTTTGTTCTACAACGAAAGTTTAATACCTACACTAAGGTTTAAATAATTATGTTCCAAAGTCAAACCAGTACCATTCTGATTTGAAATGTATTCATCTTCTTTCACTTGATGTCTAAAAGCATATGATAAAGAAGAAGTCGCTTGGAGTTTCTTTGTCAATTTGAAGTCAGTACCCAAACCAAATGTCAGTGAATATCCTTGCCAATAATTCTTTTTGTAGGCTCCGTCATACCTTGAGAAGTTGGATTTGTAGTATGTGTTTAATAAGTAGTTTCCTGAAAAGCCTGTAGTAACAAAACTCTTAAATTTATTAGTTGTCAAAAAGTTGTAACCGATGTTAACTGGAAAAGAAATAATTCTATAGGAAATTGATTTTGTTGTTACCAGCTCCATTGTAAAACTTTGTTTAGGTGGCGGTAGTGCAGCTTGGTTTAAGAAATTTGCTGTATGTAGTGTCCGTGAAATGAAGCCCAGTCCGGAACTTACAAAAAACCTCCTATTTATATTATACTGGACTGTTGAAGCAACACCAACATTAAATGTAGATTTATTACTATTTTCTTTCCACCATGGGTAGCTGTCTTTGTGAAAAGTTATTTCAGGTTGTAAATGAAATGCAAGCTGCCATCTAGTGTTTTGTCCATATGTTACTACAGAAATTGTCAGTAGTATAGAAAAGAGTAGTTGTTTCATGTTAAAGTTTGACAAATGAAAAAGAGAAATCGTTGCATCTCTCGATGAATTTTTAGGTTGTTGCCGTGCCATTACAGCCAACGTCCACGCATTTGTGCTGTTGGGGCATTTTATATTCGTCAAGCCCCGGCAGCAGAAGCTGAACATTGTTACTAAAGATAAAAATTTATTCTGTCGCTGATAGAATTCCGTCATGCTGGAACAAAAGCTGAGCAGCGAACCTAAAGTTGAAACACGGTCTTCATCAGCCCCAATTGCACAAATGCTATGTTAGCGGTTCGTGCTTCTCGTCAAGAAGGATATGCCATTCGTTTTTGTAACGTCTCTATGCATTTCTAATTGTCGCCCAAACCACATGGTCTAAGTCAATCAGTTCGTATCGGTCTTGATTAAGTTCTTTCATCGGAAGACAAACATGAACATGAATTTCTCCGTGGCCACCAATATAATATCCGGCATGTCTTTCCTTAATTATAATCTTATCAAAGTCACGATTATGGTATAAGAATGACTTGTCGAATTGCACAACGAAATAGCCTTGACTGCCAACTTTTATTTTTTTAGTTACAGTTCCTGTCAGGGGAAAAATTCTTTCAAAGTCAGTGTTTTGGTCAAAGTAACTAACTAGGACTCTTTTCCCAATGATGTTTTTGTGCTTAATACTTCGTCTGAATTTGAAATAAATCCAAATGGCAAAAATTAAGATCGCAATTGCCCACCAAATCATAGCAATTTAAATTTTCTCAAATGAAGTTTAAGGTGTCGCCATAGCATGACCGCTAACGGACATGGCTTGGCGATGTGGCGGTATTTGAAAATCGTCAGCCCGTAATCGCTGCTGAATAAAGTTACAAAAGTTCATTGTTAATTCTGCTGCTCATTAGTATTCCGTCGGCTGGAACTGATGCCGATTAGCGAACAAAAAGTTGAGAATATATTCGTCGCCCCGCCATATTGCCAAACCGCCTGTTACCTGCTGTGCTTTTACTTAGTAAGTTTAATTGCATCGTCAAGTCGTTGAGAAGAATTGTCCCAATTTATGATATTGAATAAAGCGTCCACAAAGTCGCCTCGTTTGTTTTTGTACTTTAAGTAATATGAATGTTCCCAAACGTCAATAACAAGTAAAGGGATAACTCCCCATTGTGTTAATTTTTCGTGGTTCTCACATTGCAAAATTGTTAGTTTGTCTGTGTAAGGTTGATAACCCAAAATGCCCCAACCGTTCCCGTCCACATTTTTTGATGTCTGGGCTAAATATGCTTTTAGTTTGTCGTAGCTACCAAAGTCTTTCTCAATTCGTTTGAGCAAATCGCCTTTCGGTGTTGTAGCCTTGTTAGTGAGATTTGTCCAAAAGATAGAATGCAAAATGTGTGACGACAAATGATAAGAAAGTTTCTTTGTCCAATAGTCAACCGTTTCAAGATTGTTATTGTCCATAGCCTCTCTAATTTTTTTGAGGTCGGTATTAGCTGCCTTTGTCGCACCCCCATGATGAAACGTATAGTGCAAATGCAAAGTTTCGCTGTCCATATACGGCTCTAAAAAATTCTCTGAATATGGAAGTGGTTGCTGAACAAAATTACCGTTAGCGTCTACTAACTTGTCAATGTTATTGTCAGTTAGGTTTTGCGAAAATGCGTTGTTTGTTCCGATAACTGTCGCAGCACTTGTTAAAGCACCAATTTTTAAGAAATCTTTTCTGTCCATATTTTAATTTGTTAGAGATTGTCAATTAGCATAGCAGGTAACGTCAGGGCTTGGCGCTGTGGCGGTATTCCGTGTTACGTCAAGCCTGGACTGAAGTTGAAAGTAGTACAAAAGATCATATTTTGCAATTAGCTGGGATTTATTCGTAAAGTTGGATATGTCGCTGAGTAGCGATATATCGACCAGGATATATTCGTTAAGCCGCCATAACGCCAAACCCCTTCCTATGTTTACAATTCAATAAATTTAGTAACAGTAAAAGAACAGAATTAGAAAG
>CAZXMP010000228.1:0-4258 GCA_964641575.1 uncultured Chitinophaga sp. | reverse complement strand
CAAGTCGTACAACTTTATCATACCACAGAGGCACAACTGGTGCATCTTCGATCATTATTTTATCAGCTTGCTGGTAGAGTTTGTAACGAATGGAATCATTGTCTTCTTGAATAGCTTGTTCAAATGCTGCATCAAAAGCCGCACTTTTATAGCGGGTATAATTTGGAGGTGCAGGATTCTTAGAATAAAACACCGATAAATAATTTTCTGCATCAGGATAATCTGCTATCCAACTTGCCCGAAAAAATGCTGTGGTTGAAGAAGAGGTCATTGTTAAGAGCAATGCCTTTTGTACCACTTCTACTTGCACAGGAATACCTGACTCTTCTAATTGCTTGGCGATAAAACTTGCCATGTCTGCATAAATAGCGATTGTTTGCAACTTAATGGTTGGCATACCTTTACCATCCGGAAAACCAGCTTCCGCCAATAATTTTTTTGCTTTTGCCGGATCATAAGTATAACCTTTTACAACAGATGAATCAAAAGATGGCAATCCCATTGGCACAAATCCTGATTCGGCAGGTGTACCCAGTGAATTACGGAGATACAAAACCATCTTTCGTCTGTCAAAACCATAATTAATTGCCTGGCGGATTTTTTTAAATCGCATCGGTGAATTTTTTACCAAGTCGTTTGTTGAATCAACCAATATTCCGAGGTATTCAATATTCAAATAAGGATTTACCTGCAACACAATCTTATCTTCCCAGTCTTTTCGCAAAACTCCTTTTTTTGTGAGCACTTCATCTTTAAAAGAAGCTTCGATATCATTTATAAAATCCAATTGTTTTTGTCTGAATAATAAAAACTCAGTGGCTTTACTATCATAAAAAGAAACTTTTACTCCATCTACATATGGCAAGCGGTTCCCACTTTCATCTTTTTCAAAGTAGTTCGGATTTTTTTTCAGTACCAATGCCTGCCCTTCTTCCCAGGCAATGAATTGAAACGGGCCTGTTCCCACAGGATGACGGCGAAAATCTGTTCCGTATTTTTCTACTGCTTCTTTTGGAACTATTGAACAGTACTGCATAGAAATAATTCCAAGAATAGGATTATATGGCCGTAGCAATTTTAATTGAAAAGTTGAATCGTCGATTGCTTTGAATGGTTGAATGCTATCTACTTTGCGATTGAATATCCAGGAGCCGGGACTGGCCACTTTTGTATCAAGAATGCGGGACAAACTATATACTACATCTTCCGCCACCATTTTTCGTCCTTTACCTCCGGGAAAAGCTTCATCATCATGAAAAAAAACATCCGTTCGTAAATGAAAGATGAAACTTGTTCTGTCTTCCGAGATATCCCAACTTTTGGCTAAGGAAGGTGTGATGTGCAGGCTATCGTCAATCTCTACCAAAGTGTTAAATAATTGATGAGCCGACCACATCACCGACTGACTTTTAGCAAATGCCGGATCCAGGGAGGCAATACCATTGAATTCGTTGTAGTGAAATATATTGGATTCTTTATTCTTTTTGTTATAACAACCAGAAAATAACACAACTATTGCCACAATAAACCCATCCTTTATGTAATTAGCTTTACCGTTCATCTATTAATTGATATTTTCGGATTTCATATTATTCATCAGAATTACTGAGCCTTAAATTTACACTAACAAAACAAATCGTCGTGAAATACATTGCCAGAATAGCATACATCCTGTTTTTTTCTCTTTTCTTATCAAGCACTTCATGTGCACAACCACTTTATAATAAAGGCCAGTTTACAAAACAAGATAGCCTTCGTGGAAGCATGAATGCGGAACGGGATTGGTGGGATGTGGCATCGTATAATATTTATGTTGCTCCGGATTATAAAACCAAAACTATTAAAGGCTGGAACCAGATAAGTTTTGACATCGACAATGACGGCCAAAACAGGAAGATGCAAATTGATCTGCAGCAGCCGATGGAAATTGACAGCATTATTTTTAATAAAAAGAAAATCCCCAGTTACAAACGCAATGGCAATGTGTATATAATTGATTTCGGGAGTTTCAACTTTAGAGTTGCCAGAACATTGGTAAAAAAAGAAAAAGCAATTCCATTGCATAGTATCACCATTTATTTTCATGGCAAGCCGAGAGAAGCAGTAAATGCGCCATGGGATGGCGGTTGGATCTTTGCCAAAGATGCCAAAGGCAGACCGTGGATGACGGTGGCTTGCCAGGGATTGGGCGCCAGTGTTTGGTATCCCTGTAAGGATCATCAAAGTGATGAACCTGATCTAGGCGCATTAATTCAGATAAAAGTTCCTGATACATTGGTAGCAATTGCCAATGGAAAATTTTATGCAAAGGATGACCAGAAAGATGGCAATATGTTATACACCTGGAAAGTAGAAAATCCGATCAACAACTATAATATTGTTCCTTACATTGGCAAATATGTTCATTTTGCTGATGATTATATTGGAGAAACAGGAAAAAATCTCTCCCTGGATTATTGGGTGCTGGATTATAATTTGGAGAAAGCGAAGAAACAATTTGGCAGAGATGTAAAACCAATGCTAAAAGCTTTTGAGTATTGGTTTGGCCCCTACCCTTTTTATGAAGATGGATTTAAATTGGTAGAATCATCTCACCTCGGCATGGAACACCAAAGTGCAATTGCATATGGCAACCAGTACAAAGATGGTTATCTCGGTAGCGACCTCTCCGGAACAGGTTGGGGATTAAAGTGGGACTACATTATAGTACATGAAGCCGGGCATGAATGGTTTGCCAATAATATTACTACCAAAGATATTGCTGATATGTGGGTACATGAAGGTTTTACCATGTACTCCGAAGCTTTGTTCGTAGAATATTATTGGGGCAAAAAAGCGGCTGATGAATATGTGCAGGGTATCCGAAATAACATTAGCAATGACAAACCGCTAATAGGCCCCTATGGCATAAACAGGAAAGGCAGTAGCGATATGTATAACAAAGGAGCCAATCTTCTGCATACCATCAGACAAGTAATTGATGATGATTCTATTTTTAGAAAAATACTGAGAGGATTGAATAAAGATTTCTACCACATGACGGTTACGACCAGTGATGTTGAAAGGTATTTTTCCAAACAATCAGGAAAAGACCTGTCGAAAATTTTTGACCAGTATTTAAGAACGATAAAAATTCCTCAATTGGAGTACAAGATAACTGGTGACAATCTCTCCTACAGATGGACAAATTGTGTGAGTGGATTTGCAATGCCTGTAAAACTGGAAGGAGTAAACGTATGGCTAAAACCCACTACCCAATGGAACTCGATAGCTATGACAGGCGACCTGATGAATAAACCAATTGATGCTGATAAAAATTTCTATGTAACTACCAAAAAAGTTGACTAGCAGGATTTGGCTTTTCACTTTTCACCATTCACTATCTTTACCGCATGAGCAGTATTCGCCGGCAAAGCATTATTTCCTCGGTTGTAATTTATATTGGGTTTGCTGTCGGCTTATTGAATACGTACCTGTTTGCCAAAGAGGGAATATTTTTGGATTCTCAATTTGGTTTATACAATGCCTTTATTGCCATCGCCACTATCATGATGGCCTTTGCCAATCTTGCCATGCCTTCTTTTATTTATAAGTTTTATCCTTATTATAAAGAGCATGCCGGAGGCAAAAAAAACGACCTGCTAACTTTAGCCATTGCCATCAGTGTTATTGGTTTTATACTGGTAACTATTGCCGGTTTTACTTTTAAAGAATTAATTGTAAGAAAATACGGTACCAATGCACCCGAAATTGTAACTTTTTATAATTGGATTTTTCCACTTGGGCTAGGCCTTACTGTTTATACCATATTGGAAGCGTACGCCTGGCAATTACAAAAATCTGTCTTTACAAATTACTTACGGGAAGTGCAGTGGCGTTTATTTACAACTGTTCTTATTATTCTTTTTGCAACCGGTGTCATTAATAGTTTTGATCTTTTTATTAAGCTATTTGCTTTCAGCTATCCTTTTATTGCTCTTACGCTTTTATTGTACTTGCTTTTCACCCGAAAAATTAATTTCACTTTTAAACTTAGTAAAGTCACCCGAAGATTTTCGAAAAGCATTCTCCGGCTTTGTGCTTTTGTATATGGTGGTACTTTGATATTTACTATTTCCCAGGTATTTGATTCGTTGCTTATCAGTTCGGTACTGGATGATGCATTATCCAAACTGGCTGTTTATTCTGTGGGCCAGAGTATTGTAGCTATGATACAGGTGCCCCAGCGGGGAATTATTGCTGCATCCATCAGCCATTT
>CAZXMP010000227.1:0-4260 GCA_964641575.1 uncultured Chitinophaga sp. | reverse complement strand
AGTAACAAAAATGCATTTATAACCTTTCACCACGGCAGCTAATGCTAATCCCATTCCGGTATTGCCACTTGTACCTTCAATGATGGTGCCACCGGGTTTTAGTTTGCCTTCCTGTTCTGCTACTTCCACCATCTTTAATGCCATACGGTCTTTTATGGAGTTACCGGGATTAAAATAATCCACTTTAGCCAATACGGTGCAGGGAAGATCTTTGGTTACTTTATTTAAACGAATCATTGGTGTGTTACCAATAGTCTCCAGTATATTATTTTTTATATCCATAGCAAGCTTTTATTCTTTTGGCAAAGGTAAGAATCCTGAGCATAAGCGAAGCTTACGACTACAGCTCATAGAAGGATGGGCTCAGCTGCATTGCTACTATCATCGTCCCTTGCAATCGAAGATTAGTTCGCAACCTTTTCTTCCAGTGGAAGGAAAGGTGAGAGCCACTCTTGTACTTTCTGTTCGCTACTGAGCTTGTCGAAGCATCAGCATTTGCAAAGGGGATTGTTTTATTTGCGCATCATGCCAGGGCAATATTCTCTATTCATATAAATCTCCTTGCTGTGATAATAGATCCCTGTACTTACCAAACAATTTTGATTTGGAAACAAACCCTATGAATTTTCTCTCTTTGTTAAGCACCGGCAAATACCAGCTTTGCGTTACATCAAACTTGTCCATTATTTTATGCATGTCATCCTCTTCATGAATAGTTGCAGCAGGTTTTTTCATCAATGATTTGATGGTCACTTTAGAAAATTGCTCCGGTTGAAAAAGTTTTTGCTTGATATCATTCAATTCGATAATTCCGGCAAAACGTTCTTTACTATCATGCACCGCAAAAATATTCTTATCGTTATACTTAATTATTTCAACCAGGTCGCTAAGGTTTTTATCAATAGAGATGCTAGCATAGTTGTCTTGTATAATTTCAGCCGGTTCAATAGATGTAAGAATATTTTTTTCTTTTTTATGCGTAAATATCTTTCCTTCCAAGGCCAGTTTTTTTATTTCCATTGAATAAGGCTCGTATGATTTTACAATGAAAAAAGAAATGGAGGAAACGATCATCAACGGAATAAATAATTCATACCCATTAGTTATCTCAGCAATTAAAAAGATAGCTGTTAACGGACAATACATTACACCGCTCAGCACACCGGCCATGCCAACCAAACTAAAATTGCTTACCGGGATTTTAAACCAGGGGGTGTTATTAATTAATTTTGAAAATGTAAATCCTAAATAAGAACCTGCAAACAGGGAAGGAGCGAAGTTGCCACCATTACCACCGCTGCCAATAGTGATTGCCGCTGCTATTGGTTTTAATAAAAAGATCAACGCAGTAAATAAAATCAAACCCCAGTTTTCTCCCAGTAGCTCAAACAAACGGGTATTTTCAGTAATACTGTTCAGGTTTTCTCCAGCTACTACTTTAATACTTTCATAGCCTTCGCCAAATAACGGCGGAAATACAAAGAACAATGCCGCTAATAAAACACCTCCTATCAACGCCTTTAAGTAGATGTTAGCCTTCCATTGCTGCAATTTATGCTCTGTGCCTTTAAACACCCTGGCATAGTAGAGTGAAACGAACCCTGCTGCAACACCCAGCAAAAGATAAAAGGGCACATTGGTATAGTCAAAAGTTTCTTTTAATTTAAAATTGAAAAGAATAGTTTCCGCTAAAATTATTTTTGAGCAAAGCACTCCAATTACAGAAGAAATTATAAGCGGTATAAAATAACTGATGACGGTTTCTGTCAATAAAATTTCAATAGCAAAAATTACTCCTGCAATCGGCGCATTAAAAACGGCTGAAATACCCGCTGCCGCACCACAGGCTATTAACAAAGAACGTTCAGAATAATTCAGGTCGCTGATGCGGGCAATATTAGAACCAATTGCAGAGCCGGTGGATACAATGGGTGACTCCAATCCTGCGGAACCTCCTAATCCCACCGTAATAGAACTGGTAACTATATGCTGATAGGTATGGCGAAAGGGAATAAAAGAAGAACCCCTAGCCATAAACCGCAGCACCATGGCTATTCCTTTTTCAATGTAACCAGCAAAAAAATACTTGATAATAAAAACGGTAATGATCAAACCGATAGCAGGAAAAAAAAGGTACGCAAATTTTGAAACAGGAATCGTTTCAATCGTTTGTTGCAGGTAATGCACCAATGTTTTTAAACCAACTGCTGCAAGCCCGGAAAAAAGACCCACCACCGTTGCAATAATCATTATGAATTGCACCCTGCTCAGCTTTGTTCGCAATCCTTGAATAATATATTGATAAACTTTCTTAAAGCCTTTAATCATCAGCTCATTTCAGTTGATTGTTGGCAAAGATAGGAAAGCGATATAAAGGCGTATTTCTTATAAGAAATCATCCATATATCAAAATAAAAAACCCCTCTGTGAACAGAAGGGTTTTACCGGACTTGAATGATATAGCTATCATCAAGCTTGTTTTCTAAATTCTTTTCTTTTATTACTCAAAAACATATCCAGTAAAAACAAACCTACCACCACATTAATCATCATAAATGCATTAACCCAGGTATTGTTGAAGAACTTACTGAAATCTACTTTACTGATATTTTTTGTTATGGTGGATTCTTCGCCACCTGTAAGTGTCATTTGCCCGATTCCATAAATAATAAAGCCAATAAACATGGCGATAAAAAAGAAGCCTAATCCCCAGATGATTTTGTTATTAATATATGATTTAGTAGCCGGGGCAATATGAGCTCTTGAAATTTCTTCCATTACATTTTTGCTGAACCGCATAGATGGGGCCTCCAGCTCAGATGCTTGTAATAGCTGATTTACCTCCAGCAATTCCTTGTATTTTTCTCTCCATTCAGCATTGCTTTCGATCAGCTTTTCAATCAGCGTTTTTTCGGTAGCTGTTGCAGTGCCGTCAATATAGTTCCAGAGGCGTTCTTCCTGATTGCCCTGTTCTGGGTTATTATAAGATGTAGTATCCATAACGAACTATTTAATTGTAAATATTCTTCACTTCTTCTGTGTAATGTGTTTCCATTTTTTCTTTCAATCTCGTTCTGGCCCGGTGCAATCGAACTTTTGCTGTATTTGTTTCCAAGCCTAAAATTTCCGCTATTTCTTCTAAGGATTGCTCGCCTTTATAAAATAACGTAATGATTTGTGCATCGTCGCTGCCTAACAGTCCAATTGCATCGTTTACCATTGCCGCTTTCGATTTCTGTTCTACCATATTTGCCCTCATACCAGAATCAATATTATCTGCCGTTGCAAATACATGTTCATTATCTAATGACTGAATGTTCAGCTTTTTCTTTCTTAAAAATGTAATGCAGGTATTATTGACGATGGTATAAAGCCAGGTAGTAAATTTTGAAGCCCCCCTGAAATCGGCCAAATATTTATAGGCTTTAATAAATACATCCTGCGCCACTTCTTCTGCATCCTCCCTGCTTTTAATCATCCGCAGGGTTAAGGTAAATACATAGTTCTGGTAGCGATTTACAATAATAGCATATGCCTGGTGATCACCACTAAGCACTTTGCTAATGATTTCATTATCATTCAGTCCGGTTGACATGCACTATTAAGACTACAGGGCAACTGTTTAGGTTACAAGGCAAGTTACAGCTTTCTTTATGGGAGTAATGTTGCCTGTTAACCGTTTCGGGTTAGCTTCATATATTAATTGAAGTGTATTTGTGCAAAGTCAAATTGGCAACCTGTAACCTGCCTTAGTTAGGCGTAGTCTTAGTCTTTGTAAACCGATTCTTTAAAATGTTCTTTGTAGGCTGTAACCTGTTTTAAGAACCAGTAGTCATACAGCATAACAACGAATAAATTACACAACAATAAAATTAGAAATTATGAACGGCGCAGAAGTTTTAGTACCAGTTACCATGTTTGCAGGGGGATTTGCAATGGTATTCGGCATTTATTACCTTAAAACAAGGCAAAACCTGGCAATGATCGAAAAGGGAATGAATCCCAAAGAGTTTGCCAACCGTCCAGCGCCTTATAAAAACCTGAAATGGGCATTGTTACTGATTGGCTCGGGTATTGGTTTGTTCTTAGCTTACTTACTCGATAATTATGTATTGCCCGCTGAAATAAACAAGTTTGGCCATAGGGGTGATAAAAATGTACCTATTTATTTCGCCTTAATTGCCATTGGTGGCGGACTAGGCTTATTTGGTTCGTATAAAATAGAAAAGCAGTGGTGGGATGAGAATAAAGACAAAGTAT
>CAZXMP010000226.1:0-4285 GCA_964641575.1 uncultured Chitinophaga sp. | reverse complement strand
TATTGGTGCAATGCTGGCGATAAAAGAAAAAGGATTACGGATGCCACAGGATATCGGTCTTGTTGGATTTAATAATGAACCAGTAACAAGTTTGGTAACACCCACTATTTCCAGTGTTGATCAACCTGCATTTGAATTAGGAAAAGTTGCCGCAAAACTTTTTATTGAAGCCATGCACCATGATGAAGATATGAACCACATTGAAGAAGTGCTGAAGCCGAAACTGATCATCCGGGAATCATCACAACGAATAGCACCTAAAAATGGACGAACAAAATAATTAACCATGCTTCGATTATTATTACTGAATTGTTGTTTTGTAATTTGCCACACCGGATTTTCAAAAACTATTATTGTAAAAAATAGTGATGAGCTGACTGCTGCAAATAAAAACGCTGCGCCGGGAGATATTGTCATTCTTCAAAATGGTAATTGGGAAAACATCAGCATAAAACTCAATTGCAAGGGCACCAAAGAAAACCCGATCATATTCAAAGCGGAAACAGCCGGCAAAGTAATTATTACGGGCAAATCAGGTTTGAAAATTGGCGGAGAATATATTATTGTTGACGGGTTATATTTCACGAACGGATATTCCGGTGGAGAACCGGTAATCACATTTAGATCCAGTAAAGACCAGCTTGCAAATAATTGCCGGGTTACCAATTGCGTAATCAACGATTTCAATAATCCCAAAAGAATGGATGACAATAACTGGGTAACATTCTATGGCAAAAATAATCGTCTGGATCATTGCAGCTTTAAAGACAAAAAAAATATGGGTGTTTTACTGGCTGTAATTTTAGACGATGAAAGAAGCCGGGAAAATTACCACTCCATCGACTATAACTACTTTGGGAGAAGACCTGTTCTTGGTTCTAATGGCGGTGAAATTATCCGGGTAGGTGTTTCACAACATTGCCAGTTCAATTCTAACACAAAGATCAATAACAATCTTTTTGAATACTGCGATGGTGAGACAGAGATCGTTTCTATAAAATCTTGCAGCAACATTATTCAAGATAATATATTTAAAGAGAGCCAGGGCTCATTGGTATTAAGACATGGTGACAATAATATCGTTCTGGGAAATTTATTCCTTGGCAACGATAAAGTAGCTACTGGCGGTGTTCGTGTAATTAATAAAGGACAAGTAGTAAGAAACAATGTTTTCTATAAATGCAGGGGCACCAATTTTAAATCGCCGCTGGCTGTTATGAATGGCATTCCTAATTCGCCAGCTCACCGCTATGTGCAGGTAACCGATGCCGAAATAAAAAATAATATTTTTTACGAATGCAGTCCGCTAAGTTTTGGCGAAGGAAGTGATGCGGAAAGAAGTTTACCGCCTGACAATGTAGTTTTCATTAATAATAATTTCTATAACTCAAGGGATAGCATTGTTTACACTACTTCAGATGCGATAACTGGTATCCGTTTTGAAAATAACAAAGTAAGTTCTGCTGTAAAACAAAAATTAAATAGCGGATTTGAAAAAGTAATTCTATCTGCAAAAAACCCAGCAACAACTAAAACAGTAGCAGACCCGATTTTTACATCTATCAATATGATTCCGGTAGTGTTGAAAGAAGTAACTATTTCTACAGGGGCAACATGGTTTCCCAAAAATGAGCCTACCAAAAAAACAAAAGCTTTAACTGTTGCCTGTGCAACTGCTGATGAAATTTACAAGCAATTAGAAAGAAAAGAGCCTGTTATCATTCGCCTTACCGGAAAAGAATACTCATTAACAAAGCCCTTTCTAATTTCAAAATCAGTACAGGTTATTGGCGATACAAAAAAAGTTATACGTTTCAACACTTATAACCAGTTGAGTGTATTTGCCATTGCTGGTAATGGAGAATTAAGTTTAAGCAATCTCAACATTGATGGCAGTAATGTAAAAGCAAGTGCATTCATTTCCAACGACAGCAACGGCCAAAGTAATCATTACAACCTGGCTGTTCGTAATTGCAAATTTGAAGGTTTTAATAATGAATGGGGTTGCCAGGATATATTCTTTGCCTATAAATCGATGATTGCTGATAGTGTTGTTTTTCGCAACAATTCTTTTACAAACATTCAGAGCAAGATCTTTACCATGGATTCGGAAACCGACAATAAAGGATATTATGCAGCAGAGAAGATAATTATTTCCCAGAACCTGTTTTCTTCAATAACCGGAACATTGCTTAACCTTTACCGGGGCGGCAATGACGAAAGTACGTTAGGTCCAAATTTGACATTTACTAATAATAAGATA
Source organism: uncultured Chitinophaga sp. (assembly GCA_964641575.1). GTDB lineage: Bacteria > Bacteroidota > Bacteroidia > Chitinophagales > Chitinophagaceae > JJ008. The sequence goes on along the minus strand of CAZXMP010000226.1, from coordinate 2,022 downwards.
ACAGAGTTTGCTACAAAAAGTAATTCACCTTTAATTACTTTAACTGGTGTGCAGCAAAGCAATATCTCTTCCAATAGTTTTACAAAATGTAATCCTGCAGGAACTGTTATTTTATACAAAGACGTAGTAAGAGCCCATCATATTTTTTCAAAAAATAAGATCGAACAATCTGGTACAATAGAAAAAAATCAATTTGTTACTGAAAAATAAAATCACACATTAACTTATAATAACACAATCATGAAAATCATTCATCAAGTACACCCCGAAGATTTTGCAAAGTACAACACACAACAAATAAAAGACCGTTTCTTGCTGGAAGGTTTGGTACAAGCTGATAAAGTTGAATGTACCTATAGTCATTACGACAGAATGATCGTAGGAGCAGCAAATCCCGTTAATCAATCATTGGAATTAGGAACATACGATCAGCTAAAATCTGATTACTTTCTAAGCAGAAGAGAAATTGGTATTGTCAATATCGGTGGCAATGGTTCCATATCAGTTGATGGCGAAAAATTTGATCTAGAAAAACAGGATTGTTTATACATAGGAAAAGGAAAACAAAAAATTGTATTTACCAGCAATGATAAATCTTCCCCCGCAAAATTTATCTTCTTCTCTTGCCCTGCTCATATGGAATATCCTACACGTTCGATGAAACCGGCAGAGGCATTGCCGGCAGAAATGGGAAGTTTGGATAATAATAACCATCGTGTAATTAACAAATACATTCATCTTGATGGAATAAAAAGCTGCCAGCTAGTGCTGGGTGTTACCAACTTTAAAAAAGGCAGCATCTGGAATACAATGCCGCCTCATTTGCATGACAGAAGAATGGAATCTTATTTCTATTTCGATCTACCGGAAGGTCAACGGGTAATTCATTTTATGGGAGAGCCGCATGAAACAAGACATCTGTTCCTGAATAATGAGCAAGCCATTCTCTCCCCAGCCTGGAGTATTCATAGTGGTTGTGCTACGGCCAGCTATTCTTTTATATGGGCAATGGCTGGAGAAAATATGGCATTCACTGATATGGATCCTGTTCCGGTTCAAACATTACAATAAAAATTTTTAGTACATGGTAAATTTTAGAGTTGACGGAAAACTGGCATTGGTAACCGGTAGTAGCCGTGGTATTGGAATGGCTATCGCTATTGCTTTAGCAGAATCCGGTGCTGATATTATAGGTGTTAGTTCAAAACCGGAAGCAGACAGTGACGTGGAAAAAGCGGTTGTAAAAGCTGGTAAGAAATTTTATTCGTATCAATGCGATCTGACTGACCGTGATTCTCTTTATGCATTTATTGAAAAAGTAAAAGCCGATCACACACAAATTGACATCTTAATAAATAATGCGGGGCATATTCTTCGCCAACCTGTTGCTGAGCATTCAGATAATTATTGGGATACAATTATCAATATCAATTTGAATGCACAGTTTATTTTGACAAGAGAAATTGGCAAGCGAATGATTGAACAAGGTTATGGTAAAATAGTTTTCACTGCTTCCCTTTTATCTTTTCAGGGAGGTATAAATGTTCCGGGTTATGCGGCTAGCAAAGGTGCGATATCATCGCTGTTAAAAGCGTTTGCAAACGAATGGGCCAAATTTGGAGTAACTGTAAATGGTGTTGCTCCCGGATATATTGCAACGGATAATACTGCATTGCTAAGAGCAGATGCAGAAAGAAATGCAGCAATCTTATCAAGAATACCAGCTAATCGCTGGGGTACACCCGAAGATATGACGGGTGCATTTGTTTTTCTCTCTTCCCCTGCATCTGATTATATGAATGGAACAATTATAACTGTTGATGGTGGCTGGATGGGGAGATAATCATAGTAATCATTACAAGCTAAACCGGTTTGCCTTATTCCGTCTTTAACAAATAACAGCTCAAAAAATGAAAAAAACCGTGCAAATAAGAGATAACCCGCTATATTTGCACTCCCAAAAGTGTTCGGGAAGTAGCGCAGGCCGGTAGCGCACCTGGTTTGGGACCAGGGGGTCGCAGG
>CAZXMP010000225.1:0-4341 GCA_964641575.1 uncultured Chitinophaga sp. | reverse complement strand
AAATGAAGAGAAGAAAAATAAAGATGAAAATCCGCCTGCATCAAATTAATTAATCTACTAATTAACCAAGTCCTTGCATTTCCTATTCGCCTGGCGATATTTTAAAAGCAAAAAATCCACCAATGCAATTAATATTATTGCATGGACGAGTATTGCTGCAATGATAATTGGTACGATGGCCCTGATTCTGGTGCTGAGTGTATTTAACGGCTTTGAAGGATTAGTGAAATCATTATACTCTACTTTTTATACAGACATAAAAGTTTCTGCGGCTGCTGGAAAATCCATCACAGTATCACCTGAACAATTACAGAAACTAAAAGGTCTGAGCAGTGTTAAAAATTTCTCCTTAGTAGTAGAAGAAAAGGCATTAGTGCAAAATGGAGAAAATCAATCTGTCATTTATTTGAAAGGAGTTGATGAAAATTATCGCTATGTAACCGGCGTGGCAGATAATTTGTGGAATGGAGAGTATGATTTGGGCAATGAAGAAATTCCTAAATTAATATTAGGGGTAGGGGTAGAAGGCGCACTAGGAATTGTAGCAGATAGAAATATTTTTTCGCTGAAAATATATTTGCCAAGAAAAAGCAGTAGCGAACAAATCAATCCGCTGGAAGATATCAGCAATGATACTATCCGCACTTCTGCAGCATTTCAAATACAGCAGGATTTTGACAATAAATATGGCATTACCAATATTGATTTCATGAAGAAATCATTAAAGCTTGGTGCAAATGATTTTACTGCGGTGGAAATTGCAGCGAAATATCCCACTGAATCCAAAGACTTACAAAAAGCGGTACAACAAATTTTTGGTGATGGCTACCTGGTTCAGGATAAATACCAGCAGAATCAAAGTTTGTATTCGGTGATGAATACAGAACGCTGGGTAATTTATGGAGTACTTTGCCTCATTTTAGTAGTAGCAGCCTTTAATATGATTGGTGCATTAACGATGCTGGTATTGGAAAAGCAAAAAGATATCAGCGTATTAAATGCATTAGGTGCAAACCGTAATTTTATACAACGAGTTTTTTTAAGCGAAGGAATGTTGTTGGCTCTTGTTGGTGGCGGCATCGGTATGCTTTTAGCGTTATTGATTGCCTGGCTTCAAATAAAATATCATTTGATTCCACTGGCTGGTGGTTCTTTCTTAATAGATTATTTCCCCGTCAAACTCCGGCTGATGGATTTTATATTAGTAGGAAGCACTGTTTTTATAATTGCATTAATTGCCTCCTGGCTGCCATCCAAAAAAGCAGCAACACAAGATTTTTCGTTGAGAAGTGAGTAAATCGTCAAAAAAGTCCGGAGACGGAAAGTCGGAAAGACTATTACATTAAATGAAATAATCTTTCCGACTTATTGACTTTCTGTATTTAGGACAGTATTAATAATCCCCCAACGTTTCCGGCAACTGTGCCAACGCTTTTGCCAATTGCTCATCATTTGGAGCAATGCCATGCCATTCATGAGTGCCTTCCATAAAGTCAACACCTTTGCCCATAGCTGTATGCATCATAATAGCAATCGGTTTGCCCTGACCCGTTAGAGATTTGGCTTTTTCGAGAACCGCAACAACATCATCCATGTCGTTGCCATTCATTTCAAGTGTAGTCCAGCCAAAAGCATCAAACTTTTGCTGAATGTTTCCCAGGTTCATTACTTTATCGGTAGGTCCATCAATTTGTTGGCCGTTCCAGTCGATGGTTGAAATAAGATTATCAACTTTATGGTGTGCAGCAAACATAGCAGCCTCCCAAATCTGTCCTTCATCCAGTTCGCCATCACCATGTAAAGAGAAAACAAGATTTTTTTCTTCATTTAATTTCTTCGTTAAAGCGGCACCAATTGCCACACTCATTCCTTGTCCTAATGAACCAGAAGCAATACGAATGCCAGGCAAGTGCTCATGGGTAGCAGGATGACCTTGTAATCTTGAGTTTATTTTTCTAAAAGTGGCTAATTCTTTAATATCAAAATACCCGGAACGGGCCAATACGGAATAAAATACGGGTGATATATGTCCATTAGAAAGCACAAATACGTCTTCATTCGTAGCATCCATATTAAAAGATGGATTGTGCTTCATTACTTTGAAATACAAGGCAGTAAGAAAGTCTGCGCAGCCTAAAGAACCACCGGGGTGGCCGCTGCTTACTCCATGTACCATTCTAACTATGTCTCTTCTTACTTGCGATGCAATAGCGGTAAGTTCTGCCATAAAAATTGGTTCTTTTTAAACTTTTTGTATCTTGCCGGCTCAAATCTCTGATTGGTGGTGCAAAAGTGCAATCTTTTTCAATACAAAATCCACCGTGAGTAAAATCTGTAAACAAATTCAATAAATCCTTTGAGTACAAATCCTTGCTACATTAATCTGTATTAATGAATTGTAACCTTAAAAGACTGAAAGGCTAATAACCTATTTTTGTACCGTGTAAAACTGCTTTAATGCTTGATGTATTATTAACAGCCTCCGTGGCATTTATCATTACCTTTCTGGCTATCCCTGTTATAATACAGGTGGCAGAGCAGAAAAAGCTATATGATATTCCCGACGAAAGAAAAGTGCATACCCGTTTGGTAGCTTCTCTTGGTGGTGTAGCCATTTTCAGCGGGTTTTTATTAGCAGCGCTTTTATCTATTCAAGGATATCTTAATCCCGAGTTTCAATACTTCTTTGCGGCAGCAGTAGTTATCTTCTTCCTTGGACTTAAAGATGATATTATTATACTATCCGCCAGTAAAAAATTAGTTGGTCAGATCATAGCGGCATCAATCCTTATTCATTTAGGGGGCATTCGAATCGATAGCATGCATGGACTGATGGGTTTTAATGAATTGCCAGAAGGATTTGCCCTTGCATTGTCCTATCTAACCATTATTGTAATTATGAATTCATTTAACCTGATTGATGGTGTAGATGGATTGGCAGCTAGTCTCGGAATACTTACCATGTCAGTTTTTGGAGCCTATTTCTTTGCTATCGATTACCAGGCCTATGCGCTTCTTTCCTTCTCCATGGCGGGGAGTTTAGTAGCATTTATGATTTTTAATCATCAACCAGCCAAAATATTTATGGGTGACTCGGGGTCCCTGATGATTGGTTTGATAAACGCTATATTGGTAATTAAATTTATTAATGTTGCTGAATCGCCTTTTGTGACCGTTCCTGTTACTTCTGCGGTAGCAGTTGGTTTTTCTATTCTTATTGTTCCTTTATTAGATACATTAAGGGTGTTCAGTATCCGTATATTAAAAGGAAGATCTCCTTTTACTCCTGATCGCAACCACGTACATCATTTATTGCTTGACAGGGGAATGAGCCATGCTGCCGTAACATTTACTTGTGTGGGAGTTAATATTGGTTTTATATTATTGGGCTGGTTCGGAAAAGAATTAGGCCCCAATTACCTTTTATTGATTTTACTTAGTCTTGCTTTCACAGGATTGGGTTTACTATATTACAACAGACCCCGTCGCCGTACTATGTTTATTTCTAAAAGAAAAAATGGTGCAACAGAACTTACCACTACTAGCACAAAAACAAAAGTCGTAACATTAACTAAAGAGGCGGCAGCTGAAAGTAACAACTAGTTTTTTTAAATATTTAATGCCGGGTAGCAGCTATAAAGCATTGCCCGGCATTTTTCATTTAACTTAATGGCTAAATAAAATGTTATTCTCGATTGCGAATATGGAAGAATAAGCCTGTTTTATTAGCTTTGCCTCCCGCTGAGGTTCTTGTCAAGGACAGTAATCAGCAAAAAATAAATTTATATGGCAGAAGATATTGCATCAATAGTTGCTGTGGCAGAAGACCACATGAAAAAAGCAATCAATCACCTTGAGGCCGAACTGGTAAAAATTCGGGCAGGAAAAGCAAACCCGCAAATGCTCGATGGTTTGGTAGTTGATTATTATGGGTCACCAATGCCAATAAATCAGGTGGCCAATATTAGTGTGATGGATGCCCGTACCATCAGTATTCAACCCTGGGAAAAAAATATGTTGCAGCCTATTGAAAGGGCAATCATCGCTGCGAATATGGGTATCAATCCGCAAAACGATGGTGCATTAATCAGGTTATTCTTGCCACCACTAACAGAAGAAAGAAGAAGAGAGTTGGTAAAAAAATGTCAGGGTGAAGGAGAACATTCAAAAATTGCCATCCGTAATATCCGTCGTGATGCTATTGAAAGCATTAAGAAATTAGAAAAAAACGGATTGAGTGAAGATGCCGCTAAAGATGGTGAAGCAGAAGTACAGCAGGTTACAGATAGCTTTACAGCAATTGTAGAAAAGCACTTGCAAGCAAAAGAAAAAGAAATAATG
>CAZXMP010000224.1:0-4376 GCA_964641575.1 uncultured Chitinophaga sp. | reverse complement strand
TAGCCATATAAGAGGGCAGATGCTGGAAGAGACCCATTATTATCCGTTCGGGTTAACGATGGCGGGCATTAGCCACAAGGCATTGAACGGCGTTAAAGAAAATAAGTTTAAGTATAATGGAATAGAGTACAATAACACATTTGATCTAAATATTGGAGAAGCTTTTTTTCGAACTCATGATCCACAATTAGGCAGATGGTGGCAAATAGACCCTAAAAGTGAGCCTGATAGTGATGGAGCTGATGAGGAAGTAACATTAGAGTGTTTGTCACCCTATAATTCAATGTCTAATAATCCTGTTGGCCTAAGTGATCCTTTAGGAGATAAACCTACAAATGAGTATAAAGTAGTGACAAAGGATGGCGAAGTTGTGAGTACCACAATGACTGGAACTAAGGGCGGTAATCACACTGATTATATTACCGTTGTCAACATGAATAGAGTTCCATTTGCAGATGGAGTTAATACCATTATAGTATCTGTTGCAACATTTTCTACAGCAGGGATAGGTAATTATTTTGAAAATGAACAGAAGCAAAACCCTACACCAGGATATAGGCAATTACATAATAAATCTACTGAATTAGCAGCCTTTGAGATGTTGCCTTTCGGTCGTGCAGGCAAAGCCAAAACAATACTAGGGGCTACTAAAAAATACAGCATATCTCAAGTAAAAGCGGCCTTATTGAAGGTTTATAAAGAATTGGGTATAGACAAAGGACTCCCTAAAGATAAAGCCGGTAAATGGGGTAGTCCGCAAAGAAGTGATGGAACAAAAGGGTATAGATTAGATCCTGCGCATCCAGGTAGACCTGCGAATCACCCAGAAAGCGTACCACATATTAATTGGTGGGACAAATCGGGCGGGACAAAAAGAAACAAGGGATTAAAGCAAGATGCAGTTCCAATATTCCCAATACCCAAAATGCCAGTTTGGAAATAGATAAATTAAATTTATCACTTCCACTTAATTTTAAAAAAATGAAGAATTCAGAAATAAATTTATTAAAAGATATTTTGTGTCTACTGCTAGGATTGCCACTTCATTTTAATGCTTGGGATCAGTTATATAGTATTGCATGTGAAAAATTAAAAAATAAAATAAATGCCTCTTCGATTGATAATGCTAAAGAACTAATTGATTTTGTTGGGCTTGCTGATTTATCAGATGACTTTGAACTCTTTATTATTAATAAAGTACCTGAAAGCATTATCAAAATAACTTGGGGAGAACTAAAAAGTTCTTGGGACAATATCTGGTGTCCCCCATCTGATGACGGTTTATTGTTATATCTACCTAATAATAAATTAATTTTGCTAACACATTGGGATGTTATTTATTATAGCTGAACCTAACAAATAACAATAAACACTCAAAGAACTTACTTTAATTTACAAAAAATATTAAGAGAAGACAGCGAGTCCGGTGGCTTGCTCAACTGTCCATTACCGAGACTGCGCCTGCGAAGCGTTAAATTGGCACACTCGGCAGGGAAGAAAAACCAAAACAAAGAAATTTTTAGCCAGTAGTCGCAGGCTACTGACAACCCTTCATCTTATTTTTATTTATTGAACACTACGGACAACGGGGGATACTCGTTTCAGTGTTATTTCAGAAGAGCTCAATCTAGACTGATTGGCAAATTTAGATTTTATTGATACCTTCTCAATTTTTACAATACTAAACTCCCCAATTAATTTTTTTTCAAAAAAAAATTTTAAAATTTTCTCTTTTTTATTAAATGTCCACGTATAATTTCCTTTCTTTTGTTCTATAATCCATTCATCAGTTATTGTATTAGTAAGATTCATTTCACTTCCTTTCTTTAAATTAATTGAAAGAAAGTTGCTGCCATGATAATAATCCGGCAAATCCTCTGCATGATCTTGATTATGCTCGCCGGATTGAATTTTTGATTTTTTTAAAAGCTTAATCGTATCAGCTTGGTAAAACTCATTATTTTTATTAGGGGAGAACCATTTTGAATTACAAAATAAGCTATTGTTTATTTTTTGTGCCACAGAGGATAAACTAAATAGTAACCCAAGAGCTATAAAAATTTTCTTTCGCATAAATAAATTTAATTGTGTGTTATTTTCCCATTTTCATAAAATTCTTCAACGTCATTGAAAATATTATACCTCCAGGCCCATAAAAGTTGACGGTAGGTTTTCCAATCATATCAACCTGTATTGCTGTAGTTTTTGGATAATCCTTCGCAGCTGTTTTGTCTGCGGGAGATGGGCCAGGGGCAGAATAATAATCCTGCATCTCCCCGTTCTCCGTAGTCTTCCAACCTATCAGCAAATTTAGATATTTCGGGATGTTATGGTTAGTTTGCAACTAACCATCAGCCTTGAAAAGGCTGTCCATCTTTTTGCTTATAGAAAAACTAAATCCAGTAACCCACATTTCTTAGTCGCTACATAATCCTTTGCACTACTGTATATGTAATATTCCGGCCTCTCCACAATACCGGCTTCTACAGCATTATTATGAATGTAATTTATTTTCTGAAAAACAAAGGCACCGCTATATAACTCTATCGGCTGGTTATCTTGTCGCCAAAACTGATTGCCGCTATTCCGCATATTATCTTCTCCTTGCTCTTTAAAAATCTGCAGCATCCAGTCTCTGCGACTTTCTTGCTTGTTAGCAGCAATTGCATTGATCAGTTGTTTACTGGTAAATTTTTTGAAATCCCGCAATACATCACTCAGGTTTTCATTTCTTGCGGAAACTACCAGGTGCAAATGATTACTCATTATACACCATGCATGTAGCAGCAATCCTTTTTCTTTTTGACAGAACCGGATGCTTTCTAAAACTATATCCCGGTAACCTTTTCGTGTAAAAACGTCTACCCATTCCACCACGGCAAATGTTATAAAATGAATAGCTGCCTGGTTTCTTATTTTGTAACCGCCTTCACTCATACCTTTTTCAATAAAGATAAATGTTGGACGGCTTTTGGCAAAGCCGATGGTTAGTTACAAACTAACCACAACCCTTCATCTTATTTTATTTATTGAACACTACGGACAACGGGGCCGGGCTTTGTGCTAAAAATAATTAAATATTAATCACCATAAAAGCTTAAGTATGTATGTGGTGTTTTCTTGCATTGCTTAGCAAGTTCAATAATCTCATCAATCAGCCTATTCTGAACGTCAACTTCTTTAAGCTTCTCAAGGTCAAAAATTAAATCTTCGCTTTGTAATGAATTGAAAAAAGTATCACCGTAGGGATTCAGATACTTCAGTAATATAAACTCTTTTTGCTTTTCCTCATTGATTATAGAACTGCTGTAAAACTCTCCATTAAGTGATTCAATGGGTTCTCTTTTTTCATTCTCTAAAATAACTGTCCATGCCATATTTACCATCCTGTTGGTTTACCCGGGAAAGATGTTACTAGCTTTCCTTCGGAGTTTGTAATAACAGTATAAACTGAAGTAGATTTTCCGCTAATCTTATCAAACCCTATATCTCGTCCAGCATCTACTACTCTTGCAAAATTTCCATTTGCTTGTTTAACCATAGGCATTTGTGTTGCCTGTTGGATTAAATCTGGTATTTCATCTGCACTATTAAACTTGCTTTTGTTTGCCCATTTTTTTACTCCGTTTGCAGTATGTCGCTCTAAAGTGTGGGCCAACCCATCATCCGTAATATTAATTGCAGGATTTAATAACTTTTGGGCTTCATCACCATGTGCAGCTGTTTGTTCTGCTATTTCTTCAACTGCTTTTGCTGATGCCTTGCCCCTTTTCCATTTGAAAAAGGCTACAACCTTTTTATATTTTGCTGCTTTTAAGAGCCAGCCTGAAGGAATAAACCAGGAACCTATCTCAAGAACTATTTTATCACTTTTACGGGTCATCTCCGACACTCTTTCCCTGTGTTTTGTAATACCGTCAAAACGGTACATCATTTCCCGCAAATTATTATTCACTATTTGGTCAATACCTGCACCTCTTGAATTCAAATAACTCATTACGTCATAGTACATCCTTTGCTTTGCCCAAAAACCTTTCGGAATTGAATATACTGTTACTCCCTGCAATTCTTTAACCTTGCCTCCATTTTCAGCAGGCTCTTCTGTAAATAATCCTAATGGGTCATTTAAACTTATTGGGTTGTTATATGCAAAAACATATGAAGACCATTCTTCTGCTATTTCTGCAAATTCGTCAACCTGCCAAAACCTTCCTATTTGTGGGTCGTATAATCTGTTTTGTGTCTCATAAAAACTTAGACCAAAATCATTATTCAGTTCCGTTCCATCATTGAACTTATATTTATTCTCTGGATTTCCAAACGCAAGAGCTTTGGATGATATACCAGCCATTGGTAACCCGAACGGATAATAATGG
>CAZXMP010000223.1:0-4386 GCA_964641575.1 uncultured Chitinophaga sp. | reverse complement strand
TGATAAACAAATGCCCTGTCAGCAGGTATATCCATGCTTTTAATGCAGACTGCCGGTAAGAAAATGCAAAAAGTATCACCAGTAATGCGATGCTCATTAAAATAACCGGCAAAGCTCCGTTCAAAGAGGGAATACTACCCTTGCCAGTATAGCCGATAACTAAAAATGCAACACCTGCAATACCAAGAACAGCGATGAAAATGTTGGACTGTAAGAATTGTAATCCTCTGCCAATCCATTTAAAAGGACTCCATAGATACCTAAACAAAGCCGTATCAAGGTTCCATTCCTTAATGCCGAGCATATAGAAGGATGTCTTTATTTTAGACAAAAGTTTTTGTGTAGGCTTAACGTAATGAAAAAACTGGTGATGGACCAGATAATTTAATACCGAAGGTGAAACCAGTAACTGGTAAGTTCTTAAAAATGCATTGCCTGCAAAATGCACCAATACCAGCCAATGAAAGCCCAATGCTATCTCGATAAACATCAGCCCGATCTGCGCTGCAGATGAATAGGCAATTTGCGTTTTAACGGTAGGCTGCACTCTTGCAATCATAGTGGCCATTATAGCTGTTATCGCACCGATAACGATAATGACGATTTTTGCCCACAACATATCTTCCCAGAAAGGATGCGTACGTAATAACAGGAAAACACCAATATGTACACTCAATGAACCGTAAAAAATAGCCGAGGAGGCAGTAGGACCTTCCATTGCTCTTGGCAACCAGGTGGTGAAAGGAAACTGCGCCGATTTTATCGTTGCCGGTAATATGATCATACAAACAATAAAGATGGCCATGCCTGCATGGTTTGCAGCTATCGCCATTTCTTTTGCTTCTCCTAATTGAGAGAAATTGATATTTTGATGCGTAAGATGGTGCATCATCCACATGGCAAGCATTAAAGCCACATCACTGATACGATAATTAGAAACTGCTTTGAAAGCATTTTTTACCGGAAGATAGCGATTGCGATAAAAAGCGATCAATATAAAAGAGCAGATGCCTTTAATTTCCCAACCGATAAATAATGTTTCGAAATTACCTGCCAGTATTATAAAGTTATACGCTGTTGCAAACAACAATATCGTATTGAAGAAACGTTTGTACCCCTCATCCCTGTGCATGTAATATTTACTGAAGGTTGCCACCAAAAAGAATAACAAAGAACCAACAATACTAAAAACAGCTGTCACTTCGTCATAATACAGCTGAATGGCAAAAACAAAATTATCTGTTTGGTAAAGGGTAACTGCCCTGTGAGTCATAGGGGAAAAACCATTTATTATCCACCAACCCAGGAATAGGAGAGCAATTAAAATGTTAGCAACCTTGGCGAATCGCACAATTGTACCAATCGCTTTTTCACTTTTATTTTGCCATAGCAAAGTAGCAAAAAATGCCAGCAGCGGTATGGCGATGAATAAAATAAGTAGCTGGTTCATGTGGTTTTTATTCTTTATCTAATCGAGCAAATAGACTGGCAAATTCTCTTCCGTGGCATGTACAATATGATTTGTTTCCATCTCTTTTGCCCCTTCAATAAACTCTTCCATGTTATGAATGGTTTTTATCTCACTGGCATTGGTAATGGGATCATATTTCTCAAAAGCTCCGTTCTTAAAATAGTAAAACTGTTTTTCTATAGGATGTAATGCTACGATATGCACCCATTCATTATTATACCATTCAAACACTTCAGGTGAAGACTGGATAGCTTTCAAGACAATGTCTGGCTGGTGCTCAACAATTACCAACAGTCGAACAGGATCATGCACTTCAATCATTTGCCAGGGAAGGCCGGGGCGTAGATCACCATCGCTGCTATTAGCCACTCCAAACAATCCTACTACATTGTGCGGTAGCTTAGTGCCTGCTCCCATTTTTATATTATCAACCCTGGAGAAATAATATTCCAGGTTGATACCGCCACAAACCAAACCGATAGGTCGCATTACGGCCGTTAAAATCGCTCCATCGGGATCAGTTGTATAATCATAACTATTTAAGAAAGCTCTTCTGTCAAGGAATAAACCTTTAGTCGTTTGTCGGCGACCGATAATAGCTAAAGTGTTAGTGCCATGTCCCAGTTCAGGTCTTGGCTCAAACAAAGAAACCGAACGGTTGTGAATGGCTTTACGAACCTGCTCTAATTCCTGTTTGGTATTGATAGAGGCAAATCGACGGCTTCTCTCCTTTGCATTCAGGTTTAAGGCCGTTTCAAAATTTTGTTTGTTGATCAAATGCAATCGAGCATTTTCAGGACTGAGTATATGTTCATCATAATAACCCCACACATCAGCCGCCGTATCATGCATGCTGCCGATGAATTGTGTGGTATCGGGTATTATAATTCCTTTTGTTGCTAATACTTCTCTTACTTTTCTATGGTTTAAAATAAAAGATTGCACTCTTGCATTGGTGGCACCGGGTCGTCCGCTGCAGGCACCACAATCATGTGCCCCATGATGCGGATTGTTGGCACTGCTGCTACCATGTGCCACAAAATAAACGATGGGTGCAAAATTTTTGACCAAACCTATTCCTCGTAAAAAATTTTCTCCCCTGGTTACCATTTCATCCAATGTGTAACCGATCTGTAATCCATTTTCAATATCAGATGGATTTTTATTTTCAATAGTTAATGTTGAAAGCTTATCCATATGCGCATAGGCATCGGAAATAGCCGGGCTCATTTTAGGACGAAACAATAACTGTATCTTTTTTACAAATGCCCAAAAACCAAAACTGATACTTAAAAGAAATCCCGATAAAATACCATGTGTAAGTTTAGTATAGATCAATTCATCTTTTCTTACTGATTTGGCATCCGATTCTTTGATCAGGTATTTTGGCGTAACAGGTGCAGGGCAAAGCTTGTCGTAAAACTTACCGCCTTCCTGCTGAAAATAAAATTCCACACCAAAGAAACCCGGGGCGCCAAATGTTTCTGCTTTTTTATCCACCGCTTCAATATGGCGACGAATGGAATCTTCTCTTTCATCAATGCAGAAGATGGCTTGGAGGGAAGCCCCCCTGCCCCCCGATGGGGGGTTCTCAGAGTTTGATATTGTCTGAGTCGTTTTATTATTCTCGGCTTTTTGGTTTCCGTCATTAATAATTGAACTACCGGGGACCAAAATCCCCCCTTCGGGGGGTGGGGGGGCTGCCATTAATATACCTTTCAACACCGAGTCATAGTAACTCCATTCAAAAGCATCCTGCCATAATTCTATTACTTCTGCCAATTCTGTTTTCGGAACATCAGCAAATAAATTTACCGGCGGTACAGGAACATGATTAGTTAACGGTTGCCATTTATTTCCCAATACATGATTGAGTACATCCAGTTCCATCAGCAACTCAAACTCTAATAACTCCTTTAGTGCAATTTGTTTTCGGTCTAGTAGTGTCTGTGGATTGTCTTCCACTGCACTTACAAAACCGCTCCATCCATGATGGGCAAATTGCTGATCGAATATATATTGTTCAAAATATTCTTCTTTGCCTACGATGGTTTTTAATAACTCCGGGATAGAATAATTGCCGGATATAAATTTTTGCCGGATTGTTTTTGTTTTAAAAAAACTGACAAAACTATTTTGTTCCAGTTCCCTTATACTTTCGATAAAAGGCTTATTCACTACCGGAAAACTTTCAATAGCAATGCCCTGGTCTAAAAAAGCACAAAGAATGCGAAAGAGTATCGGATGAACGTTATTATCTAAATCGAAGTGATAAACCTCTTTCCAGTATTTTCTTAATTGCCCTATTCTTGGATGATTAAGTGTATCGTAATCCTGGTTTATCAGTTTCTGTTTCCATTCCTGTACAGCAACTTTTCCTTTTTTGTTCGCAATCACCATATGCAGCACATCTTCCCTTATTCTTCCGGTTGTGAACATGGCACGGTATTCCGGCAATTGCAAATGCACCTGGAAGCCAAAAATTTTAGACGCCTTAAAAATGGCGTCATAAAATTTCATATGCTGGAAAGCATGCAACGAATTGTGATGGATAAAATCCTTCAATGCCTGCTGCGAAGGCAAATAATGTTTTAATTCATGCAGTATATGGTCTTCATCAAAGTTTGAACCCATTTAACGTTATTTAGTGACAGATTGAACCATAGATGTGTTTTCTATTTTATAAACTTCTTTAAATCCTTTCAATTCCAGCGAAATATTTTTCAAAGGGGCCTTGATACTGCTAAATTCTTTAATCAGTTCCAATACATCATAGTCGATATACTTGGTATTAGATGCATCAATTACAACAGAAGAATTCTCCGGCATATGGTCCAGTGTTTGCCGTATGGCTGCTTTATTTAAAAATGATACTTCTTCTGAAAGGCGTACAGTAATGGTATCGCCTAGCTTAT
>CAZXMP010000222.1:0-4410 GCA_964641575.1 uncultured Chitinophaga sp. | reverse complement strand
TTTTTCTTCTCTTCATTTATCTGCTTAAATATTTCTTCCATCTTAAACACATGATCCAATGTATCATCTTTAAAAAATTTCAACACCGGTATGCTCCGCAATTGGTGACGAACCCGGGCGGCCAGTTCTCTTTTTATTTCGTGGTGGCGTTCTTCAATTTTTTTGATAGCCGCTTCCGCATCTTTTACCTGGAAAAGACTAAGGTAAAACCTTGCCTCCAGTAGGTCTGGCGTTACTTTTACGGATGATATAGAGACCATTCCGCCATCAATCATGCTTAGCCCTAATTTCTGAAAAATCAGGTTTATTTCTTCGTTCAATAGCCCCGCTATCTGTTTTTGTCTTTTACCTTCTTCCATTACTTAACAATTAGGTTCGGTGTAAAATTAGTTACTTTGCAGCTTCTCAGCAGAAGCAATTTATACCGATTGTATATCGGCATAAAACCACAGCTCCGCTGTAGTTACAAATACATTTGGTATTAAATGAAGCAATACGCAAGGATTTTTGAATATCTCAAAGCCTATAAAGGAAAGATTTTTCTTTATTTCTTATTTACTCTTTTAAGCATTGTCTTTTCCATTATTTCTATTGGTATGCTGATGCCTTTTTTGCAGCTTATTTTCGTTGATAACGGCACTGCGATTACAACGACCAGTAAGAACCCTGTAATTCAGTCCCTTAATGATTTTTTGTATGAATCGGTACAAAAAAGGGGCAAAACAGCGACACTAGGCTTTATCTGCCTATTGATGGTTAGTTTTATTATTCTAAAAAACCTTTCCCTCTATCTTTCTTATTACGTTCTCAACCCATTGAAAAATAAAATCGTTAATCAGCTCCGGGAAGATCTGTACGACAAAGTACTTCGTTTACCCATTGGCTTTTTTAATGAAAAAAGAAAAGGCGATTTAATGAGCCGTATGACAAATGATGTAGGAGAAGTAGAAGGTTCGGTAGTTGGAACACTAGAGGGTTGGATAAGAGACCCTATGACCATCATTGTTACACTAACTGTTCTATTATTGATCAGCGTACAACTCACTTTATTTATCCTGATTCTTATTCCAATACTTGGCCTGGTAATCGGCCGTGTTACCCGTTCGTTAAAAAAACATTCGCAGGAAGTTTCCCATAAATATGGCGAGTCATTGTCAATCCTGGATGAAACACTGGGCGGCCTGCGTGTAATTAAAGCCTTTAATATTGAAAAGCTGTTACGGGGTAAATTCTTTAAAACAAACCAAGAGTTATTACATGCAAAAAATAATATTTCTTTTAAGAGAGATTTAGCATCGCCTTTGTCTGAAGTAATGGGCGTAATGCTTTTTACAGCGGTTTTATACTATGGTGGACGTTTAGTGTTAAGGAATGAACTATTAGAAGCATCTGCTTTTCTTGGTTTCCTTGGTATTTTTTACAACATTATCAACCCGGCAAAATCATTATCTACATCGTTCAGCAACATGCGGAAAGGCGCAGCAGCCATCAATCGCATTGAGGAAATATTAAAAACACCGATTACTGTAGATGACAACCCGAATGGGAAATTGTTGCCTGCATTTACTTCAACAATAGAATTTAAAAATGTAAGTTTTGCCTATGAAGACGCTGTAATACTTGAGAATATAAATTTCACTGTCAAAAAGGGAATGACAGTTGCGTTAGTGGGCTCGTCTGGTGCAGGCAAATCAACATTAGCTGATTTGGTACCCAGGTTTCATGATGTAACAGGCGGCCAAGTTTTAATTGATGGGGTGAATATTAAAGACTACTCTTTACACTCTGTTCGTAGTTTGATGAGCATTGTAACACAAGAACCAATATTATTTAATGATACCATTAAAAATAATATTGCCTTAGGTTTTCAAGATGCTACCGATGAGCAAATAACGGAAGCAGCGAAAATTGCCAATGCCCATGATTTCATTATAAAAAAAGAAGGTGGGTATAACAGTAATGTTGGCGATCGGGGAAGCAAATTAAGTGGTGGTGAGAGACAGCGGTTGACTATTGCAAGAGCTGTTTTAAAAAACCCTCCGATTCTTATTTTGGATGAAGCTACTTCTTCCCTTGATACAGAAAGCGAACGTTTAGTGCAAGATGCTATTAACAATATGATGCAGAATCGTACCAGTATTGTTATTGCACACCGGCTCTCTACTATTCGCCATGCAGATGAAATTATTGTTTTACAAAAAGGAAAAATAGTAGAGAGAGGAACTCATGAACAGTTGCTGGCTCAAAATGGATTTTACAGAAAGCTGGTGGAGATGCAAGAGGTGAGATAAGTCGTATTTTACAAACAGCTGGTTTACTATTTTGAGATAGCAGATACTTGCCAATAAAAATCGATGAAAAATTTATTAAAAACTCCTTACTATTTTTTAAAGAACATTCAGTACAATAAGCAGACTTTTCAGATCATGAAAAGTGTAATTAAAAAAAACTCCAATTGTATTGACATAGGCTGCCATAAAGGAAGTTTTTTGAGCAAGATGATTAAATTGGCCCCAGACGGGATGCATTGGGGATTTGAACCATTGCCAGAGTTCTACGAGCAATTAAAAATTAAATATACCAGCCCAAATCATATTATACTTCCTTACGCATTAAGTAACACAGAAGGTCAATCCAGTTTTAAATACATAAAAAATTCTCCCGGATATAGCGGTTTTAAAGAAAGAGTTTATCATATTCCTTTCCCAAAAATTATAGATATTCAGGTAACAAAATCCAAACTGGATACAGTTATTAATTCCTCCATTAAAATCGATTTTATTAAAATTGATGTAGAAGGTGCGGAGCTGGAAGTATTATTGGGAGCCGAAGAAACTATTAAGAGAAACACTCCCTTTGTACTTTTTGAACACGGACTTGGAGCTGCGCCTTTTTATGAAACAAAACCTGAAGATATTATCGACTTCTTTTCGGCTTGTAAAATGAAGATATTTACGCTGAAAGCTTGGCTGCAAAATTCGCCCGACTTAGATAGGGCTGATTTTGTAAAACAATTTTATAAAGAAATAAATTATTATTTCTTAGCATGCCCTTAAATCAGGATTGCTGGGATACAGGAGGTGAAACAGATTCAATTACCGGCATAACCTTTCAATAATGGCTTTATGCGCTGGATATTCCCTTACTAATTCCATAGCATTTGCCAATTCAAAGTCGGCAAAATCAAACCCCGGCGATACAGTACAGCCAACAAAAGAAAAAGCAACTCCGCTAACCGGCTCTGATGCAAACCAACAACCGTCAGGTACTACCAATTGAAAAGAACTATCAGCAGTAATTTCATTCCCCAATGTCAATATTTCTAATTTGCCATCATCATGGATGATATAAATATTCAAATTCCCTCCAGCATAGAAATGCCAGACCTCATCGCTTTTGATACGATGGAATGCGGAAAAATTCCCTTGCTCCAATAAAAAATAAATGGCTGTGCTGAAAAAACGATTACCTGTAAATCTTTCCGGCAATGCAGCAGCTGGTATTGTTTCGCTTGAAATATAAGTTTGTTTGTAGAAGCCTCCTTCAGGGTGGGGCATTAAGTCATATTTCTTGATAAGCGTAGCAGCAGATATGTTCATTCAACGAAAATAAAATTCATTGCTTAAAACCTCCCTGCTAATTTATTTTTTAACCTCAATTATTTCAAAACCTCCCTGCTAATAACCAATTTTTGTATTTCACTGGTTCCCTCGCCAATTGTACACAACTTAGCATCCCTATAAAATTTCTCTACCGGAAAATCTTTAGTGTATCCATAGCCGCCATAAATCTGCACCGCATCGTTAGCCGTTTTCACCGCTACTTCACTGGTATAATATTTTGCCATAGCCGCTTCTTTCGTCATAGAAAGTTTTCGTTCTTTTAAATCGCAGGCCTGGAGAATTAATAGATCAGCCGCGGCAATTTCCGTGGCCATATCTGCCAGTTTAAAAGCTATTCCCTGAAAACTGGAAATAGGTTTATCAAACTGGTAACGTTCCTGCGAATATTGTAATGCAGCTTCATAAGCACCTTTTGCAATTCCGAGTGA
The DNA here is from genome assembly GCA_964641575.1 of uncultured Chitinophaga sp. Lineage (GTDB taxonomy): Bacteria > Bacteroidota > Bacteroidia > Chitinophagales > Chitinophagaceae > JJ008. Next base: position 359 of record CAZXMP010000222.1, on the reverse strand, counting down.
AAGTGAGGCAATTGAAATTCTTCCGCCATCTAATATTTTCATGGCTTGTTTAAAACCATCTCCCACTTCTCCTAAGCGATTGGCATCACTAATTCGGCAATTATCAAAAACCATTTCTGCGGTTTCGCTGGCCCGCATACCCAACTTATTTTCTTTCTTGCCTGCACTAAACCCTTTTGTTCCTTTCTCTACTACAAAAGCTGTTGAATTATTTTTTGCTCTTGGCTCTCCGGTTCTGCATACCACTACTGCTACATCACCGCTCTTCCCATGCGTAATGAAATTTTTCGTTCCATTAATTATCCAATCATTGCCATCTTTTATAGCAGTGCATTTCATATTCCCTGCATCGCTGCCGG
>CAZXMP010000221.1:0-4456 GCA_964641575.1 uncultured Chitinophaga sp. | reverse complement strand
TTTTATATACTCAGCAACAGAAGCCAGTGTTTTTGTTTTTTCAAAAACAGCTAACTGCCTGTCTGCACCGGTTCCATTTTCCAGCATCTTGTGTACATATTGAATGCGGTGTCGGCTACCCAAATGATCTAATACAGGGTCTAAGAAATCAAGTAGTTCATAGATCAATGCTCTTGTATTTACTTCTTCCTCTTTTCCAAAATCAATCAAATAACCATCTACTCCATAGCGGCTGGCTCTCCATTTATTTTCATTGAGTAATGCTCTTGAGTATTGAATATAGTTTAGGTTTTTGGATCGCAGCATATAAATTCTTGCACAAATTGCCTGGAACAATGCAGCAATGGTAATGGTTTCATCCACCGTCATCGGAATATCGCAAATGCGGAACTCTACCGTATTAAAGAAGGGGTGCACTCGCAGATCCCACCATATCTTTTTTGCATTATCAATACAATTGGTTTTGATCAGGAGTTTAACATAGTTATCGTATGCTTCAATACTATCAAAAGAATCAGGAATACCAGTACGTGGAAACTTATCAAATACTTTAGTGCGGAAAGATTTGTACCCTGTCATTCTTCCCTCCCAAAAAGGAGAGTTGGTACTTAAAGCAAATATGTGCGGTAAAAAATAGCGGGTACTGTTGGCAATATGATTGGCCAGCTCCCTGTTTTCCATTCCTACATGTACATGCAATCCAAAAATTAAATTACTGCGGGCCGCTTCCTGCAATTCATTTACCAGTTCATTATAACGAATATGGTCAGTAATCAATTGGCTTTCCCAATGGCTGAAAGGGTGAGTACCCGAAGCACCCATGGCAAAACCTAATCCATCTGCAATGCCGGAAATAGTTTTACGAAGTGTAGATACATCTGTATAGGCTTCATCAATGTCGGCGCAAATATCCGTTCCTACTTCCACTACGGCCTGGTGCATTTCGGCTTTTACTTTGTCTTTGATCACCTTTTGCCCTTCCTGCACAATTTTTTGTTCATGGCTTTTAAGTTCAAAAGTTTTTGGGTCAAGTACCATGTACTCTTCTTCTACACCAAGGGTAAAATTTTTATAATTAAGAATCATAAGTTAGTTTATAGTTTAATCTTTATAGTTCATAGTTTGGATTCCCGCTAAAATAAAAAGTGCAAGAACTTTTTACGATAACTACAAACTTTTTATATCAAAGGACTGCCGTTCGCTCCTCTTCTCACATATTCGCCCCAGGTAAGATTGTCTTCCCCTTCTTTATTGGCTAAAGCTTTTTCAATGGCATAAGTTGCTGCGGTTTCAACTACCCATTCAAAATTTTCTTCACCTACACTGGCTTTGTCGGCATCAGGTGCTGGATTACAAAAATCAATGGCATACGGTACTCCATCTCTTATCGCTAACTCAACGGTATTGAAATCATAGCCGAGGTATTTATTAATTTTCAGAACGATGTCAGTCATCTGCTGCAATCTTTCTGCAGATGGTTTAAAGTCGGCTACATAGCGCAAATGATGCGGATTGCGGGGTTCATACGACATGATACGAACATACTTGCCACCGATGCAATAGCAACGATAATATTCTGTAAACACAATCTCTTCCTGAAAGAGCATAACCAGTTGACCTGTTTCCGCATGTTTTTCAAAAAAATCTTCTTTGCTATCCAATCTATACACATTTTTCCAGCCACCCCCGGCAAACGGTTTCATATAAACAGGAAAACCAGTGTAACCGAAAATACTGTCCCAATCCAACGGAAAGGCAAGATTGCTGAATGATTCGTTGGAGGTATCATCCGGAAGATCCCTGGAAGGGATGATGGCAGTTTTTGGAACAGGCACACCAATTTTTGTCATCAAACAATTATTGAAATACTTATCATCTGCACTCCACCAAAAAGGATTATTAATAACCGCAGTGCCGGTAACAGCTGCATTCTTTAACCAGGTACGGTAAAATGGTACGTCTTGGGAAATACGGTCAATGATAACTGTATAACCAGTATGCACACCTTGCATGGCTTTATCTATACGAACAGGTTCTGCAATAATGCCCGGTACATTTTTACTATTTACCCTCGCTACAAATGCTTCGGGGAATGAACGTTCTTTTCCGTGCAGGATTCCAATTTTCTTCATAAACAGGTTTTAAATGATGAATAGAGCAGCCTTTGCAAAATAGGTAAGGCAATAATGCACCGACTTTTACCAAATTTATTTTTTCAAAGCCATATAAACAAATTAACCTGCTATGAGGATCTGTAGATTGAATTAAGTTTGAACAAAGGCTGATTATTATGAAATCCTTAATTTTGTCGCCATGCAATTGGCCAAAGTACCCGGTATTCAGGTTGAAACAAACACCATCGAGTCAACTTTTCTCGAAAGAGCTGTGAAATTGGATATATATCTGCCTTCTAATGTGGCGGACCCTTCCCAAATTAGTTTACTGCTGATCAACGACGGACAGGATTTACCAAAAATGTTGTTTGATGAAATGCTTGCTAATTTGTATGCAAGCGATGCTAACATAGGGCCACTATTGTGTGTAGGCATTCATTGTGCACCTGATCGTAAAATGGAATACGGCGTTGCCGGACATAAAGACTTTTTAGGCAGGGGTGCCAATGCAGGATTATTTACGCTGTTTGTTTTTGAAGAATTGCTTCCGTTTATACGCAAAACCTATGCGGTTTCATCTTTTAAAGAAAAAGCTTTTGCTGGTTTTTCTTTGGGTGGACTGATGGCATTAGATATTGTGTGGAACTATCCCACAGAATTTACTAAAGTGGGTGTTTTTTCAGGTTCGCTTTGGTGGAGAAACATTGACCAGTCAGATGAATTGTATGATGATGATAAACATCGCATCATACACCAGCAAATACGAAATGGGAGTTTTTATCCCTGGTTGAAATTCTTTTTTCAATGCGGTAATATGGATGAAACAAAAGACCGAAACAATAACGGCATTATTGATTCAATAGATGATACACTCGACCTTATTAAAGAATTGGAGGCAAAGGGATATAAAGAAGAAAAAGATATTAAGTATCTGGAAATGAAAGATGGCCGGCATGATGTAGCAACCTGGGGCAGGGCCATGCCTGCTTTTTTAAAATGGGGCTGGGGTATAAAGCAACAACCCGATTAATCAACCTGCATTATAATTTGGTTCAACATAAAAAACCCTCCCGATTTAAATCGGGAGGGTTTTTTATGAGTTATTAAGTAAGTCTTAATTGAATAAGTAACGAAGACCAAACTGAACTGAGTAAGTAGATGCAATACTTACATTATCTCTAAATGTTCTTGTTACAATTTGACTATTTGCAGTTGCCAATCTGAATTGAGGTATAACTGCACCACCCGGAACCAATGAATTCTGATTTTGAGGTAACAAAATCTGGCTGGCGTTAATTGTTTTTAATTTACCCCAGCTTGGGTTTAGCATATTACCAAAGTTGAAGATATCGGCTGTAAACTGAAGTGTATTACGGTTCTTACCAGTTTTTACGAAAATATCCTGCATAAATTTCAAGTCAACTCTGTTAAGCCATGGCAGTTGTGCACCATTACGTTCTGCATATTGACCTCTATGAGCTTTAAGATATTTATCCTGCATGATATATTCTTCAAACAAGTTGCGTTGTGCAGTTTGATCATATACCACACCACTAACGGTCTGGCTGCTAAATTGCATTTGCTGAACTTGTGCGGAAGTTGGAATGTAAATCAGGTCGTTACCATTTACACCATCTCTATTGAAATCACCATTGTAAGTGTAAGAGAATCTGCCATTGATAGAGCCATTATAAAATAACGAAATAGTTGTAGCCAGGAATTTGAAATATTCTTTACGGTAAGACAGCATTGCTACAACATTGTCTGGTACCACAAATCCTGAATGAGAAAGTTGAGGAGTATTTAAGCCAAACACTTGCTGTGTGCCCTGGTAAGCACCCAAAGGCTGGTCGCCACCACCATCATGTAAATTGCCGGCAATTGATTTTGTGTAAGCAACAGATGCAATCAAACCTTTACTAAAAGGTTTTTCTATTCTTGCAGTTAATGAAAAATAGTAGCCTTTGTTACCATTATCAATAATAGTAGGAACAAACTGGCTATTACCACCCGGAACAAAAACACCTGCAGGATTCAGCGTATTGATAAATCTTGTCTGAACTGATGAACCATAAATAGGTCTGTTGTCAGGATAACCAGACACATTTAAATTTTGCGGAGCTATATAGTTCGGGCTTCTAAAGAAAGCTGTGTTTAAGTCTTTATTATAAATTGCCTCAACAGATGCTACCATACCCCATGGCAATTTAGTATCCATGGCCAAACTTGTTTTCCAGGTTTGTGGGTTTCTGAAACTTTCGGTTAAAGCTGTTACAGAAGCAGGAACTATTGTTCCGGCTACTGGTACTGAACCAGGACGGTAAGCAGCAGGGTCAGGATTA
>CAZXMP010000220.1:0-4461 GCA_964641575.1 uncultured Chitinophaga sp. | reverse complement strand
GCTGACGATACTCATAAAGAAGGGACGCATAGCAGTCAAATCAGAAATTTTATAAAAAATTTCTTCCCCTATTTTTACTTCTTCTAACTTACTATGCTGCATAACTTAAAATATATTTTAACTTTCTTTGTTTGCCCCGGTTTATTGAATACAATTAGAAAATGTCTACACATTTTTGCATACCAATCCTGATTGCCAATAGCTATCGCTTTGACAGTAATAAAGCTTTTAAAAAGAACGGTTATTTCTGCTTAAATACTTTTACATAATCCACATACATGGATTGCGGAAAAGGAGTTCCGGATGTGGGGAAGCCAACAAAGTTTCCTCCTACTGCCACATTCAGAATAATGAAAAAAGGATGATCGTATACCCACTGGCCTGTTACATCATCGGGAGTTATTCGCTGGTATAAAAAATCATCAACGAAGTAATCAATATAACCTTCGCCCCATTCGATTGCGTAGATATGATAATCTGTATCGAACCGTCCGTTGGTTAAGCCATATGCTTTGGTTTTTGCATTGCCCCCAGAGTAGCCTGGTCCATGCACACTTCCATAAGTGATAGAAGGCTGCTGACCCCTTTGCTCCATGATATCAATTTCACCACACTGTGGCCAAGGCGTTGCATCAATATTGGAGCCGAGCATCCAAAATGCCGGCCATACACCCGGACCGCTTGGTGTTTTTATTCTGGCTTCAAAGCGGCCATAGGCTTGTGCATATAGATCTTTTGTTTTTATTCTGGCCGAGGTAAAACCTGCCCAGCTAAAGGATTCGCTTCTGGCAGTAATAACTAATTTTCCTGTGCCATCTAATTGAACATTTGAAGAACGGGATGTGTAATACTGTAGTTCGGCGTTTCCCCAACCATTATTACCCGTACCAATATCAAACGACCATTTAGTATTATCAGGTGAAGCACCTGCGGCACCATTAAAATCATCGCTCCAAACCAATGTCCATTCCCTTTCAGGCAATGTTTGTACCGCTTCTTTTTCGCAACTGCTCAGCAAGAAAAAAAGTGCCATTGAAAAAGAGACGATCTTTAAAAAAGAAGTTGGGGATTTTATATTTTTCGATATCATAATTCGTTTTTTTAACTATTAATACTTTAGACTTCGTATTTATAATATTACCTATAGAAATATACATTATCAACAAAAACGTTTGGAATGCTACCGGAGAGAACTAATTGTGCAAGATTTGCTCTGGTAGTAAGACCTGTAAAGCTGGCTAATGGGATGTCTAAACTTACCCAATTACCAGTAACTAAGGTGGGTCGGGTTATCGTAATTTCATGTTGCACATCATCACCACCTCCAAAAGTACCATTGGCTCCAAAGTCAATAAGGAGTACTTTAAAATTATTAGGAAGTGCTGTATTGTCAGGAGTCCAGATATCCAGGTGAAAATGCGTCATCGCACTTGCATTTATTTTGTTGGACGTAAATTCTATTCCAACAAAATTTAAATTTTTATACCGTATAACATTGTCATTACTGATTTGTATAAAAAACTCGTCTGCTGTTGAAAACTGCCAACGGGTATTCCATGTATCAACCGGAACATTTGTATACGCATTGCTGTACATAGAAATTACATTAGCAGGGATACGGGCGGGTGGTACAGGGGCCCGAGTTGCCGGCAAATTGGCCTGACCTATTGATGTTAAAGTTAATTTACCAATAGCTGTATTGTTATTCAACTTTGCTGTAATTGTTGTGTTGCCGGCAGCAAGTACTGTAATCAATCCCACTTCATTTACATTAGCCACTGAAGGTGAGGAAGAAGAGAACGTAAAATAGTGTGGCGTAATAGCAACTCGTTGATTTACCCCAGTTGGTAAGTTTACAGTAGCCTGAAGTCCATCAACAGTGATCTTATCATTCGTTTCAGCATTGCTAATTACCCGGTCTTGTCCAGTAAAAATTAATCCTTGCAGATTAGCAATATCACCCAATTTTTCAAAACGTACTTCATCAATCCAGAAAGTATATCCTCTTCCGGCTTGTGAACCGGTAGAATAATAAAACAATCCTTTTTCAGCAGTTAGTTTTGAAGCATCTGGTATAGGTATGATTACTTTTTTCCAATTGCTGTTTACGGGTAAATCTATCAGAGTAACCTGGTATTTATTTGCACCTAAATCATTACCAAATCCAAGCACACCAATAGTAGCAGCTTGTGAAGCCTTTATATAAAAGGTCAAGGCATTAAAGCCGGATAAATTTCTACCTGTTTTGCTAAAGAAAACACCTCCTGCATAAGAGCCTCCTGGACTATTATCATCGGGTACATCAAACCGCATTGATTGTCTGGTACTACCATAAGCTACCTGGTTGTCCACCTGAAAAGCTTTTACATCCGACCCACCAAAAGCTGCATATGCCAAATCACTGGTGAAATCATCAATGAAAACTTCAGCCGTACTAGGAAAGGAAGGGTTTTGCAAATCTGCAACATCCCGTTTCTGACAACCCATGCCTATTAGTATCATTAGTCCTAAAAGGATAAACAACACACGGTGGAGTGATTGATTTTTTTTCATATTAAGTTCTTTAAAATTATTAGCAAGCATATTTTTATTTACCAAGATTGAATTGAATGTAAGTCCGTATTTCCCACTCATTCCCATCAGGGAAACCAATAGCAGTTGGGTCGGGTACCCAGTTACCGGCTCCATCAATGGTTTTAACAGGTGAATAGCGGGGAGAGTATCTGTCTAATGTTCTGTATGTTCCCCTGATGCCGATTTTAGTGCCAGGCATCATAAACCAATCCGGTTTACCAATTTCAGTGGATATATCTGCAATTAACTGTAGCGGAAACGTCAAGTTAAAGTCACGGTGGTAATCAAAAGGTCCCCAATCGTTGAACTTACCGATAGCAATGAATTTTGTTTTCTTATAAATACTTCTTAAATCGAATCCATAGCGGTTGATGGTTCTTGCATCATTTCCGTTTGCCTGCCCGTTACCTACATAGAGGTTCGCAATTAAACCAAGCTCAGGATTTACTTTAGAAACAATCCTTGTATTTACTTCCCATAAATCTTGCGCTGGTGCAGAACCAGGAAATACAAATGTTGCTCTTCCATTTCCTAAAATACCAATGGCTGCATCTTGTACAGTTGGTAAATGACGATACACTACATCTGCACTAATGGCAAACTTAGCATCTTCGGAACGGTCGTTATCCCACTCATACATCCAGGTACCTGGTGTAGGGTCGTAAGTCAATAATAATTCTCCCCCTATCGTTTCCCTGTTGCTGCGAACAGAGAAGGGGTCGTCTAAAATATTTCTGGGTCTGCCGGGTGCAAATACATCTGCCGGTATCGGACCTTCAATTGGTTTTTGATATAAAAAGTTAGGAGCAATTTGCAATTTGCCAACATTTACGGTAAATCCACTCAGCACATTATACATATTACCGCTACCAATATCTTTCAATCTCCAGCCGGTAAATGTTCTTGTTTGATCTACACCACCATTTGCCACAAGACCCATGTAAGAAGCAAGTCCATACCATTGTATAATACCGCTGGCATAAGTGAATTTTATTTTACCGCCAAAATTGTCTTCCGTTTTTATTTCATCCTGGTAAACTTTTCCATCTCTCATCAGTTGAAACACTCTGCCATTTAATGGTTGGCCAGCCCATAAGCCGCCAATATCAAAAGTGAATTTTTCAAATTTTCTTCCAATGCTAAGTGCTGCTTTTCTTGTTTTAGGAACAGGTACTGCAAAAGAACTTTGTAAACCACTTCGTTGTTCTAAATCTTCATGAAACATCCCGGTTACATCAAACTTAGCCAGCTTACGATGGTACTTAACTAACACTGCCGGGTTGGCTCCCCACCATAGTTCCGGGCCAAATGCAATTTTTAATCCTTTCAATGCTTTCTTTGCTTCCATTTCAAAACCAAATGGTGCTTCGCCATTATATATATCTATGTTGGGTCCGTAGTTGGCTTCCGGATATAATCCAAAGAAATCTCCTTCGTATCCCCAATGATAATGACCGGTACGGTAAAAACCTGTTAGCTTAAATGTTTTATTATCCCAGTTGAAGCTGCTGCGGTATAATTGAAAGCGGTTATTAGAATTTACCAATAAAGGTCCATTAGGTGTGTTTACTGTTATTTTTCTTCCCCGGTTTTCATAAAACACTTCATCAATCGGGTTCTCGGCCACATTGCCCAATGCATTAAACTGGATGTTGGCCGTTACGTTTGGTGCTGGCTTTGCGGTAATACCAATGTTGAATGATTGCATGTGGTCGAAACCTAACCGGGTAGGATAACCTGTGGTAGCAGGGTCGTCTGCTTTTGGTGTTGAAATTAAACTAACGCCAGTATTGTAAGTGGTGAAGTTGGCCTGTAAGTCGCTAAATTATAATTTGACTTTTTATTCAGACTGACGTGCGGCCTTATACACTCTTGCCCTTAAAACAA
>CAZXMP010000219.1:0-4513 GCA_964641575.1 uncultured Chitinophaga sp. | reverse complement strand
TTCTAAAGCTATAAGTGTTGATTTTAAAGTTAATAATGCTTTAGGGCAAGAAGTTGTAATTGCAGCAACAAGAGCACCGCAGCGTATTATTGAGTCGCCTGTTACCGTTGAAAGATTGAGCAGTAGTGCTATCCGTAGCAATCCGGCTGCCACTTATTACGAAGGATTGGCCAACTTAAAAGGTGTTGATGTACATACCGCAAGTCTTACTTTCCGCACAGTAACTACCCGTGGTTTTGTAAGTAGTGGTAACACCCGTTTAAATCAATTGGTAGATGGTATGGATAACCAGGCTCCGGGTTTAAACTTTGCGGTTAGTAGTATTGTTGGTCTTACAGAGCAGGATGTGGACAATATTGAAATTCTATCAGGAGCTTCTTCTGCGCTTTATGGTTCTGGAGGTATGAACGGAACGGTGTTAATCTCCAGCAAAAACCCATTCAAGTATCAGGGATTAAGCTATAATATCAAGCAGGGTATAATGCATGTAGATGGTAAACAAAGATCTGCTGCACCTTATTATAACTGGTCAATGCGGTATGCAAAAGCTATTAACGATAAGTGGGCTTTTAAAATAACGGGTGAGTTAACAAAAGGTAATGATTGGCAAGCTGATGATTATCGAAACAAACAACAACTTGGTATTTTAAGCTCTGTTGTTGGTGGTAACCGTACTAACGATCCAAATTTTAATGGTATTAACCAGTACGGAGATGAAACCAGCTTTAGCTTAGATGCATTTTCTTACTTTTTTCAGGATCAAACAAGAAGGGGTATTTTAGCAAACACCGGTAATCAAATTGACGTAGTAAATCTTTTAAATATTTATTACAACGCCATCGGCAATCCTGTTTACCCTACCAATGCACAAAGAGACGGCTTCTATACATTTGCTCCTTTCGGTGCTCAGGTGTTGGGTGCTATTAATAATCCGGCATTAAAACCTTCAATTGATCAAATGTTTCCGGCTTATAATGGATTAAAGAATGGCTATTACAGAAATACCAGCGTTTCAAGAACCGGGTATAACGAAAGAGATTTGGTTGATTATAATACTATTAATGCAAAAGTAACTGGCGCATTACATTGGAAAATAACAGATAAAATAGAAGCATCCTGGAACTCTTATTTTGGTACAGGTACCACTGTGTATACAGGTGCTAACCGCTATTCACTCCGTGGTTTTAAAATGGCGCAACATAAATTAGAATTCAAAGCCAATAATTGGATGCTTCGTGGTTACACCACTCAGGAAAATGCTGGCGACTCTTATATTGGCGATGCAGTTGGTGCTTTTTTAAATGAAGCAGCTACTCCTAGTGCTACCTGGTTCGGTACTTATGCAGCAACTTTTTCTGAAACAAGACGTGCCATGGGACAAGGACTTGTTCCAATGCAAAGTGATATTACTATTCACAACAATATCCGTGCACAACTGGATGCCAATAGAATTATGCCTGGCACAGCTCAGTTTAATGCAATAGCAAATCAAATAAAAAATACTCCTGTAAATAAACCCGGCGGTTCTAAATTTTTAGATAAATCTGATTTGTGGGCAGCCGAAGGTCAGTTGAATTTATCTGATGCACTCCGTTTTTCTGATAAACTAGAGGTGATTGCCGGCGCACAATGGAAACAGTTGGCAATGAATTCTCAGGGTACTATATTCGCCGATACTGCAGGTTCTATCAAGATAAATGAAATTGGGGGTTATATCCAAATCAAAAAGAAATTGCTAAATGATGTGCTGACTTTAATGGCGTCAGGTCGCTTTGACAAGCAAACTAATTTTGAAGGTAAATTTACTCCAAGGCTTGCTGCCGTAATTAAAGTAGCAAGAGATAATAATATCAGGTTGTCTTATCAGACCTCTTATCGATTCCCATCCAATCAAAATCAGTATATAAACTTACGAATAGGTGGCGGAAGCACTTTCTTAATTGGGTTATTACCTGAATTTCAGAATTTATACAAACTAAATTCTACCAAACCTGGTTACACTGCTGCCAGCGTATTGGCTTATCGTGCCGGTACACTTGCTGATTCAAGCAGATTGGTAAGAGCAACTTATAACGACGTAGTTCCTGAAACGGTTAAATCATATGAAATAGGTTATAAAGGAATTATTGGTAAAAAATTATTAGTGGATGCTTATTTCTATTATAGCAAATATGATAACTTCCTGGTAAACCAGGCTGTTGTACAGGGAGCTACAACTGGTTTCCAATTTGAGACATATTCTAACTTTAGCAGTAATAGTCTTTCTTATACTCAAAATTCTACTCAAACGGTTAAATCAACTGGTTGGGGTATAGGTATTGAGTATAAGGTGATACAAAACTTTATGCTGTATGGTAACTTATTCTCTGATGTATTAAGAGATGTGGCACCTGGTGATATTACTTTCTTCAACGCACCTAAATACAGGTACAACATTGGTGTACGTAATGATAACGTATGCAAGAATATTGGTTTTAATATAGTAATGAGATGGCAGGATAATAACTTCTACGAGGGAACATTTGTAACAGGAACACTTCCGTATTTTGCCTCTGTTGACGCACAGGTTACGTATAAGCCTGCAGGAACTAAGAGTACTTTCCGTGTAGGCGGAACTAATCTCGGTAACAACTATTACCGTACAGGTTATGGTAGCCCTGCAGTTGGAGGCTTATACTATATGAGCTATGGATTCAACCTTTAATAATCACTGACTTGGGTTTTAAGTATACAGGTCCCGGAGTAATCCGGGACCTTATTTTTTTAAATGGGGATAGATTTAATCGCTCAATACAAACACACTGATATTCGACCTGGCATTTTCCAATTTCACTTCAATCTCTTGTTGTTCTTTGCAAAACATCAGCAACTGATTGATAAAATCTTTAGCCATCAATCGTTGTGGGGTGCTTAAAATAATAGTACATTTTTTTGAAAGAAGATAGTTGACAGCTGCCAGCAATTCTTCAAATTGAGCTGGATTGTAGTTGATATCACTCAGCAATATTATTTCCGATAAAGGAACTTGTTCCAGTTCGTTCCAATCAATTATACAGCTTTCCGTATTTTTTATTTGATGATGAGTGATTGATTGCTCTATCATTGCAACAGCTTCTGCCTCTATGTCGCTTATGCAAACCCCTTGAGCATATTCAGCACAAAAAATACCCGGGAGCCCGGGGCCTGCGGCCAGCTCTAGTACTTTTTTATTTTGAATATAGTGAAGATTGTTTGCTAAGAACGTACAAAGTCCAATGGCGGCTGGCCAAACCTTTGTCCAATATAATGAGGTAGCCTCTTTGGTTTCTTTTTTGTAAGACGCTAGTAATGAAACTGGATCGGGCACAAATATATCCAGGGACTTGTTACCGATGAAAAATGTTTGAAGTATAGATGGATAAATCATAGAGAATTTAGTGTTGCCTTCAGCCGAAGGATGGGCTCACTGATAAAAGAAAAATAGTAATACTAAATCAATGTTTTTGTAACCTGCCCAATCATATATCCATTGTGATAAATTTGTAAGGTATAATTACCTTTTTCATATGCTGGCGCATTCAATGAGAATATCAACCGTTTTGCTTCTCCTTTCAGGTATTCAAATCTTACTTTTCTTGTAAAATTCATTTTACTGCCGTTGTGAAGCGTCATCATAGAACTGGCTTCCCATACATCGTCATTTTTCAAGAGTTTGCCATTGGGTTGTATGATCATTACATACACATCGGCATTTTTATACTCATTCACATTATTCTGAACTGCAAAAGAAATTACCATCTTGCTGGTTTTTTTGGCAAGATTCGTTTCCTGTTCTTTATCATTCTTAACGGTAACCGGTGAAAATTTTATTTCCGATGCTACAAATACAGAGGCAAGGTTTACTTTTTCTGTGAGGCTTTTATTTTCTTCATCCAGTTTTTTCATGTTTTGCTGTAAGCCTACTATTTCTCCTGATAGTTGTAGCATTACATCACTCAACCGTTGTTTCTCTTGTTCCATAAAATCTTTCTGGCCTTTCAATTCATCAACCATTTGTTGTAACGCCGCTATTTTTTCTCTGGCAAGCAATAGGTCAGCAGATGATGCACCCCTTTTTTTCAAGATGCCATCAATCTCATTCTTTAGTGTATATATCTCATTTAGTTTAGAACCCAACTGGTTCTTTAAGGAATCGGCAGTTGTTCGGGTAGAATCGAGCCGTGTATCCAATATATTAATAGTGGCGGAGTAAATTTTTTGTAGTGAATCCTGTATACCTTGAGCAACGGCAGTAGAATCTTTAATATAGACTTCTTTTATCCGGCTACTGTATTGGGTTTTATCATAAAGATGGTACACCCATGTACCCACAAGGCCGGTAGAAAGTAATACTAATAGTAAGGTTTTAATATCTTTCATCACCTCAATCTAAGTATTTGATAAATGCAGCTGACAAAAAAGAGTCCACATTGTGGAAAACGCAGGCTAAGGTTATTTTGAAATGGAACCATCAACATAAGCAGAAACCCATCCT
>CAZXMP010000218.1:0-4514 GCA_964641575.1 uncultured Chitinophaga sp. | reverse complement strand
GTACTGTAGCAGCCCTCATGCTCAATGATGCAGGCTACGATGTAGTTGGTATGACCATGACAACAGGGGACTACGAAGGCAGTGGCGCTGGAAAAAAAGAAACTGGATGTTGTAATGTAGATAGTTTTAATGATGCAAGACAAGCTGCAGTAGAGCATGGCTTTCCACATTATATACTTGATATACGAGAAGAGTTTGGCGGTTTTGTAGTGGAGAATTTTGTGGAAGAATACCTGGCCGGAAGAACACCGAACCCATGTGTTCTTTGTAACACGCATATTAAATGGAGAGCCTTATTAAAAAGAGCTGATGCATTGGGTTGTGATTTTATTGCAACGGGTCATTATGCAAAGATCCGTCAGCATGATAATGGACGTTTCGTAGTAAGCAAAGCCATTGATGACACCAAAGATCAGAGCTATGTGTTGTGGGGATTGCAGCAAGATCTATTGAGCAGAACCTTATTACCATTAGCCCCTTTTCGAAAAACTGAGATCCGCCAAATGGCATTGGATTATGGCTATCCTGAATTGGCAAAGAAAAGTGAGAGCTATGAAATATGTTTTGTGCCGGATAACGACTACCGTGGCTTTTTAAAAAGAAGAGTAGATGGATTAGAAGAAAGAGTTGCTGGTGGAAACTTCATTGATAAAAGCGGTAAAATATTAGGAACGCATAAAGGCTATCCGTTTTATACAATTGGTCAAAGAAAAGGGCTTGACATTACTTTTGGCAAACCAGTTTTTGTTACCAAAATTGATCCTGAAAATAACACCGTTATGTTGGGTGATGAAGAAGATCTTGAGGAAAATGAAATGATGGTGGGAAAGCTGAACCTAATAAAATATGATGTCATCACACCGGGGATGGAAGCTACTACCAAAATCAGGTATAAAGACAAAGGCAGTCTTTCCAATCTTTACCACGATAGCGGGCAGATGAAAGTTCGCTTTTATGAAAATGCCAAAGGCATAGCACCCGGCCAAAGTGCCGTGTTTTATGAAGGAGATGATGTGATTGGCGGTGGGATTATACAGTCGGGAGTTCTGAATCGTTAGTCTGGAGTAGAAAACTGGTTTTGAAAATATTCCTTATAGGACTCTGACTCGAGCTAACTGCTTCCGACTCTCTTGACTCCGAACTCATTAGGGGCAATAAAGCCATATTAAATGCGTTTTAAAGCGGGGAATCTATGTTTCCCCGCTTTTTGTTTGTAGTTTTAAGGCAGCTAACCTTCCCTGAAAACAATCTTAAACCAAACGAATTTGTTATCCGTAAATATAGAAAGACCACTTATGAGATTCTTTTTTATAACCCGTCTCAGCCTCCTGGCTTTTGTAGCAGTCACAGTTTTCTCTTGTACTCCCGAGAAAGAAGATTTTACCAGCGAGCCATTAAGCGATTATATGCCATTAGTCGTTGGCAAATACATTACCTATCGATTAGATTCCATGGTATTCAAGCAATTTGGAAGTGTAACCGAAATACATGAGTATCAGGTAAAGCACCAGGTTGATGCTATTATAACTGATAACTCAGGAAACTCTAGTTACAGAGTTAACCGCTACATCCGCGATGCAGCAGGAAT
This sequence comes from uncultured Chitinophaga sp., assembly GCA_964641575.1. Lineage (GTDB taxonomy): Bacteria > Bacteroidota > Bacteroidia > Chitinophagales > Chitinophagaceae > JJ008. The sequence goes on along the minus strand of CAZXMP010000218.1, from coordinate 2,926 downwards.
AGAACCCTGGCAGGTGCAGATAGAAGGTACATTTTTTATTACCCCAAAGACAGATCAGATAGAAGTGATAGAAGATAATCTTCGTTTTATAAAACTGCACTTACCAATCCGTGATGGCTTCAGTTGGAAAGGAAATAGTTATTTAACTGACGATCCTTACAGTCCTGCCGGATATAACTTCAGTAATGATAACGATATGGAAAACTGGGATTTTTATTATGAGAATTTTGCACCAACATTTACTTATAAAAATATCAATTACACAGATGTTTATACCGTTGAACAGGTTGACGAGTCATTGAATGTTCCCATTACTGTACCTACTGCTTATGCTTCCCGATCCAGGGGTGTAGAAAAATATTCAAAAAATATAGGTTTAGTGTACCGTGAATATGAATTGTGGGAATACCAACCCAATACTGGCGGCTCTGGCGGCCCTTATAAAAATGGTTTTGGAATTACCATGTGGATGATCGATCACAACTAATTTACACCGGTGGTTTTTGAAATAGAACTGCAAACATTGTATCTGCCTTTTTATCATAACCCCTGAGCCATTCCATCTTCACTTCGTTGAGATGGAATTTTTTTTTGATATAAGCTGCCTGATCTTCATTCTCTTTTTTAAATACAGAGCAAGTGATATATAGTAAATCCCCTCCCGGCTTCAGATGTGTAATTACTGTATCAATAATTTTTCTTTGCAAAGTAGCATATTCGTTTATTTTCTTTTCATCAAAGTAACATAGCTGTTCAGGTGTTCGTCCCCACGTACCACTTCCGCTACAGGGAACATCCGCAATAACCAAATCAAATTGTTGGTTTAAAAGGTCTGGAACCGGTTTAGCTAAGTCTGCTACCAAGCTTTTGTATTTTTTTATTCCCGCTTCTGCAAAGCGTTTCTTCAAATTTGCTACAATTGATTCTCTTATATCAGAAACTGTCAAATCAATTTCTCCAATAACATCTTTCGCTAACAATGACTTGCCACCGCTTGCTGCACAGCAATCCCAAATTTTAATTTGTCCCGACGATCTCTGCCTAACTACCTGCAACAATTCCCCTACTCTTTGCGAACTATAATCTTGTATTACAGTTTCCTTATTTAATTCAATTACTTTATCAGCCTTAGAGGAGTTTGGCAAAGCAAGACAAGTTGAAGAAACAACAGTGTAGGGAATCTCTACTTTATCTAATTTTTTTATGACTGACACTTCTTTACCCGGACGTAACCGAAGAAATAAATCAGGCTGCAATAAATGAGAAAAAATAAACCCGGGTTTATCAATAGCATCACTAATCTCTTCTTTCCATAAAAAAATATCCTTGTCAATAAATTGCCAGCTTAAGAAATCTCTCTTTTCATTTAACCCAAATGATACTTTTTCATTCCACTCTGGTTTCAACTCTTCCAATAATTTATCAGAAGACGATGAACAAAGAAATAATGCAGCCATTATTTTTTCTTCTGTAGTGATACTTTGCAAAGCATTGCCTAATCTGAAATAGCTATAACACAAATGACTGATGACTTTTCTGTCTTTGGAGCCATATTTTTTATTAGCAGAAAAATATTTCTTTAGGAAAGATGAAAGTGGTTCAACCCCATCATACTGCTTAAGAATTGTAGTTGCTGAATTTATATATGAGTAATAACGGCTCATTTATTTTCAATAAAATAAAAAAGCGGCTGTGATCTCACAACCGCCCAACTAAAGTTTAAATATGATTATACACCCAACAATGTCTTCACCGGGTCTTTCCCAATCAATAATTGTTCAGGGTTTTCTAATAACTCCTTTACTCGTACCAGGAAACTTACGGATTCTCTTCCATCAATAATGCGATGGTCATAACTCAATGCTAAATACATCATTGGCTTAATAACCACCTGGCCATTTATTGCCATTGGACGTTCCTGAATTTTGTGCATGCCTAAAATTGCACTCTGCGGAATATTGATAATCGGGGTACTCATCAACGACCCAAATACACCACCATTAGTGATAGTGAAAGTTCCGCCTGTTAAATCTTCTGCGGTCAATTTGCTATCTCTTGCTTTGCCTGCTAATACCACTACTGCTTTTTCCACATCAGCCATGCTCATGCTTTCTACATTGCGCATTACGGGAACAGTTAATCCTCTTGGAGTGCTAACGGCAATACTAATGTCTGCGTAATCATGATATACCAACTGGTCGCCATCAATGTATGCATTTACAGAAGGCCATTCTGCTAATGCTACAGCACATGCTTTTGCAAAAAAGCTCATAAAGCCCAAACCAACTCCGTGGATTTCTTTGAATTTATCTTTATACTTTGTTCTTATTTCCATGATATTGCTCATATCCACCTCATTAAAAGTGGTAAGCATGGCAGTAGTATTCTTTGCTTCAACAAGTCTTCTCGAAATAGTTTTACGAAGATTGCTCATCTTCTCTGTACGAACATTACGGCTACCAAGCTCTGTTCCCGCAAATGCTTTTTTTCCCGGATTAGCTAATGCAGCGAGTACATCGTCTTTCAAAATTTTTCCGGCAGTTCCGGTTGGGGTTACAGTTTTAGGATCAACTTTTTTGTCTGCAATTATTGCTGAAGCAACAGGACTTGCTTTTATATCATTAGGTACAGATGCAACAGGAGCTGCCGATACAGGCTTCTCTTCTTTTTTTGCATTCTCCTTTTTAGGCTCTTCTTTTTTCTCCGGTGCAGGTATTTCGCTGCCTGCAGGTTTGCTGGCAGTTTCATCAATACTCGCTAATAAATCACCAATCTTAATGGTGTCCCCTTCCTGAATAGCACCTAGCTTTAGAACGCCGGCTTTTTCAGCATTTACTTCAAAAGTGGCTTTCTCACTTTCTAACTCAGCAATCACTTCATCTCTTTCTACATATTCTCCATCTTTCTTGTTCCATTTCAGCAGGGT
>CAZXMP010000217.1:0-4515 GCA_964641575.1 uncultured Chitinophaga sp. | reverse complement strand
TGCAGAAGTTCTTTCTCAAAATGATTACTATCCCTTCGGGATGATGATGCCGGGAAGGCAATATAACAGTGAAACCGGTTACCGTTATGGATTTAATGGAAAAGAAAAAGATAACAAAGACGGAGTTATACAATATGATTATGGGTTTAGAATTTATGACCCAAGGTTAGGGAGGTTTAAATCGGTTGACCCTTTGACAAAATCATATCCCTATTATACTCCTTATCAGTTTGCAGGAAACATGCCAATAGCGGCGATTGATTTAGATGGAGCAGAAGCTAAGGTTTCAATTAATTTTGGTACAGTGACAAAAGATAGAACTGCCATACAAATATCAGCGAATGTTGATATAAAGATTCAAATTATAAATTTATCTGCGGTAGCCAACAAAGACATGAATTTAGATGCAGTAGCTTACAACTTAAAATCAGATTTGGAAAATAAACTTACTGGAAGTAGTACTGAAATGATGAACCTTCCATTTATTTTTAGAAGTAAAGGCAATATTGTAACCAGTGTTGAAAATACAAAAACTTCCAGTGAGAATAAAGATTATTCAGTTACATATAAAACTAAGACATCGGCGACTGTTTCTGTAATTAATGATGTGTCAAAAATAGATAATAATTCATGGGTCTTTGCGATTATTGATGACGTAAGAGATGATGCTGATAGAGAAGTTGGGGGCAAGGCTTATGGGCAAGGATATGGAAAAGTTACAATTGGAGAAGCAAAGGATTTTTCATTATTAAAATTTTCGACTGCGGGCCGCAATACAGTCTTACATGAGATATTACATTTATTAGGAGCCAGTGATACATACCCTCCTAATTCAGGACTCCCTGGAACTCAAAATAAAGATAATGCCATGTACAGCACACAAGGGAAGATGAATTTAACAATCGGGCAATTAGTAAAAGAAATATGGCGGTCTACAATAGGAAATGTTGATGGTCCTTTTAAGACAGGTGCGAGTGGATATATACAACCATCAAACGATAAGGATAAACAACCCACACAAGAACAATTAAAAGAATTTGTTAAAGAACATGGAACTGCTTCAAAACTCAAGGAAGACTAAGAGAATTTTTTTATTCCTAAGCCTGTCATTTTTTGTCGCATGTAAGCTGCAAAATGATGAAAGTGGCAATATTGGTTATGGAAAAGAGTTTTATTATAGCAACTGTATATCATGTCATAACTTTAAATCTTCTGGATTTATTGGAGAAATAAGTTTATACGATATGAGCAATTATGACAGTTCTAGTCTACTGATGAAAATAAAGAGACTAAAGGAAAATGAGATTCACGGCAATTATTTAGCTAATAAAAAGTTTTCAGATAATGAAATTAATTCTCTGGTTGCATACATAAAGAGTTATCGGCAATCTCCTGTTAAACCGTAATGTAATATTTTGCCGGATGTAGTTGTTTTTATGATACAAAATAATAGTCATTCTCTTCCCTGCCAAGTCTCCGTTAACGTTTCATAGCCGATGTCTCCCCCGTTCTCCTTAGTCTTCGCTCTGTCTACAAAACAGTTCTTTAGGGTTGTTGTAATGAGTTTGCAACTCATTACTGAAAATATCATTTTCTATAAAAACACTAAATCCAACAACCCACATTTCTTTGTATAAAAATAGTCTTTTGCACTACTATAGATATAATGCTCCGGCTTTTCTACCAGTCCTGCTGCTAAAGGATTATTATGAATTTAATTTTTGAACTATAAAAGCTGAGCTATACAATCCCTGTGGTTGATTGTCTTGTCGCCAAAACTGGTTTTCACTGTTCGGCTATTCTTAGTCCCTTGCTCTTTAAATATGCCCTTTTCCCTACCGAGTCTTCGCTAACGCTTCGTAGCCGAAGCCTTGTGCTGTGGCGTGTACTAGCCAACAGTGCCGGCTCACCAACCAATCCCCCTTATCCGAAACTCCTACGAATTACTATAATCTTCTTCCCGGCCGAGTCTTCGTTAACGCTTCATAGCCGATGTATCACCTGAGCCTTGTGCAGTGGCTGTGGACTCGGCGTTAATCTCTGGGCAAAAGGATTGTTATGTATGTAGTTTAATTTGCCACTTATATAAATTGTTCCAATACTCTCCTATAAATCCTAGATAGTTTAATATTTCGTATAGCATCCTTAATCATAAAAAACGCAATAACAAATCCTAAGAATATAAATGGTGCCGCCTTTTTCATAAATTAAAATCCTACAATTTCTTTAAACGCAGCCCTCAATGCCTTACCAGGGACGCTGATATTAGTTTGAGTGAAAATTCTGATGGTTGTTTGTTGAGCCTGGTTGTATGCCTGAGAACCACTATTCCTTCTTCGTTGCAGAGTGTCCGCCTCCGTTTCAAAGCGATGTGTCAAATGGCCTTGGGAGATGGGGCTGTGGCACTCGCCGTACAATGTAGCAAAAAGAAATAAGTGTTTTCCCGCCGAGTGTCTTATTGTAGCAGTTCATAGTGATTGTCCAGTAAGGAAAGTTTCAAGTTATTGGGCGTACCTGTTGAATTTAAATTTAGTTATGTAAGTATGTAATTACTGTGAATTGACCTATTAGTTTAACAGAGACGTTAGAGAATAACGCCGAGTCCACAGCCACTGCACAAGGCTCCGGTGAGACATCGGCTATGAAGCGTTAAAGCAGACTCGGCAGGGAAGGAATTCTCCCCTGTATGAAATATATTAATCTCCTATTTTTGTAATAGAGCATTTGAAATCATTAAGAGTTATGCAACGTAAGACTGGAGTATTTCATCACTATTTTTAGTAATTTATTGTTTATGATTATTGTAAGAGCCCTTTATCTATTTTTTATTAATCTATCTATTTTAAATGCTTCTTTTGCTCAAGATACAATCTATTGGAAGCCTAACAATAAGCTTAAATGGACGGATTTTCAAGCAGTTCCCGATAGCATCTCAAGCCATAGAGCAATTTCTAGTCTGAGTATCAGCTATACCCTAACATTTAATGACACAACTTTTTCATTTAGAGTATACGCCCGCTTTCATAAAAAAAAGTCTTGGACTAAAAGCGCTGGGGAGGGTTTGTTATCGCATGAACAAGGTCATTTCGACATAACAGAATTGTATGCTAGAAAACTCAGACAAGAGTTCCAAAATTATAAAATTAATCGAACTACAATTGCAAAGGATTTAAAAGAAATATATAACCGTATAATAATTGAAAGAAATAAAATGGATAGTCTTTATGATATAGAAACAAGTTTTTCACGCAATAAATCAAAACAAATTTATTGGTCAAAAAGAATTTTAGCGAATCTTGATAAGTTTGAACTCTACAAAGAATGTTACTGAGTTTAGTTTTTGGCTTGGATTACGAAGTATAGTTACCGTTAAAATGTCGTCCCAGCTTTTGGTTTTGTTGAGGATGGTGTTGTTTTGGATTTTCCTGTCGAGATAATGTTACCTGTAGCCTTACCATTTACCACCTTTTGTTTTACGGGTGTTTTTGTTACCATATAACCCGTAACGACTTTTTTGCCTGTGGGAGAATATACATCGACAGCCCATGGCTTATTATACGCTGGCGTAGAAAATCCGACTTTTATTCCTTGCTCCGCAAACAACCTTTTTATTACGGCAGCCCGATTATCAGCTAAATCCTCCCCAACTTTAGCGCCTGGCACATTAATTAATTCTGTATCATAATTAATATTGCCCTTTTCTCCTCCCACCCCTACAATCAAATTAATCGTGTTTAGACCATTAAGCTTCAATAAATCAGAATATTGCTTAATAGAAGCTCTTGCAGCAACTTCATTTTCAATCTTAATACCAGGATTTCCTTTCCCTGCTTCTTCAAATTTAATATTTAGCTTTTGATTGAAATTATCAATTCTAGTAATTTCTTCGACCGAAATTCTTATGCCTTGTCTCCAAGAAATCTTTTCTTCATTACCTGGAATTTCTATTTCCTCATTCTCTTCTACGGTATTAATTTTTGAATGGGGGTCTGGATCTGGTAATTTCTGAGGATGTATAACAGGCATAGGGGAAATGCCTTTTTCTATCCATTGCGTTCTGCTTATACCTAAAACAATATCTATATGTTGAATTTCTTCTAAACCGCCCGGCTCGCCTTGTTGAATAATTGTTGTACCAACAACTCTTATAACTGGCTTGCCCCCAAAATTTTCGGTAAATGTTTCACCATCTGAAAGTGCCCGACCACTAGCACTAATAGCAAATATTTTCACCTTTTTAGTTGCTTTAAGTTCCTCTAAACCATCTACATCAGTTGCCCAAATCGGCATATTACCCGCAAATTGATATGGAGTATACCAAGGGTAAGATTGGGTCAATGGGTCTACACTCAAAAACCTGCCTAGCCTTGGATTATAAATTCGGAATCCATAATCATACTGATTACCCTGTCCGGAAATTTCATTATCCTGTTCCTTTCCATTAAACCCATACCGGTAGCCGCTTCCAGCAGTATAGGACCGTCCCGGCATCATCATCCCGAAGGGATAGTAATC
>CAZXMP010000216.1:0-4589 GCA_964641575.1 uncultured Chitinophaga sp. | reverse complement strand
GGGCATGCTTGCTCACCCTCCCATTCATTCTTTTTCGCCACATTAAAAAACTGTCTTTCTTCATGTAACGACGCATCAGCTCAATTACCTGCTTTTCAGACAGGCCAAACTGGTATTCGATAGCCTCAAAAGGGGTTCTGTCTTCCCAACCCATTTCAATGATGCGATCAATATCTTTTTCTGTTAAAGAAATCATTATTTAATCAAGAGAATTATAAAACAATATTATATACCGCTTCCAATACAACCAATAAACAGCACATTTGTTATTAATTCATGCAACAATTTACTTTCCCGGTTTCATACACAGAAATACTTGAGCGAATCGATAAAATAGACCCGATACAATATGCCACAACAAGAAATTTTCTTGACGGGGCCGTCACTTATCTTTCGCCCTATATTTCAAGGGGAGTAATTAATAGCCAACAGGTTGTTGAATCGCTTCTCTCTAAGGGTTATACAATTGATATTTGCAAAAAACTAATCCAGGAATTAGCCTGGAGAGAATATTTTCAAAGGGTATGGCAACATTTAGAAGACGATATATTTAATGACATCCGTAAACGTTACCAGCAAATACTACATACCCAGATGCCTGTTTCGCTACTGGAGGCATCAACAGGAATTATTGCTGTTGACAAAGGAATTACAGCATTATATGAAAAGGGTTATATGCATAACCACATCAGAATGTACACCGCCAGCATTATAACCAACATTGGCAAAGCAAATTGGCAAATACCTTCCCAATGGATGTACTATCATTTACTGGATGGAGATATTGCCAGTAATACCTGTAGCTGGCAATGGGTAGCCGGTACATTTTCTACCAAACAATACTTTTGCAACCAGGAAAACATAAATAAATATACCGGCACTTTTCAAGAGAATTCTTATTTAGATAGAAGCTATGATGAATTGCCAACTATGACTGTGCCTCAAGAGCTTTCCAAATCCACTTCCCTGCAATTAAAAACATCGTTGCCAGCAACCCCTGTACCGGAATTAGATTCTTCTCTCCCATTATTAATCTACAACTCGTATAACCTTGACCCGTTATGGCATAAAGACATGGCCGCTAACAGAGTGTTACTACTGGAGCCATCACATTTTAATCAATACCCGGTAAGCGAAAAAGTAGTTGAGTTTATCATGGGACTTTCAAAAAATATACCTGGCCTGCAGGTATTTACAGGTGAAGTAATAAATATACCGGGTCTGCAACAGTTTCCGGCTATTTATTCAAAAGAGAACCCTGCTTTCAAACATTATCCTGGGAAAAAAGAGGAAAGAACATGGCTTTTCCCGGAGGTAACCAGTTTTAATAATTCATTCTTCAGCTATTGGAAAAAATGCGAAAAACTCCTGATGAAAAACAATACCTATTTCTCTATGTATACAATTAAACAAAAAGCAGGCTAGTTGCCTACATTCAAAATAACAACTGCATCCCGCTGCAGTGAGGAAGATAAATTTACATCGTAACGTTTTTTACCAGCTTTAATAATCAACACCGCAGTATTTGGCGGTATTTGACCAACATTTTCAGCATACAACCTTAACTGATTTTCCTTACCCTTTTCTAATTCTAATTGAAGCTGAAATGGCTTTTCAGTTAATTTGATCTTGTCAGCCACTTTTACATCATTTAGAAATAAGGAAACTACATCGCCATCTACTACTCCATTGTCATACAACATTAATTCTACTGATGTGGTATCTAATTCCAGCCTCTGTTGCACTTCTTGTAATCTTATATCATTGGTTGCTTCTTCATCAGTCGATTTTGTGGAAGTTGAATCTTGTACAGCAATATCATCATTATTACGGTCAGTCTTCTTTTTAAATAAGGTGAATTTATTTTTCTTGTCTTTCTCCTTTTTATCATTTTCTGACTTGCCGGATATTCGCATTTTTTTCTCACGGCCAGGGTGAAACTCTTCTATAAATCCGGGAGTTTTTCCAGACAATCGCTTTAATAAAATTTTATTAGCTCCTGTAGTAGCTCTTATATTAACTCCTATTGAAGAAATCCACTCCCCTGATAACTGGGCTATTGAATCCTCTACATCATAATAAAAAAGAAAAGAAGAGAACGTTTCACAAAAACGAGGACCCATAAAAATAGTGGCTGCACTATGAGTGTTTATTGAAACATGGCTGTTCTTCTCAAGGATAGTTGGCACTGTACCTAAAACAGGATAGCGGCATCTTAATTCGTCTTCATAAAAATCAGCTACATCTCTTACCCTGCTTTTCTCTACACTCATTGCCTCGCATACTCCCCAAACAAAATCATCTTCTTGTTCCAGGTAAATACGAATATAAAATTCGCTGCGCTTTCCTAATCGTTCTGAATAAAAAACTCCCTCCCAGGTTCCAGAAAGATCCTGTGCCACACCTGAAAGATGAGTAAAAGAAATAATCAGAAGACACCAAAACTTCACTTGTTCTTTTTAAAAAGATAATACAATTTGATACAACCATGCATGATTTTTTTGTGGCAAAAAAACAGCACAGTTTCCGGCAACTAAATATGTGAATCCGCTCCTATTAATCATTTCATATACAGTACCTTTGCCAAAATTTTCCTTATTATGGAAGCTAAAAAAGCATCACAGAGTATTACGATAATGACGGAATTGGTACTACCTAATGATACGAATGTATTTGGGAATTTAATGGGTGGAAGACTGATGTACTGGATGGATATTGCGGCTGCCCTATCAGCACAAAAACATTGTAATGCCCCGGTAGTTACTGCTTCAGTTGATAATATTTCATTTGAAAATCCTATAAAACTTGGAAACGTTGTTCATATAGAAGCAAAAGTTACAAGAGCCTTTACTTCCTCAATGGAAATACATATGAAAGTTTGGGGCGAAGACTTAACGCAACAATATAAATACAAAAGCAATGAGGCTTATTATACATTCGTTGCATTAGATCCAAATCGTAAACCAAGAGTTGTTCCGCAACTGGTTACTGAAACAGAAGAAGAGAAAAAATTATTTGACGGAGCGCTACGAAGAAGACAGTTACGTTTAATACTAGGCGGAAAAATGAAACCAGATGATGCTGCAGAGTTGAAAGCTTTGTTTGTTAAAGACTAACAGAATAGTCAGAAAGTCCGGAAGACCGGAAGTCGGAAAGAAATAATCTGCAAATAAAGTTCCTCTTAAAGCCCTGGGAAATTTAATTTCCGGTCTTGCTGACTTTACTGTCTTTCGGACTTAATTCTCTACTGTTTGCCAATGATGCTTTCCCATCATCATGTGTTTTTTACTTTGCTCTATTGAATCCATTATCTGTGCAAGAATATCTTCTGCCGGTGAATCATAATCAATTTCCAATGGTGCTTTAAATGTTACCGACAACAGTGTTCCTTTCTTTTTAAATTTCAATCCCTTTTTATTAAAGGCTCTCCAGAATCCGTTTATCACTACGGGAATTACAACAGGCTTCACTTGTTTTATAATAAGAGCAGTGCCTTTTCGCCCTGGTGCAAATGGCTTGGTGGTTCCCTGCGGAAAAGTGATCACCCAATTATTTTCCAATGCTTTGAAGATTTTTCTTGTATCCGAAGCATCTAATCCTTTTCGTACTTCTTTTTTTGGACCTTCGTTCCATGTACGTTTTACAGTTAAGCCTCCTGCCAATAAAAACAAACGGCTTATTAAACTTCCTTTCATGGTGGCTTCTGCTGCTACATAATTTACTCTGGTAAATGGATTTAGTAAATAGTATGGAATACCGAGGCGATTTTTTTTACCCCATTTAATAGCACAGAAAATATGAAGGAAGGTAATTACATCGGCGAAGTATGTTTGATGATTGCTAACAAAGAGAACCCGTTGCCTGGGTAAATGGCTGATATGTTCCGTGCCCGTTATTTTCAGCTTATTAACGATGGCAAGTCCGGGATAGGAAAATAAGCCTACAAAGAAGTAAACTAGTTTTCGTACCGGATGAAAATTTCTTAACCGTTCGCCGATGGAAGCCATTCGGATTAGTTTTGAGTGGCAATGATTGTTGAAATTACAATTAAGAAATAATAATTAACAATTTATAATTGTTCCTGGTTCGAAATTGCACCAAAGAACTTAGGGATTTCTAAAGTATATAGGGTTGAATGCAAAATGCTCATCTGTGTTACTACAGTACAAGAGTGATTAATTTATTTTCTTCCACCGGAAGAAAATAAATTAACAGGCCTTCGGCCGCAAGGGACGATGCTAGTAGTAATGCAACCGGGTAAATAATTGTATTAAAAAAGCCCTCATAAATTAATATGAGGGCTTTGGTATGGTAAGAATATTCTTTCGAATTATTCTGGCTTCGCTTCTTCTTCAGTAGAAGCAGCTTCGTCGCTGCTACCACCTTCCATTTTCTTCTTCAGTTCTGCCAACACACCCAAATCACCTAAGGTAGACTTCTCTACTTTGCTTTGGATTGTTTTTACTGCCTTCTTGGTTTTATCAGCTTCAGCTCTAACTTCTTTCTTAGCGGCTTCAGCTACTTCTACCTGGCCCTGCTCCCAAATGCGTGTATGAGAAACCACAATGCGTTTTTCATTGCGATCGAAC
>CAZXMP010000215.1:0-4621 GCA_964641575.1 uncultured Chitinophaga sp. | reverse complement strand
ATTTTTGTCAATTTATTTTTCGGTTTTATTTCCTGAAAAGGTCAGGCCGTTTCTACCTGTCAGGCAAGCGATGATGAGTTTGAAAAAGTTATTATAGCAACTAAAGTGCAGATTTTTGATTTAAGAAATACAACATAATTTAATACCGGCCATATTAAAAATGCTTTACAGGCTGATTGGACTAATAAAACACAATTTACCGATAGGGTTCAGCACATAGATAAAGACAAACCAGTTTATGTGTATTGCCTGGTAGGTGGTCGTAGTGCTGCCGCTGCCGACTGGATGCGTAATAATGGTTTTAAAAATGTGATTGAATTATCCGGCGGTATTAATGCATGGAAAAAAGCAGAGAAGCCGTTAGAAGGCTCTTCTAACCAACCGCAAATGACATTGGAGGAATACCAAAAAAGTATCCCGACCAACGGAACGGTGTTGGTGGATGTAGGTGCCACCTGGTGCCCGCCCTGTGTAAAAATGGAACCTATTTTACAAGATATAATAGCAGATAAGAAGAATGAATTCATCTTTATAAAAATTGATGCCGGCGTACATACAAATCTTTTAAAAGAATTGAATATTGAACCCATCCCGGTTTTTATTATTTATAAGAATGGAGTGGAAGTTTGGCGAAAGCAGGGATTGGTAAGTAAAGCGGAATTAAAGGAACAGCTGAAAAAATAATGTCTCAATAATAATCAGAGATATGAAAAGAAAACATTTTCTGCAAACATCAGCAGCGGTAATTGGCAGCACACTCCTGCCCTCCTTATCTTTTGCCAATGAGGAGAAAAACAAACCCCTGCGATTTGCTTTTTTATCAGATATACATATTAAGCCGGGTGCTATACCCGAGACAGGTATGGCAAAGGCATTGAATCATGTACAAAAGTTAACTCCCAAAGTTGATTTTATTATTAATGGTGGTGATTCCATCATGGATGCATTAGCTATTGACAAAGAAAACACTTCCATACAATGGAACTTGTTTAAATCAATTTTACAAAAAGAAAACAGCTTACCTGTTTATCATACCATCGGCAATCATGATGTGTGGGGTTGGTTCATCAAAGAAAATAGACCAGAGACTGACCGCCTCTATGGGAAAGTATGGGTGGTGGAAACACTACAAATGAAAAACAGGTTTTATAGTTATACCAACCGCAATTGGAAATTTATTGTATTAGACAGCACTCAACTAAATCCCGCCGGTGGTTATATCGCTAAAATAGATGAAGAACAACTTAAATGGCTGGAACAAGAATTAGCTGGAACTCCTGCCAATCAATTTATATGCATTGTTTCTCATATTCCTATTTTATCAATTTGTGCCGGTTTGTTTTTTGATAAAACAGAAGCAAATGGTGATTTGAAAATTCAGCGTAACCTGATGCATACTGATTTTATCCAGTTGAAGAAAATATTTATAAAGTATCCGAACATCAAAGTTTGCCTGAGCGGCCACATACATTTGCAGGATGAATTGGATTATCTTGGTATTAAATATTATTGCAATGGAGCTATCAGCGGCAACTGGTGGAAAGGATCTTTCCAGGAATTTGCACCGGCTTATGCAGTATTTGAATTGTTTGATGATGGTTCTTCTAAAAGAACAATGGTGAAATATGAATAACACCCTTTAATTTACCTTCTTATTAAACTAATATGCGATTGACGTACACCGTTCTTCTTTCATTCTTAATTTTTTTATCTACTGAGGCTTTTGCACAATCCTCCACTATAGAGCTGCTTACTTCCGGCACCAAAACAAGTATCCGGGGACTGAGTGTTGTAAATGATAATGTAATTTGGGTAAGTGGCAGCAATGGCATAGTGGGCAGGTCTAACAGTGGTGGTAAAAACTGGAGTTGGTTTACTGTAAAAGGTTTTGAAAAAACAGAGTTTCGGGATATAGAAGCTTTTGATGCAAGCACTGCAATTATTATGGGAGTTGAAAAACCTGCCTGTATTTTAAAAACAACAGACGGCGGTGAATCGTGGAAAGTAATGTATGAAAGCAATGCCAAAGGAATGTTTTTGGATGCGATACATTTTTTAGGCAGAGAATGGGGAATGGTAGTAGGCGACCCCATAGATGGAAAAGCTTTTATAGCTGCAACAGTGAATGGCGGCGAAAGCTGGCAGGAATGGGCAGCTGATAAAAGACCAACCTTAGATTCGGGCGAAGCTTTTTTTGCAGCAAGTGGAACCAATATCCGTTTTTTCAGAGATAACAATTTCTTTTTAGTAAGCGGTGGTACAAAATCAAGATTGTTTACAGAGAATTCCTCTACCCTACTTCCTATTGTGCAAGGAAAGGAATCCACCGGTGCTAATTCTGTGGCGGTATATGATAATGGCAACTTAAAAGGAAGTAAAAAAATAATTGTGGTAGGTGGTGATTTTAGTAAAGACAGCTCCAACTCAATCAACAATAATTGTTTTATAAGTAATGATGGTGGTAAAACATGGAAAGCTCCTAAAGTACCGCCACATGGCTATAGAAGCAGCGTAGAATTTTTATCGATGAAAGATATTATGACCTGTGGATTAAATGGTGTTGACTACTCCTCGAATGGCGGTAAAGAATGGCAATGGATCAGCAAGGAAAGTTTTAATGTATGCAGGATCGCAAAATTGGGAACCACTATTTACCTGGCAGGAAATAATGGCAAAGTAGCAAAGATTATTTGGAGGTGATCGATTGGTTAACTAGTTAACTTGTTAAATGGTTGATAAGGATCGTGTCGGATTAAATGTTTTTATTAATTACAACATCATGCATTCCCAATAAACTATTTAACCAATACCTAATTCCTAAAATGTTCAAACAATTTTTTCAACAACTGAAATTCAAAGCCATGGCCCGGCAGCTTCGCAAACCTAGCGGAGCGATGGGTAATAAAGTTGGCGAAATGATGAATAAGGCCAACGGCTTTCTCTACGATTTTGCTTTTGATTGTATGAAAATTAAACCGGGAGAGGCTATTCTTGAGATTGGATTTGGCAATGGTAATTTCTTTGAAAAAGTTTTTGCACAGGCAGCTGGCTTGCAACTAAGCGGAATTGATTTTTCTGAGACAATGGTAAAAGCTGCTACAAAAAATAATCAACAACTAATTTCAACAGGAAAACTACAACTGCATCATGGCAGCAGCGATAAACTTCCATTTGCGGATAATTGTTTTGATACAATTTTTTGTATCAATGTTGTTTATTTCTGGGATACTCCGCAACCTCATTTACAGGAAATAAAAAGGGTGCTAAAACCGGGAGGCAAGTTTTATGCAATAATCAGAACAAAAGAAAGTATTGAGCAAATGCCTTTTACCCGATATGGCTTTACTGCTTACACAGTAGATAGCTGGAAAAGTTTAGTACAGGAGAACAACCTGCATTTCATTAATGGAATACCAGTGGATGAACCAGAAATATTGTATAAAGGAAATTACATTCGTAGCCAGTCGCTCTGTTTAGTAACGGAAAAGAAACAATGAATTACAAATTATCAAGAAGTTCTTTTACGCTGGGTCTCTTTTTATAATCCTGCTCAAAAAACCGATAAGTAATTGTAGATTCTTTATCTATGATATAAACAGCGGGTATTGGAAGAAATTTTCCATTGTTACCATTGTTTTTCTCTAAATCAATTCCTGTATTGCGATAACGGGTAACCGTATTTTCCGGCACTTCAAATTCTACATCATAAGCTTTCATGATCTTCATATCCTTATCATACAGGACTGAGAATTGAGCTTTTGTTTTTTCTAATGTTTTGCTGACATTATCCGGCATTTCGGGTGAAACAGCAACCAGCGTAGCACCCTTATCCGTAATAAATTGGATTGAATCCTGTAATCTTGATAATTGCTTATTGCAATACGGACACCATTGTCCCCTGTAAAACACCAATATCACTTTCCCCTTTTTCAGCAGGTCTTTTAACTCCACATCAGCACCATACTGATTTTTTGCTTTAAAATTGGGAGCCTTTGATGCAATAAATAATCCTTCCGGCGCCTCTTGTGCTGCTACAAGTAATACACAAATTGCCAAACTGAAAGAGCATATAAATTTTTTCATACTTATTAATTACCAGATAAAATTATAATAACCTAAAAACTATAATGGTCATAGAAATGACTATTAACACAAAATTATTTTTTCCTTATTTTTGAGAACTTTAAACCTCACCAAAACTAACCCAGTATGGCCAGTCATTCCGATAAATTCTTAACAAAGCTGCTTTTTGGTTTTGCTGCGGTAATCGCCAGTGTTTTTGTAATTGTATACGCCTGCTTCGAAAGAACAAAAGAAGATGAGTGGTATGGCTGGGGTTTAGTTGCATCTACCCTTTTATGCACCGGGTTGTACCTTTTGCTTAGCGCCTTTGTTCATAAGGTAAAATCAGATTTTAGCCGTCGCCAAAAATCGAAGGAGCAACAACGGACAAAACCAGGTATTGAGTGAGATAATACTTATCCGAATTTTTTACTGAACATGAAGTAAACCGCTCCCAGCAAAAAAGCAAAACTCACCAGGTATCTCCAGTGGAAAGGTTCTTTCAGGTATAATACAGCGAAGAAACCGAACACCACCAGTGTGATCACCTCCTGAATGG